>JBAPXA010000429.1:0-12657 GCA_049283975.1 Pyrinomonadaceae bacterium | reverse complement strand
GTCCAATTCCAAGGTTTTCAGACCTAGCGCCGAGAATGTGTGAAGCTCTGCGGGTTCTGAAATGCCGTTATGATTTGTGTCCTGCCAGAGACGCAGAGATGAAAATATCGCGTCACGCCTATCAATCACACCGTTACCGTCACCGCCAGCCCCAGACTTATCAAACGCAGCGAGGGCAAGGAAACCGTTTCTCTCTTCACCCGCCGGTGGCTCGGGCTGCGCTGTGAAGTTACCAAAGAGTTCTGTACCGTTGTCTATCGTGCCGTTACCATTGCGGTCTAGAGCGAGCCAGGCCTCATCCGAGCCGGAAGCCGTCCAAGAAAGGTACTCGGAACTTCCGTCATTGTTGAGGTCGAAAGCCACGCCGCCCTCGTTGCTGGTTAGGTTAAATCCATTACCCGCTATATCAATTACGATTGGGGTATATGGAAACTCACATTGCTCCGTACGGTCAAGATACCCGGGAGCAGGATCGCATGGGCACCCGTTTTTGAAGCATAATATGAATGTACCCCGCCAAAATACGCATTAGACGGTCCAAAATCATATTCGTCTTCCAGAGTGAAACTGCACGAAGTGCCGGGTCCTTGTCCGCCGGTTGAACAATACTCCGTTCCGCAGGATTCATAATAAGTACCTGTGTATCGCACGTTACATGGTGTTTGCGATTCTTCAAGAAGTGTCGTGGGACGGAGCGGGCTTGGTTTGAAAAAGCTCTTCGTCCTTGTGAAATTCGCATCTGTGAAATTCGTAATTGAGGGAAACTGGCGTTTCGGATTAGAAGCTAAAAACCCCATCATCACGGATGGGGTTCTAATTCTGCCGATATTGTTACTAATGCGAATATATCGCCCGGGTTTGTTTGGATCACGATTGAGAAGGAACCCATTACGCCACGCGGTTCCGTCCGCGAAGATAATCATTGAGATTTGGAGGCGAACCTTGGTAACCCCGAAGGCCGGTCCTTTGTCAGTGAGGATGCGTTTGATTCCACCATAGGTGTCACTACCAACCGCCATTTCCAAGGTCTCATTCGGTTCAACAGGGCTCTGTTCCTTGGGACCGGAATCCGCCAGACCCGGTATCTGTCCATAGGAAATTGGTAGAACAAATGCGGCGTTATTAAATGGAACTTCGGGAAATTGTAACTCAAGTTCGACCCGGACGATTGGCTTGGCCGAAATGTTCTTTACCTTGAAAGATACATCAGACAACCAATCGTTATTGGCCATAAAGCCTTGTCCTAACCGAATACTCTTGGTCCCAACTTTAGCCTCTATCTCCACGGGTTCATTCCTGCTGGGAATCTTCTCTAACGTGCGTACCGTCTCTTGAGATTGAGCTGCAACTGCCAGTGGCGCTACGACAAACAATAATACCAACGCGAAGGACATTACAACCTTTGATTTAACTATCACAGGCACGACAACGGCTACCACGTATCGCTTGCACTTATGCATAAAGACTCCTTTTTTAGGTGCGGTTAAAAAGTAAGGCTGAGCTACAAAACATCTGCGTGATGCAAGGTAACGGAGCTGTGAGAGACCCCTCACATATAGGGCCCTTGATATAAGGAAGTCAAGACCTTTAGTCAACTTGTCCTCTATTGCTGTAAACCTTGCTTGGCTTGAGCGGTAGACAAGATACCCAAACTAAAGAGCCCGGCAGTCTGGACTTAAACACCGAGTGTAGAAGTGCGTACACTTGGCTCTGGTTTGAAGCAGCGGTGAGCGGGACGAGGTTCGCAATTGCCGATTTCAGATTGCCGATTGCAGATTAGAAGAGGCACTAGGAAGAACTAAACAAAAAGCTGGCCCACGGGCCACAACATATAGTGCATGTTAAGGCGCTCTCCAATCTTTTGAGTGATAACAGCAGGTTGGAACTGTGGCGGGACATCGCTAGCGCTGGCCATCTAGCAGAATTGATGGTTATCGAGAATGCTCACGCAACAGCAGCGGTCAAAGAGTGCTGGAAGAGGAGACTGGAGATGTTGAAGAAAGATCTTGGCAGCGAGGGTGCGCCAATGTTAGAGCAGCTCTTAATCCAACATGCAGGATTGTGTTGGCTCCGGCTCACTCTTGTGGAGTTGGGTTATTCAAGTGTGATGAAGCAGACGATCACGCTCACATTAGGCATCTATTGGGAGAAGCGATTCGGATAATCCCACCAGATTCGTACTTATACGACGGATCTGTCGTCTAATACGTAGTTCGGTGGCTTCGCTGACTAAATACTTGATGAGTGCGATCGGCGGCATATTTTTGACAGCGCGATAACGTTGTCAACATGGGCTCGAATGTCTGTGTGGACGGGCGTGTTGTCGATATAACTAAGAAGGCTCGCTAGTGTGTCAGCTAAAACTTCCTGTGAATGCTCGCTAGTTATGATAGTCGGTAAGGGCTTCAGGGACCATAAACCTTCCTCTATCGTCACCACATTGTGATCCTTCAACTCATAAAGGTCGGCTTCAATTTCAGTTTCAGAACGATCAAGTGCGTCGGCAATGACACTGGTCGGAATGCCGACTTTGCACGCCTGCAAGATGATCAAAGCGCCGGTACAGCCGACTCATTTCTGGAGTGTCCACCAGAGGGTCGGCTGTTTGGTTTGATTGTGAACGCAAAAAGGCGGCCAGGGCCACGCCGCGAAGCAATAACCCTGACAGACGCTCCCGGCGATGGTAACAACCGGGAAAGCCACTGCCAGCATATCGCCAGACGGGTTCCTGTTTTAGCCTACGAGTCTCCCGGAAAATCACGGCTTGCAAGTAAAGGTAACGGCAGCGCCTTCGGTAGCAGGTCAGCGACAAGGCACATGATGACGTGCAATAGACACCATGACACTGACGACATTCAAGCCGCGTTAGGGAGGATCTGCGATCAATTCAGAGAAGGACTGCTCGGCACGATGGCCTCTTTGTACGACTCAGGGCAAGCGCCGCCCATCAATGAGGAAGCAGAAGAAACGCGGCGAACGATTGAGAAAATCAAAGCGAAGGAGTTTATCTCTGTTGAGGAAGCGGCTCTGTTATTTGGATGTAGCGAACAACATCTTCGGAACCAGGTGCAAAAGGCAATTGATGGTGCTGCGGTTCATCCGATCCCCTTTGCCGATCTCGAGGGAGTGGTGCGCTTTCCGCTGGTTCAATTACTTGAATGGGTCCCCATCCCGAAGCCGAGGGCGGGAGGAAAAGCCAAGCGCAGAAAGAAACATGGCACACATTTGTCCGTCGCTGGGAAATAATCTATTGCGACCTTCAAACTCAAAAACTATGATGGTGCCGCTCCAGCTCGCCTGCAATCTGCCCTTTCAAAGACGGGAGGAGCAAACATGATCAGGGAAAAAAGGAGAGGCGAGAAGTATTTCCGATTTGAGTTTATGGAAGGTGGTGAGAGGATCTCCAGAACTCTCAACGGAAAGAAAGGATTGCCCTTCTCCGCTTCAAAACAAGAGGCTCGTGATCGAGAGTCGGAAGTTCGCATTAAAGTCCGAGCCCAGTTACTCGACGGCACTTTTGGAAGGGAGTTCGGTCTAGAGGACTTCGGGGTGTTCTTCGATAGAGTGTTTCTACCTTATGCAAAAGCGCATAAGGCTAGTTGGCGGCACGACGAATTTAGGGGAGACGTACTGAAACAGTTTTTCACGAGCAAGAAATTTGTAGAGATAACGCCAATGCTCATCGCTCAGTACGCTAATTTGCGCTTGAAATCGTTCTCCAGGCGCAAAGCACTGTTTGATCCTACGACGATCCACAAGGAAGTGGCGTTGGCGTCTTCAGTCTTTAATATGGCAATTCGGGAAGGCGTGGCAGGGTCAAATCCCTGCCCCTTAATTCCGACTGCGATAAAGAAGAAGCTGCCGGCGCGAAACAAGAGAGAGCGATTCTTAACCGACGACGAGGAGACGAAACTGTTTGCTCAATTCGCCGGTCGTCGCAGCCACCTCTTTCCAATAATCCGGTTCGTTCTTGAGACTGGCTTAAGGAAAGGGGAGTTTTGCAAACTCGAAGTTGGAGACGTCAACCTGTCTGACCAGTCTCGGTTCTACTCTGTCAACGGACAAAGAATCGAGGTTAAGCCGGATGAGTTAATAGTTAGGCAGAGTAAAAACGGAAAACCGCGTACCATTCCTCTAACTCCCGAGGCGCGTCAGATAGCTGAGACTCAGATCGGGAATGCCATAACTAAGCAATTTCTTTTTACCAGTGGGCGCACTGGGGGCATGATCAGCGATTTCAAAACTGCCTTCAAAGGCGCAGTACGTGACGCAGGCTGGAAGATTTCCGGTTCCATGACTTACGCCACTCGTTCGCGAGCAGGCTGAATGCAGCGGGCGCTGACCCATACACAATCCGCGACTTGTTGGGACATTCAACAACGACGATGTCAGCGGACTACACGCATACAAGTTTCGAGAGAAGACGGCAAGCTATAGCGGACATGAGCCGAAGGCGAAGCAATGTTCGGGAGCCTGTCGGAGTGAATTACGGAAAAATTCCGGAAAAGCGCGATCGAATAACAGCGTGATGTGTTCGTTAAGTGTTGAAATGATTGGTAGCGGGGGGCGGGATCGAACCGCCGACCTTGGGGTTATGAATCCCACGCTCTAACCATCTGAGCTACCCCGCCAAAGGAAATGAATGAGGAATTATGAATTATGAACGCGGAACAATAAAGTCTCAGGTGTCGGGTGTCAGGTGTCGGGACTCAGGTCTCAGGTTTCAAGTTTCAGTGTTAGGGCTCAAGAGGTGCCAAGCGGTTAGCTACGTGGTCTTGCTAAGCGCAGCGAAAGTCCAACGATGAACAGGACTATGCCCACATACAAAAGCAGAGTGCCAATTCGCAGCCCCTTCGCTGAGAGCCCATATAAACTAACCAGAATATAAATGAATATAAAGACGACGCCCGTTACTATAAAGGACCGTCCGGCACCTTCCAACCTCATCGCGATTGCCTTTGCTCATCCATCTTCACGAGCCCGTGTTGTAGAGTTCCCTAGATAAGTGACTTGAGCCTGTGCTCATAAAGTGCCAGTGCGGAATATTCTGAGTATTTACCACACTGCTACTTCACCATTGTTCCTGTCCGGCTCCAACGCGTGTTCTTGAAAAATAACACGAGGGGATTACCGTCTTGTGGCGCGCTCTCGTCGTAGGACCAGTACACAAACATCGCCTGCCCAATCACATACTCGCGCGGCACAAAACCCCAATAGCGACTGTCCTGACTGTTGTTGCGGTTGTCGCCCATCACGAAGTACTTGTTGGCGGGAACCGTGATCTCCCCACCGCTGCCTTCGTGTTTGAAAATCTCATAATCATCATTAACAAAATCAGGGTTGTAATAGACGTCGTACGTCTGGCCCGGTTTGCGGGCGGGCGCGTTTTGGATGTCCAAGGGCCTTTCTTTGCCGGGATCGATCGCCTCAATTTGATGTTCCGGTAGCGCCTGCCCGTTGACAATCACGCTGCGTCCTTCCAGACGAATCTTATCTCCCGGAAGTCCGATGACTCGCTTGACGTAATTAGTCACGATCGGCTTGTTGTCAGGCCGCTCAAAATCACTTTCCGGATTATAAATATTTCCCGGGTACTTGAAGACGATAATGTCGCCGCGCTGAATTTCTCTTTGCGGCAAGAACGGCAGCGACTCGCCGGGAGCAAAGATGAACTTATTAACGAGCAGATGGTCGCCAATGGTGATCGTGTTCTGCATCGAGCCGGTTGGCACCTTCACTGCCTGCACAATGAAAGTCATACCAAAGAGCGCCATGATCACAGTGACGGCTGCCGACTCGAAATACTCCCGCCACACCGACTTGGGTGGCCCTTTTGGTTTGGTTTCCGGAATAGGTTGTTTTTCGTGACCGTTGCGGCTGAACAGGCGAGCAAAAGAAAACGGACGAGCCTTGGGCTTCGTCTCGGTGTCGGTTTTTGAAGTTTTTGTCTCTGGAAGATTACTACTCATCTCAAATCATCCTAGATACGTTGTCGGAGGCGGTCAAGTTTAGGGCTTCGAACTTGGAACTTTGCTTCCCTTCCCCTGTTCCTCCCGTCCCCTATTTCCCCATCGCTTCCAACGCAACCTTGGCCGCTGCCACTTCAGCTCCCTTTATCGAGCGTCCTTCTCCAGTCACGCTGCCTTCATCCCAACTCACTTCCACGCGAAAGGTGCGGCGATGCGGCGGGCCCAGGGTTTCCACGACCTTGTAGCGCGGCGCGGGACGCCGTTCCGCTTGCAGCTTTTCCTGCAGCATCGTCTTGTAATCTGCTTCGGCGGCGGCAGCGGGGTTAGCTTGCTTCAATTCTTCGCCAATGGCCCGGTGAACAAATTCAGTCGCCGCCGCGAGACCGCCATCGAGAAAAATCGCTCCGGTCACAGCTTCCAGGACATCAGCCAACAAAGCATCCTTATTGCGGCCGCCACTCTTCTCTTCCCCACGACCAAAGCGCAGAAAATCGCCGAGGTTAAGCCGGAGCGATGCCTGAGCGAGCGTAGGAGCGCTCACGAGTCGATGCTTCATGCGCGAAAGTTCTCCCTCCGTGACCTCCGGATGAGCACGGCACAGATAGTCCGCAACAATCAATCCCAGTACCGAGTCGCCGAGAAACTCCAGTGCTTCGTTGTGCAGTTGTCGCGCTTGTTCTTCATTGCCAGGGGCGACTTGTTCGTGCGCCCAGGAACGATGAGTCATCGCACGTTCGAGCAAAGCCCGATTGCGAAAGTTATAAGCGACGGCTGATTCCAGAAGGTCTTGATCTGAAGAGTTGTTAGAAGAGGTCTTCAAAGTGAGTTCGATTCTAGCAAAACGCCGGAAGCATGGTCGAAGTTACGACTACGCTTCCGGCGCCGATCTGGAGGCGGAAAGGATAACTACTTACCCACGTCGGGTGTGATTACGTTTCGGTTTTGGCGATGGCTTGGGAGCAGCCGGCTTCGGAGTAACCGTCGTCGTTGGGTTCGCCGCCGGAGTAGTTGTACCTGCAGGCTTTGGTGTTGTCCCGTTCGCCGGGGCAGCTGTTTTAGTTGGAGACGCCACTCCTGACGCAGAGGCAGTGTCACCGGGCGTCGTTGTGGCCGGGCCACTCGCCGAGACAGGCAGTGTGGTTAAGGGAGTCGGTTCACCAGGCATTGGCTTCGCCAGAATTCCGGCAATCAACTCATTTATTCCCGCTTCGGATTTGTTACGGTACTTGTACCAGGTGGTGAGCTGCTCCATCCACAATTTCTTGTTTGCCTGTTCGGCGGGCTCGTTCCCGGCAAGGGCAACAGCGCGCGCATAGGCGTCAATCATCCGGTCAACGACTTGATTGATATTCTCAACAGCCAATTTACTCTCAGGCGTTTCATCTTTGCCCTTGTATTTCGCTTCGTAATCCGAAGCCAACTTGGCGTACGCGCTCGCCTCGTAAGTTTGAGCGATCGTCGCATACGTCGCAGGCAGTTTACTGATCTTGCCATTGAACTGGGCCGCTTTAATAAAGTCCTTTAGCGCAACGCCCGGATCCTTCTGCAAGTTAAGCGAACCGGTCGCGTTGTAGAGGTAACCGAGCGTGTCTTCCCGGCTCATGTACGGAGTCCAGGCCTCGAGGGTCTTTCCTGACTCGATCATTTGAATAGCTTTTTGCGCATAGCTCAAACTCTCAGCACTAAGCGCTGGATTCTTCGATGCATAACCGGCATAGGCCAGGTCGATCAAAACTTTTAGGTTCTCCGGCTCCTCTGTCAGAACTTGCTTGCCAAGCTCGAAAGCTTTGACGTAGTCCTTTTTGCCGTAGACGAGATCGGTAATTTGACCCTTGCGATTGGCCTTCTCGAAAAGCGTTACGAAGTTTTTCAGATAGGCTGCCTGCTGCTCCTCAGCAGGGGTTACCGGACATGCCAGCCACTTCTGGGCCAGATCGTTTGCCTTCGCCGTATCACCTTTGAAGTGTTGTCTAAATTCGTTGTACCAGGCGAGCTTGTTCTCCGGCGAACATTGAGGATCCTGCGGTTTTGCCGCCGGCTGCTGCGGAGTTGCTGCCGGCTGTTGCGCAACCACCGAAGGTGCCAGAACGACGACGGTAGCACCTATTACTATTAACTCTATAAATTTTTTCATTCGTTTGTTCCCAACCTCCAAGATCTTTTCTGCAATTTCTGACTCGGGGCCTCGAGCGACTTTTCCGCAGTGTCGCATATGCGACAATTGAGATGCGTTCGTAGAAAGACCGGTTGCCGATCTTCACATCTCGAAGGAGGAACCTCGCAGGGGTGTGGAGAAATGTCGGGCCTTAAAAACCGGAATGCTTAGAACGTCCGCAATATTCCTGCAAGTCTCGCTAACGTGTCAAGGCGTTAACAGCGTTTACTTTTGGCTGGGACGTGTCAGCCAAAAACCTTGAGCGCCGGTTCCATTCCTTGGATTACCGGCGCTCGTGGGATTTCGAAGAATTGCAATCAAGTTGCAGCTAAAACGGCTAATTTGTTTGCGCGCGACGTGGCCTAGTCTCACTCCCTGGCGCAGGCCTCTTCACGGCCGGGGCAATCGTGCCTGGCGCGGCAACCGGTTTCGCAGTCTTCTGAGTCTCGGCAGGACGGTTAATTGGCATCAAGACTCGCTTCACGGGATTGCGTGTAACCGGGTTATCCGTGCGTTGCGGTTTGACGGGTTCAGCCGTGCTTCCGGCCGCGGTCTGCTCTTCGGCCTGAACCGCTGCTTCGGCCTCGGCGTTAGCCTGCACTTCAATGGCCTCTTGCTCAGCCGCTTCAGCTTCAGCTGCGTCCTTATCTTCCTCGTTCAAGTCCGCGGCTTTGGGATCTTCCTGGGTCGGTGCTTTGGCAAACTGTAGGTTAACCGGCGTGCCGAAGCGATGGTTTAATTCACGATAGATGCGGCCGGCTACGGCGGCGGGGAAATGGCCACGGGCGTCGGGGCCACGGCCAATCACAACCACCGCGAGGCGGGGATTCGCCAGCGGAGCGTAAGAGGTAAACAGTCCTACCCAGCCACCCTGGCCGATGCAAGTGCCTGTCTTGCCCGCCACGGTTTGCATTGGATCATAAGCCTTCTTACCTGACCCGTAATTTACCGCGCCAACCATTCCCGGGACCATGCGACGCCAGGTTTCAGGTTCGACTTCAATCTGCCGGCGAACCCTCCCTTTGAACTTGGCTGCCTCTTGCGGTGTGCGCGGGATGCTCGGCATAAGCAACTGACCACCGTTGCCCATCGCCGAGACGAGCGTAGCCAGTTGCAGCGCCGTCACTTCAAAGTCGTCTCCGTGAGAGGACATGCGGTTTAGAGCAAAGCCAGTCTTCTCAAACGGTAAGCGGCCCGAGAACTCATTAGGCACGTTTATTCCGGTCTTCTCGCCTAAACCCATTTCGCGGGCATAGGTCATCATCTTATTGAAACCCACACGGCCGCCTACCTGCTGGAAGTAAGTATTGTTGGAGTAGGCGAGCGCATCGGTAAGGTCGATGTTGTATCTCTCGGAGACTTCAGCGGTGTTGGCCGGGTCAATAACCTTCTCGCCCAAACCAGCGACGCCGGTTACGAGCTTGATAGTCGAGCAGGGTTTGAAGCCGCGACGCAGGGCCCACTCCTGATTAACGATGGAATAGACGCGACCACTCTGCGGGTCCATCACGACCACTGTGCCGATGTGGTTGCCAAGCGCATTGACCGCAGCACGGCGGACTTCCATATCTTCACCGGTGGTGTCGTCTCTGCTGATGAGCGCCTGCACTTCGTCACGCATGGACTGCTCAATAGCACGCTGCCGAGCGATGGCAGCACGTCTCGCGGCTTCAGCACGACGGCGGGCCGCGAGGGAGTCGCGACGATGGCGCGCTTCGATTCTGCGAAGTTCAGCAGTGCGTTCCCGTCTAGTCAACGGGCGACGGAGTCTGCGCTCGAGCGCCTTGAGCGATGAGGCTTGCTCGCGGGCTACTTGCTGGCGGCGCTGGCGAAGTTCACGTTTTGAGAGACGAGCCGTGACTCGCGAACGCCCGCGGCGATTCCGCGCCGAATATTTGTCACGACGTGACGAACGCCGCTCGCGGGCAGTCATTTTTCGACCGCGGTGAGCACGTGACGATTGGTTCCGAGCCGACTTGGATTTGCTCTTTGTTGCTTTGTTTGACGAGGCTGCTCGTCGCTTACCGAATACTTCGGTTGAGAAAGACAGTGATAAGAGAATAAGGAGGATTATGACGAAACGCGGGCTGAGAAAAGAACGAGTAAATCGAGAAGCTGGGGAACACGAGGGATGGATCGGTTGATTCATGCGGCCTGTTACCTTTCGTGGAAATTACGCTCATCTGGGATGAGCTTCGCCAAAAGTACTAAGGAGCCTCGCCCAACAAACTCAAACTAGCGAAGCACCACTCCTCGGTAAGAACTCCTGCAGGTTTTGAGAGCACTGCATTGCTCTCTCAAAAAAATTCAAATTCCCGCCGCCGGACAACCCTGTTTTTGGCGACCAATCAATCAGCAACTTGAGGTGGGAGAATTCCCTAAAGGCGGCCCCTGGGGACAGTACAACGAGGCCAAACGCAATATAGCACCAGCCTCATCCCTCCGGCAACATAAAAGTAACCTTTTGTACATAAACCGTAACGCGGTTTGGACTGGGCTTTTATGTGAGCTAAGCTTGCCGCAAATGGTGTGGTAATTCCCCGCTCTTTCTACACATTGTTAGCAATATGAAGCTTTCCGGAGTCTTAAACAGCTTTCGAGCCAGGCTATTGCTGCTACTCGCAGGGATGCTGGGGCTGACTTTGGGCGTGCAGTACTACGTGAATCTGCGCGCGATTCAGAGTAATGCCCAAGTCATCGTGGAGCAGGAACAGGCCATCATGGCCGGAGTAGCGCTCGGCGTGAACAGTATCTTCAGTACGAAGTATCTCGATGAGCTACGCAGCAACATGCGCGTCCCTTTGCTGGATGAAAGGGAGGGTCGCGTAAAGAACGTAATGGTGGTCGATAGTGATGGCCTGGTTCAAGACAGTCTCGTAAGCGATTATGCCCCGACCGAAAACGAAGATAAGAGTGTCCGCTACATTGCCATAAAGGATGTACCGCTGCCGCCACTTAGTTCAGCGGTCGAGCTAGCCGGCGAAAGGCAAAGCCTGCCGCCCTGGATAACCCAATCTCCGCCAACCAAACCCGGTGACCCGGCAGCATTTTACTTTCCCCTCGAAACAACCAAAGGCCGTCGCTACGTAATCGTGGTTCTCGGATCGGCCAACACGCTTACCAATATTCTGCAACGCCAGGCAACGCAGTCCGCTTTCTACACCTTGCTGTTGCTGCTGGCGACCACGTTGGTAACGGCTCTCTTCGTCTGGCGCTTCACGCGCCCCATCAAGCTGCTGTCTGCTGCGGCACAAAAAGTTGCTGGGGGAGATTTTAGTTTTCGTGTGCCTGCGGAACGTCGTGATGAGTTGGGACAGTTTGCGAAAGCATTCAATGAGATGACCACGCAGCTTGCGCGTGCGCGCGAACTCGAAGCGCAACTTCACGAGGCTGAGAAAGGCGCGGTTGTGGGCCGACTCGCCGCGGCAATCGCTCATGAGATCCGCAACCCGCTTAACTACATCAATCTCACATTGGATCATCTGCGTTCGGCGTTGGCACCCGAAGATGCTGCGAAGCGCGAGACCTTTCTCAGGCTTGCCGATCAGCTCAAGGCTGAAGTGCTTCGTATTAACCGTCACATTACTGATTTCTTAAAGTATTCACGTCCGTCCACACTAGATTTTCAGCCAGTCGACCTACGAACTGAAGCCGAAGATGCGCTACGCCTGATCGAAGCGCAGGCCGCAGAACACGGGATCGGAACCAGTGTAGAAGTGGAAGCAGGGTTGCCGGCGATCGTCGCGGATCGCGAAACTCTACGGTCGGCTTTCACCAACCTGATAATCAACGGGCTTCAAGCGATCGATGGGGATGGTGGTAACATCCTTATCAAACTTTCGAGCGAAGACAGCGAACGGGTGCGGGTTGAGGTGATTGACACGGGAAGGGGTATTGCGCCCGAAGATATCTCGAAGGTGTTTGAGCCTTACTACTCGACCAAAGACACGGGAACGGGTCTGGGCCTGGCAATTGTAAGAAAAGCTGTTGAAGACCATGGCGGGACCGTCAGCGTGCATTCGAAACAAGGAAGCGGAACAACTTTTACGATCATACTGCCGGTGCAGCCGGAAACCGGTTGAGCAGGAGAGGACGCGGGGACGGGGAGACACGGGGATACGGTGACGAAAGCACTTTCTTCGTTCACGATAACCTTAAATAGCAGTTTCTTTTGAGAAGCAAAAAATGTCGCGCAAAAGCATATTGGTAGTAGACGACGAAAAGTCGCAACGAGAGATCCTGGAGATGATCCTGACGAGCGAAGGCTACGACGTCACAACCGCGTCTTCGGGAGAAGCAGCAATCAAGTTTGCCAAGGATCGGCGATTCGATTTGGCGTTAACCGATCTGAAGATGACCGGGATGGACGGCATTGAGTTGCTGCAACACCTGTTGGGGCTCGATTCGTCGATCATCGTCATCCTCCTGACCGCACACGGTTCGATTGAGTCGGCCAAAGAGGCGCTGCGCCGGGGCGCGTTCGACTACATGGAGAAGCCCTACGACAAGGAAGCGCTGCTCGCAACCATAAAT
>JBAPXA010000428.1:0-19115 GCA_049283975.1 Pyrinomonadaceae bacterium | reverse complement strand
GGTTTGACAGTGAGAGCAGGTCTTCCCGGGAAGCGGGCCGGCTAATGCTGAGACCAGAGCTTCCCACGAAAAAAGGTTTACCGACGGATCTCGCCACGAGACTTTCGTCTTCTCTTTCTCCCGAATCATTCCGAACCGAGAAACTTTGGCCCTCCCACGCGTCCATGCGAATGGAGAACTTTTTCGTCAAGCCCTTGAGAGAATTAAATACGCTGTTTTGAACAATGAAGAGTTGTCCGCTTAGTCTTTCTTCCGATCGTTTGTCTATCTGTCCGCGCAGAAAGAAATCAATCGCAGCTCCTTCGAGAGTAATGTAGGAAACTCGAAAGGGAGGCTCTCCGGCAGGAAATTTGAGCTCGCGTACTCGATCTAGAGCTAGATTCACAGGCTCTTCCATAACTCGATTCTTCCATTCGACCCGAACTTTTACCTGCTTCAAGGGTTCCTGACTCGGGTCGATATCAACGAACGAGAATGTGCCGTCGGCGTTTGTGATTGTTTCTTTCTTGACCTGTGTGAAAAGGATGACATGAGCACTTGCGACAGGATCGCCGCCCGCGGTTAAGACGCGACCAGCGAGCGTAAACTTCTGCGCTTCGTGGTAATAATACCGCACGCCATAAGCCATTACCCCGATAGCGGTAATCCAAATCACAACAGTAGCAATCCGCAGGAAATTACTTACATCCAGGGTGTGCTTGATTCGGCCGAGAAACCAGTTGCCATCATCGGAGGCACGAGAAGAACCGAGAAAGGCATTAAAGAGGCCGATGATTATTCCAGAAACGGTAAGTATGGTGGTGAACGAAGACATTCCGAACACCACGATGGCCGCGACAATACAAGCCGCAAGCCCGATCACGAATGCATACTGCCAGATCCTCTTTCGAGGTTTTGAGTTTTCAGGCGCGACCACTTGTCAATTCCAGACAGGCGCAGGACTAACTCATGGATTAGTTAATCGTAAGACGTAAGGCGAAAACCGCAAGGAACCCGCGAGGTGGGCGGATAATATGAGACTTCCGAATTGGAGTCAATGAGGAACTCGGGCAAGGTTGCGAGTCTTTCGCTCGTAAGCGCATCCTCTGGATGGACCACTACGGCCGGTTGTTGTGGCGTGTGAAGGTTGGACTAAACACTCGTGATTTCATGTTCTTTTGATTTGGAGAGGTCGTCGATCTTGGTGATGTAGTTGTTGGTAAGTTTCTGCACTTCGTCCAGCCCGTCGCGTTCCGCATCTTCAGAAATCGCTTTGTCCTTCAACATTTTCTTCAGCCGCTCATTCGCATCGCGACGAATGTTGCGTACCGCCGTGCGGTGATCTTCGGCGATTTCGTGTACTTGCTTGGCGAGTTGCTTGCGCCTTTCCTCGGTCAAGGGGGGAATCGGAATACGCACCAGCTTGCCATCGTTGGAAGGATTCAAGCCCAGGTCAGAAGCACGGATGGCTTTCTCTACGGCAACCAGCTGCGTTTGATCCCAGGGCTGAACGGTGAGCATCTGTGGCTCCGGCGAGTGCACCGACGCCATCTGGTTAAGCGGCGTCATGGTGCCGTAATAGTCGACCATGATGTTGTCGAGCAGACTCACGGCGGCGCGGCCCGTGCGTACCGTCGCGAGCTTCCGGCGAAAGTCGTCGATCACTGTGTCCATTCGCGGCTTCGTTTCTTTGACTACGTCCTTCTCGCTCATCGGCTCACTCCGTTTAACGTTTCGAGTTTCGAGTTTCAGATTCAAAGTTCGCGGTCAAAAGTTGAGCCTATTTCCAATGAATCAAGCTGGCTCAGCAGCTAACGCGAAACCCGGAACCCGAAACTCGAAACTTTTATTTAGACAGACAGACCTTGGTGCCTACTGGTTCGCCCGCTACGACCCGGTTAATGTTTCCTGCCTGACGCATGTTGAAGACGATAATCGGCAAGTTATTGTCCATGCACAACGAGATGGCCGAGGCATCCATCACTTTAAGCTGACGTTCCAAAACTTCCTGGTAGGTAATGCAGTCGTAGCGAGTTGCATTTGCGTCCAGCATCGGATCAGCGGAATAGACACCCTCGACTTTCGTCGCTTTGAGAATAATATCCGCTTTGATTTCCAGGGCCCGCAGCGCAGCTGCCGAGTCAGTCGTGAAGTAGGGATTGCCTGTGCCGGCGGCGAAGATTACAACGCGACTCTTTTCCAGATGCCGCACCGCGCGTCTTCTGATGAAGGGTTCAGCAAGCTGCGGGATGTCGATCGCCGACATCACCCTCGTGTTGACGCCAACTTTCTCCAGCGCGTCTTGCAGCACGACGGCATTCATCACTGTTGCCAGCATGCCGATGTAGTCGGCAGCGGAGCGGTCCATTTTACCTGCGCTTTTGGAGACCCCACGGAAAATATTGCCGCCGCCGACAACTACGGCCACCTGAACGCCGCGCTCATGCACCGCTTTCAATTCTTGCGCGACAGTCCGCGCTACTTCCACGTCGATTCCGTAGTTCTGCTCTCCCATTAGAGCTTCACCAGAAATCTTAAGCAGGACGCGGCGGTAGGTCAGCTCTGCCGGATTTGATTGTGGCTTTTCGGCAACCATCGAGTTCTCCTGGGCCAAGACCCTGTCTAATGCGTTCGCGATTGAAGAAAGACCACCAAACTATCCAATCAGTGAAGCGACCTCACCACCGAAATCCTCTTCCTTGCGCTCGAGGCCTTCACCCATCTTGTAGCGCGTGAAACGGCGGATCGTGATCTTTTCGCCGGTCTTGGCAACCTTCTCGGTTACCAATTCGCCGACAGTCTTGGCAGGATCCTTAACGAAAGGTTGATCCAGCAGGACATTCTCTTCGTAGAACTTGTGCAAACGCCCCTCGACAATCTTGTCTAGCACCTGTTCGGGTTTATTCGCGTTCTTAGGATCGTTTTGCGCTTGCGCGCGAGCGATTTCCCGTTCCTTATTCAACTCTCCTGCCGGAACGTCCTGCTGCGAAACATACTTGGGTTCCGCTGCCGCGACATGCATGGCAACGTCTTTCACGAGTTGTTGGAATTCATCACCGCGCGCAACGAAGTCGGTTTCACAATTCACTTCGACGAGCACCCCGACTTTGCCGCCCATATGAATGTACTGGCCGACGATTCCTTCGGCCGCGATGCGGCCTTCGCGCTTCTTGGCAGATGCCAATCCGCGCTTGCGTAGAATGTCTACCGCAACTTCGTCATTGCCCCCAGCCTCGACGAGTGCGTTCTTACACTCCATCATTCCCGCACCCGTTTTGTCGCGAAGCTGTTTTACTGCTGCTGCTGTTACTTCTGCCATGATCACAAAATTCTCCCGATTTAATCTTCCACTTTGGGTTCTTACAAACTCGGCTTTGTCGAACCGTAACGAAAAACGCAGCCCGGCGGAAGTCCGCTAAAGGCTGCGCTCGCCGATGAGTAAAAATCTAAAACTATTGTTCAGCTTGCTGCCACGACTGACTCAGCGCTGGGATCATTGACTGCTTCCGTGTCGTTGGTTGCGGTCTCTGGAGCAGGCATAACCGGATTACTAATCCCGCCGCTGCTGGCAGCCCCTTCCGGCAGACTGCTTGTCTCTTGCGCGTTCGCTGACGATTCCGCCGGTTCAGTCGCGGTTTCCGCAGCGTTGGTCTCGCCAGCTGCGGTTTCGGCAAACTCACCCTGGTCATCCGTGCTGATCGCTACAGAGCCTTCGGTGGCGATCTGCTGGCCATCGAGAATCGAGTCCGCAATGCGCGAAGCAAAGAGTCGTACCGCTCGCAGCGCATCATCATTGCCGGGGATAACGTAATCGATTCCCTCGGGCGAGCAGTTCGTATCCACCACGGCAACGATCGGGATGCCCAGACGATTGGCCTCTGCAACCGCAATCTCTTCCTTGCGCACGTCAATGATGAAGACGACGTCCGGCAGGCGTCCCATAGCCTTAATTCCCGAGAGGTTCTTGTTCAGGCCCTCGCGTTCGCGATCGAGCTTGATGCGTTCCTTCTTGGTTAGCTTCTCGTAGCGGCCGTCTGTCTGCATCGCCTCGAGATCGCGCAGGCGCTTGATGGACTTTTGCACTGTCTGGAAATTCGTCAGCAGTCCGCCCAGCCAGCGTTGGTTAACGTAATACTGGCCACAGCGTTCAGCTTCTTCGCGGATGGCATCCTGCGCTTGTCGTTTGGTACCGACGAAGAGCACGGTTTTGCCGCGATCCTCAGCAATCGCGTTGGTGACGAAGGTAATTGCCTCCCGAAACATGCGTTGGGTTTTCTGGAGGTCGATAATGTAAATGCCGTTGCGCTCACCGAAGATGTACTCTTTCATCTTCGGGTTCCAGCGCCTTACCTGGTGGCCGAAATGGACGCCGGCCTCCAGAAGTTCTTTCATCGTAACCGAAACCAAGCTAAGTCTCCTTTGTGTGAACTGGTTTAATGTAGTCGCCGGAGGTCATAGCACTCTCTTCAGAGAGCAACCAATCCGAGCTCCGGCAATGGATTTCAAGCAATTGCCGATTGGCGATTGCCGATTTCCGATTGGGATCGGAAATCCCTTCTTTATCGTTTCGAGAACTGGAAACGTTTGCGGGCGCCCTTCTGGCCGTATTTCTTGCGTTCCTTGATGCGGGGATCGCGAGTAACTAGTCCAGCCTGCTTCAGGGCAGGGCGCAGGTCCGCGTTGAATTCGAGTAGTGCGCGGGTGATGCCGTGACGAATCGCTCCGGCTTGTCCGGCAGGCCCACCACCAGTAACGTTGATCAGTACGTCAAACTTCGCAGTTGTTTCCGTCAATTGCAGTGGCTGACGAATAATCATGCGCAGTGTCTCGTTGGGAAAATACCGATCAAAGGGCTTGCGGTTGACGACGACGTCGCCGCCACCGGGCCGCAGATAGACTCGCGCGGTTGAAGTTTTTCGTCTTCCTGTTCCGTAGTATTGAATGTCAGCCACAGCTAAATTTTCCTCTTAACCTTACTCAGCTTTTATTGTTGATTTGAACGGGACTTGATCTGGCGGGGTTGCGGGCGCTGCGCCGAGTGTGGGTGTTCGGCATCAGGGTAGACTTTAAGTTTCTTCCCCATCGCCTTGCCCAACTTGGTCTTGGGCAACATTCCCTTAATTGCCAGTTCGATTATGCGTTCGGGATTCTTTGCCAACATCTCTTTCGCGGAAACCTCGCGCAGCCCGCCCGGATAGAGGGTGTGACGGCGGTAGACCTTCTGATCAACCTTCGAGCCTTTTAAGACAGCCCGGCGAGCATTGATCACGATCACGTGATCACCCATATCCATAAACGGTGTCCACTGTGGATTACGTTTACCAGTCAGGATTGAAGCCACTTCCGACGCCAGATGACCAACCGTTTGTCCGGCTGCATCCACCACGTGCCATTTTCGTCTGGCGGCAAGATCCTTGCCGCTGGGAAAGTATGTTGACATAGTTAACTATCTCTATTTTCAGGTACTAAAACGCGAACGGCTAGAATACAAACGGCTCCAAAAGTTGTCAAGTTGAGCAGTTTCAGGGTAGTGACATGCTAGAGCGCTAACAGAGCACTACCAGTTTCAGGGTACTGAAGCAGTTTGGACTTATTGGCTGACGATCATTGGATGAGTGTCTGGTTCGGACCCATGAGGTCAGTACCACCAGGCGGTAGCCGGTGGGCCGACAGAATGGCACAAATGCCTCGCATGGTTGTGAGTTCAACACTAAGACTTCGGATTTTAGCGCAAGGCTTGAATAGTAGCGTATCGGCCCACCGGCTACCGCCTGGTGGTACTCATGGGTCCGTTCGTTCGTGGATTGTCAAACTGCATCAGTACCAGTTTCAGCGTGGCTTCTTCTGTCTGCCTAACGCAAAGACGCCGAGGCGCGGAGACGCAGAGAAGCCTAGCAATTGAGGGCGACCCTTCCTACCCGCCAATCGTGCTACCACCCTCTGTTCAATGCCAAGAGTATAGGACTAACGCTGAGACGCTAAGTCGCCGAGTCGCAAAGATGGATTAATAGATTTAGAGGCGACGCACACGGAAGACTTTGCAGGGCCATTATTCTCCTAATCCTTAGTCCTCTTTTGCGTCTCCCGCGTCTCTGCGCCTCCGCGTTAGTCCTATACAAACCAAAAGGCTCTCCGGCAAGTTGCCGCAGAGCCTCTGGGACTTCTTAGTAAATACCGACCTTACGGTTGCGTCGGCTTTGACCCGTCATTACGTTTCAGCTTCGGAGCTTCCCTGGTCTCGGCGGGCTTTTCACCGTCCGGCGTCGTTGTGGTTGGCTCTTCCGCTGTTGGTTGACGTCGTTTCAATGTCGGCCGACCGGGTGCACCTTCTCCAGCTCCCGGCAATGCTCCGGACGTCGTTGCGCGTGCATTTGAAAGACGCAGCAAGCGCGCTTTGACTCTCTGAAATTCTGACGAGCTAATTACATATTCCTCGCGCTCGGGGAAGCGAGCCGCCAGCGCCAGCGACGCAGCGCGACGCTCGGGTGGCGCCGGATGGGTAGCGAAAAGCTTCGAGATGAAACCAGGTTTCTTTTTGTTTTTGGACTCGAGCTTCTCAAACATCGTTGCCATGGCCGTGGGATCGTAACCAGCCGCGTACATGTACTGCACGCCAAGCTTGTCCGCTTCTTCTTCCGCTCCGCGCGTGAACTTCATGAATCCCAGCATGCTCGCGAAGCCGCCCCCCTGGTAAATCAGCTGCCCCAATCCACCACCCAGGATGATGGAAGGAATCAAGACTGCATACTGTGCCAGTTCGGCTTTCTTGCTGTTTTCCACAGCGTGACGTGCGGCCACGTGAGCAATCTCATGAGCCATGACGCCAGCAAGTTCGGCCTCGTTATCAGCGGCAAGCATTAGACCTTTGTTGACGTAGAAGAAACCGCCCGGCAAGGCGAAAGCGTTAACTTCATCTGAATCGATCACTTTAATCGTGAAAGGCACCTTGGCGTCGGAATGCAGCACGATGTTTTGACCGACGCGATTGATGTATTCCGTAACTACCGGATCATCGACAAACTTCGCCTCACGATCGACTTGGGCCGCCAGCTCACGCCCCAAGCGGACCTCTTTCTCCGTAGACCCGCTCATGCCGGCAATGATGCCCTTGTTGATGTTGCGTTTCCCGATCATGTTCGGGTCTTCGCTGGGAGAGAGCCCCTTGGTCGTGGTTTTCGCAGTCTTCGGTTGCTCCTTTTTGGAATCCTGCTTGGAATCCTTCGACTCCGGTTTCGCTTCAGTCGTGGGCTTTGCTGGTATTTCGCCGGTCTGTGTTGCTTGAGCGAACACGCCAAACGAGCCTGCCAAAAGCGAAGCTACCAACGCTAGCGCCGTGGCGATGCGGGAGAAACGGTTCATTTCGAAAACCTCCAGATATTTCGGAACCGGCCGAAGTAATGAAGCCCGTTTGGACTATCGTCAGAAAGGCCGCAAATCCTTTTTGGCAACGCGAATTGTGCAAACAGGGAACCGGGGGAAACGGGGGTCGTTGAAGCTGTTTTCGCAATTTGCTGACGCGCAGTCTATGATGCAGCGGTTTAGCAACAAGGTTGCGCGGTTCGGTGTCTTACTTCGTCGGTCCGGACCCGATTTCAAATGTTCTTGCTGACCAATGAGAGACTGCCGGCATTATAATCCAGTGAAGGTAAAAAGCCCCACGAAATCCGCGGTTTTGCGCACCTGCCGCTGAAATGTCCATCGCCCGCCAACGGAAAGGCAAAAAAACCACCGTCTCAATTGTCGGCTCAGGTCGCTTGGGAACCGCTCTAGCCAAGGCGCTTTTCACCTCGGGCTACGAGATCCAGGCAGTCGTGGCTCGGCGAATCGCCCATGCACGACGCGCAAGGTCGTTGCTTAGCCCGGCGACCCTCGCGTTGTCGGAAAAAGACTTACAAGCTCTGCCCGCCAGCAAAATCATCCTAATAACTACGCCCGACGGGGACATTTCAACAACTGCCGCAAGAATTGCGGCTCTGGGAGCAGCGTCGCGCGGCCGAACGGTCTTGCATACGAGTGGCGCTCTCGCTGCTTCCGAGGTACTTGCTCCGCTTGCGGCCGCCGGATTTGCCACCGGCTCGCTTCATCCCCTGGTTTCCATAAGCGACCCGCGAACCGGTTCCGAGAAACTGCGCGGCGCTTTCTATTGTCTCGAAGGTGATGCCGCGGCAAGGCGAGTCGCGCGATCGATTGTAAGAGACCTGGAGGGTCACAGTTTTCACATTGATTCAGACTATAAGCCGCTGTATCACGCAGCCGCGGTGATGGCATCTGGGCACGTGACGGCCCTGGTAGCGGTAGCGACTGAGATGCTGGTTCTTTGCGGCCTCGATGAGAAAACTGCGCGCCGCGCCCTAATGCCCCTGCTAGAAAGCACGGTCGCAAACCTTTCAGTGTCAGAACCGGCAGCAGCTTTGACAGGAACTTTCGCCCGCGGCGATCTGGACACGGTTAAGCGACATTTAAAGGCTCTTTCAAGCAAAAGGCTAAGCGAGGCGCTTGCCGCATATAAACTCTTGGGCCGGCGCTCACTAGAACTCGCTCAGAAAAAGCTTGATGTTGAGACGTGGAAAAAGATCTTGCGCGAGTTGGAGTAGCAAAATGTTTGTCCCAGTCGACAAAGTCAGAACCGGGAGCGATAGCGACCGAGTCCCGGACAAAATGTAAGCTTCGAGCTATGCAAAGTTAAGAAAGCTAAAACAGTTTGAGTCTTTGACCCGGTCGCTATCGCTCCCGGTTCTGATTTTGCTGACCCACTACGAACAAACCTGTAAGGGATGTCATGAAATGAAGCAACGGAGGAACGCCCTACGTTTGGGTAGTGCTCCGTGAGTGTGTCTGAGGAAGTTTCTGCCAGCAAAGTAAATCATGGCCCTCAGAATTATTGCGTGCTTGATTTCGATTGCGTTCGGTGCGTTCGCGACTCACACCGTCTGGAGTAAACCTTCGCATTCCTGGTCAGGCGAACCAGCGGATCAGGCCATTGGAATTCCCAAAATTGTTACAAGAGTTATTCGAGGAGCTATCGACCTGTTGTTTGTGGGCATTGGCGTGGTCGGCATCCTACGAACTCTAACCTTCTTTCCGAATAGCAACACAATGACGGAGCACTACCTACTTTGCCAGTCCCGCTTGCGTGCTCAACTTGCGAGCGCTAGAGTTTGAAACCACAAAGCGAAATTAACTAACGAACATAAGGAGTACCTTTTTCGAGGTATGCAGAGCACTCCCAGCGCCAGTTACAGTCTGACCTTACGCGTAAAGCTGTCGAGCCGAGCGGGAACGTTGGGCGCGGTAGCCAGCGCGATTGGACGCGCGGGCGGTGACATCGGTGCTATCGACATTGTGAGTGTCGCCAACGACTTCATCACCCGCGACATTACCGTAAGCGCCATTTCCAGCGACCATGGACTGACAATCGTTGAAGCAGTAAGGGACGTTGACGGCGTCGAAGTTGTGAACGTTTCCGACCGCACCTTCCTCATGCACCTGGGCGGCAAGATCGAAGTCGTCTCAAAAATGCCACTTAAGAATCGCGCAGACCTGTCGATGGCCTACACGCCGGGCGTAGCGCGTGTCTGCGAAGCAATCAGTCAGGATCCGGAAAAGGCCTACACGCTTACGATAAAGAAAAACACCGTCGCGATAGTCTCCGACGGTACTGCCGTGCTTGGCCTCGGTGATATCGGTCCGGCAGCGGCAATGCCAGTGATGGAAGGCAAGGCAATGCTGTTTAAGGAATTTGCCGGCGTCGATGCCTTTCCTATCTGCCTGAACACGAAAGACCCTGACGAGATTGTGCGCACGGTGAAAGCAATAGCCACTGCGTTTGGCGGTATTAACCTGGAGGACATCTCAGCACCGCGCTGCTTCGAAATTGAGGAACGTCTCAAGGAAGAACTCGACATCCCGGTCTTTCACGATGATCAGCACGGCACCGCCGTTGTAGTTTTGGCTGCATTGCTGAATGCCCTGAAGATCGTCGACAAGAAGATGGACGACATCAAGGTAGTCGTTAACGGTGTCGGTGCGGCGGGCGTGGCTTGCACGAAGATCATCATGGCCGCGGGAGTGCGAAATGTTGTCGGCTGTGATCAGGCGGGCGCCCTTTATCCCGGACGTGTTGAGCGGATGAACTGGGTTAAGGATTGGTATGCGCGCAACACCAATCCCAACCAGGAGCAGGGAAGTGTGAAGGATGTAATCAAAGGCGCCGACGTGTTTATGGGACTCTCAGTGCCGGGAGTGATTGACGAGCAAGATGTGAAGCAGATGGCAGCCAAGCCGATTGTTTTTGCAATGGCGAATCCAACACCGGAGATCATGCCAGAGGAAGCGGCGCCTTACGTGGCAGTAATGGCGACCGGGCGGTCTGATTATCCGAACCAGATCAACAACGTTCTCTGCTTCCCGGGGATATTTCGCGGCGCGTTGGCCTGCCGTGCTTCGACAATCAATGAAGAAATGAAACTAGCGGCTGCGAATGCTATTGCGGGAATCATTACAGAAGGTGAACTGCATCCCGAGTACATCGTGCCTTCGGTGTTCGACAAACGCGTCGCCGAAGCGGTCGCGAAAGAAGTTGAGGAGGCTGCCTATCAGACCGGTGTAGCGCGGCGGGAACGACTGGCGCAGGAAGGTGAATGACAACGCAGCTATCGTTGTCGATCGAGGAAGTGGTGCTGAATTGTTGGTGCGTGGGAACTCATGATCAGCTCCTTTGCTAACTATCGGGCCACACCGGCGCGCAGGCTTTCAGCAATTAGCGGCACGACGCGGCGCGGGACCGCGATCGCTTCCTTGATATGACGGGCGTGAGTGAAATGACCCGCCACGTAAATGCCGCGAACGTTAGTTTCAAAGGTCTCCGCGTCATAAACCGGAACTTCACTCAACTTGCCAGGTTCAGTCTTCACACCAAGATTCTTCAGCAGAGTTAAGTCAGCGTCGCTGCCGATGAGAACAAAGACAACATCATTGGCCAGGGTTATCATTTCGCCTTCATCATTAGTCAAGCGCACTTCATCCTTGGTGATCTCATTGACCTCTTTATAAAGAATCACGCGCAACCGGCCCGCGGCGATCTCCTGCTCAAGCGGTTTGCGTACCCAATGTTTCATTGCTCCCGCCTTGGGATCACGGTTTTCCCAATCCTCGCGCCAGATCGCCATCGTTGTACGCGCGCCTTCCTCAGACAAAAAGAGCGCGGCTTCGGCAGCGCTGTTACCGCCGCCCACCACGAGCGCATCGCGACGCACATAAGGATAGGGTTCGACGAAGAGGTGATGAACTTTAGGCAGGTCCTCGCCGGGAATATTCAGATACCGGGGATGGGCCATCGCCCCAATCGCAAACAACACGCTACGCGCGCGATAGCTTGAAGTTGTCTGGTGAACGGCTTCCGCAGCACTCTTTGTGGTCACCAGGAAATGATCACCCTCATTCTCAATATTCGTCACCGCTTCACTGGTATTGATTTTTAGATCGTGATCCAGGACGAAGTGGATGTAGTGCGAGAGCAGTTCTTCGCGAGTAGGTTTCTCCCGTACGGGCACCAGGGTTCCTTCACGCATTTCTAATTCATTCACTGTTGAGAAGAGCGTCCGGCCAACTGGATATTGGCGGATGGTATCGGCAATCGTTCCTTTCTCGAGGACCAGGTACTTCAAGCCCTCGCGCGCTGCCATATCAGCAGCAGAGAGTCCGGCAGGGCCGGCACCGATAATTACGAGGTCGAGTGGTTCGTTCATTACGCTTCGTTGTCCAGAGTCCCGAGTCCAAAGTCCAGAGTCCAAAGTCCAAAGGCCAAAGACCAACGTTTGTCTACGTCCTAATGGTCCGGGTTTTTGTTCAGACAACTGACTTTGGACCTTGGACTTTTCAGAATATTAGTTCGCCCCGGGCTACAACCACCGATGGCCCACCGACGCGGACTTCCTGAATCGCACTACCGTCACTCTTTACTTCAATATTGAGACGGCTTGGTCGATTGATGAAGTCGCCTTGCTCGATGACAAACTTAGAAGTGCCATTCACCGCCTTGTCCGGCAAGGCGTTGTGATAGACGAGATAAGCACCCAGGGCACCGGCGGCGCTGCCGGTTGCCGGATCCTCTGGAATGTTGTCGTCAGGAGCGAACATGCGGGCATTCGCGCGCGACGCACCGACCTCTATAGTCTCTTGCGAGAACGCGTAACAGCCCATCGCCCCGACACGGCGGTAGACTTCCACCAACAGCGCGGCGTTTATGCGACAACTACGGAGATCGGCGAGCGAGCGAACCGGCACCAGCAAAAATGGCAGACCGGTGGAGGCGATTTGAATTGGCAGCTTCTCGTCAAGGTGTTCCGGTCCCAAGCCAAGGGCTCGAGTCAAGTCCGCGTGCTCCTGCGCGTCTTCGAGAACAGCGCCGATCTGCGGTTTGCTCTGCGTCATTACAACTTGAATTGGCTCACCATCTTTGAACTCAATGTCGACGGGGAGCGTACCGATCCCAATCTCTTGGTACACGCGCGTCCAGCCGTTTCCTGATTCAGGTTTTGGTACCACGCCTTCACGCGCAAGTAAGTTCCACGTCCCAACCACTGGATGCCCGGCAAAGGGAAGCTCCTGAGTGGGCGTGAAAATTCTCAGGCGACGGAGCGCGGCTGGAGCTTGTTCTTTCGGTGCCTCGGCCTGAAGCACGAAAACAGTTTCCGAAAGGTTCATCTCCCGGGCGATCGGAAGCATCTGGTCGAAGGAAATACCCTCGGCCTCGGGAAACACGGCTAGCGAATTACCCGCAAAGGCTTCCTCGGTAAACACATCAAGCTGAACGAAACGATGACTGGGCATGAGTTTTCCTCTTAGAGGACATCTTCCGAGGTGCAGAAGTTTTGGTCAAGTTGTAGATGTAATCTGTAGCTGTAAGCTCAGAAAAGATATTAGGCTTGGTACACTGACCTCATGGGTCCGAATCAGGCCCCAATCGAGAGATCGGGAGTCGATTACTTCAAGCTACCTCAGTACCGGCCTATAAAGTGTCCGTCCGCCATCTCAGAGCAGAGCTCTCTCAGACCAGCAGTGCCGTGAGTTTTGGTGCGAACCAGAACTCCTACTCAAACAGATCGTCCATGAATCTCTTCACTCTTTGTTTGTAGGTTTGCGGAACAGTGTTCGTCATACTTGCCTTGAACTCTTCCTCAAACGCCAGATAACTGATCTGATTCTGAAATGCGCGGAAGTTGAGGCGGTTGTGTTGCTTTACGCGCTCGGCAAAGCCCACGAAACTGACCTTATTATTGTCGCCGGCGGTTTGGTTGTCGCAAATAGCATCAATCATGTACGAACCTAGCGCGCGGTAACTTTCGAATTGTGCTTCGCTAAACCACTGGTCCGTAATTACCTCCTGGGGGAACCCAGTGCGGCCCTGCCAGTAGTTGATCACGTCGCGCGGTTCCGATCCAATTAGGGAAGGCTTAATGAAGATCAGAACGCCGTCATAGTCTGCATCCGTGGTATTGGGATCATTGGGATCTCGATCAACGCAAGAATAGCGAACCTTGCCGATCGCACAGTACTTACTCTTCATGTCCTGTGAGGGAAGACCCACGGCTAAATCCGGAATGTCGATGGGCACACCCAGGTCGACGCGAATCTGTCGGATGGCGGTCGCCAGCGATTGAAACGAGTAATCCGGATCGGTGCTGGCATCACTAACCACAATGAAACGACATCGCCGCAGCACCACTTCATACAAGCCCAGGTTCTCGAAGTGACCGCCATCTGAAAGGTAGACGTACGGTGAGTCGTCATCGGTAGAACCGAAAGCCTCGGCGACGTACGGAATAATAGAAAGCCGAGGTGATCTCAGGCGGAAGGGACGGGCTACTTCAAACCCGAGCCAGTGCAGCGGCTTGTTTAGGATGCTCTCGAGAAAATTTGTTTCATCTCCGGCGGGGCCGGGATTACCGAGCCACCATCCAAACCGCACATTGAATAAAGCCATTAAGAACCTGACCACGGGTGAAGTCATCATGAAACCCATATTGGGACTGACAAACGCCCCAGAGATGGCCACGGCTGCACCGAGCGAGATTCCATCGTTCGCGCCATAGCGAAATGAGCGCCGGTAACCCAGCCAATAACTGCCGGCATGAAGTGGCGACACCGAGAACGACTCTGCCCTGCGATCCTGCCATTGAAGTTTTTTCCCGCCAGTCAGATTGAGAGCGATATTCAAAATGTGAAAGAGCTTGCGAGCCTGAGGCTGATGGGCTGCATCGTCAGGAGGCCGGCCCTCTCGAGGCGGAGGCGGTGGAACGCCGGGCGGTTGGGGCCTCAATTCATGCATCTGCAGGTTGTCGTAGGTGTCGAAGCCGGTGAAGGGATCGGGCCGGCGGACTCTGTGAGAGGCGCCAAGGTACGCACGAATGATTCGGTTGCGCCACAGATATTGGAGCGAAAACGAATTGGTGTTGATTAATCGCCCCATGATGATCCCGAGGACGAGCGTCAATAGGATGACAACTATTAGAGTTTGGAACGGCGTTTCGCGTAGCAACGCAATATGCCACTCGGGAAGTGAACCGCTGGGTAAGGGCAAGGTGCTCCCCGTGAGCCACTCGTTAATACTTTGTACTGGCGGACTAATCAGCAACCAGTTGCTCGCGACAGAGATGAGTATGAAGACAAAGCCGAGAAAAATTGGCGCCAACAGCGCGGTCAGACCGCTTAAGGCCTTCGAGGCAACACCGGCTTTTTGCGCTTCCTTATCGTTTGCCGGTGTCTTCGCACTAAACCCGCCCACGAGCGTAACGATCCCGGAAATTACTCCTGTGATTGTTCCTAGTACCTTTCCGATATCGCTCCAAAGCAGGTTGCTAAAACCGCCTGCATTCAACCTGGCAAAGGTCTCGCCCAACGTTAAGAACAGTAAGGGACCAAACATTACGAGCAGATTCACAATTCCCCACGCCACAATGACGATTGAGATCCAGGAGCCAGTCCGGGACCACCATTCCTGGTCGTCGTCATTTGTGAACCTGCTGGTAAGTCCAGCGATTAAGGAACCCGAGAGCGCCATTGCTGTGAGGATCACGGGAACAGAAAGAATCGCGTATACAAGCGGATAGATAAGCGCGGTTGGATTGAAGCTTGGCAAGCTGTTGACTGCGTAGAATGCCACATAGCCCATAATCGCCTGGGCAACCGCAATCAGAACAGTTGCGCCAACAAGCACTGCTGTCAGCTTAGCGTAGCTTTCTCGGGGAGCCGTTTTAGGCTTTTCCCGAAGTGTTTGCGCTTCAGAACGAGGTGACTGAAAATCAACACGTTCTTCTGCCACCGCAGAAATCACACGCTCAGCCTCTCGCTTCTCACATTCACGGATGGCGTCATTCCTGCTCTTCGTGTTGTAAACAATCTTTACGACGAAGATGAGCCAGGGAAGAACGACTACACCTTCCGCGAACCCCATGTAGTAATACCAGTCGCGAGGCGCGGTAGGGGATTGCGGTACCAGCCAACAGAAGAGAGCCAGCGCGATCGCACTGACAACCAGACAGATTAGGCAGTGCGCTATGAAACTCCGTTGGCTCGCCTTGTATTTGTCAACAGGTTGATAGTGAGAGTAATCATTCGCACTGGGTAAGTTCCAAGCGATAAAGATGAGTGCCCAAACAGCCGACAAAGATCCAATGACGAGTGAAGAGGTAATTCCAATTTCCGCGGTTGCCCTGAGTAGTACCGAGGTCCAGAGGCGAGGGATCATCAGGAAGGCGAGCAAGACGGGGAGGAAGACCAGCCAGTTGAGTAGGAGATTCCGAAGCACACTCGCGAACAGAGTCCAGGTGTCAGCGCTGAGCAAACCGGGTTGCGGACTCAGGTAGTTGCTATATATGCGGAGATGCTCAATCGGATCAGGGTCGGCTTTAAGCGGCGATTTCGGCGGTTCCTTGAGTTCCTTGATGACATCGACCAATCCGCGTCGATGAATCCAGGCCGAGAGCCAACCGCCAATAAAACCACCACCCGAGACAGTCGATAAGTAGTCGAATTGTTCCAGCAGTCCATGACGCGCCAGCCCCTGCAAGATCCCCAAATTGAAGGTGGCGCTACGGATGCCGCCTCCGGACAGGCACAAAGCGGATCGAAACCCGCCGGCGGCATTTCTCACCGCGGTGCGGCGATCGATACCGCCTCCTCCTTTTATCCGGGCGTCGCCGGTACCCTTCAGAGCCAGACCAAATCTGGGATCGCTGTCCGCACCCAGAGCCTCTTCGCGTAAAGCCCTGAACATTTCGGTACGCGCCATTTCTTTGCGCAAGTTTTCGTCTTCTATTTGTGAGTGCTCTCTTAGGTGATGGTTGTAAAGCTCCTCGGCGTGACCGTAGATTTGAGACACCACGGCGTAGTCGACAACCTTGCCGCGTTTTGCCTCGTCCAGATCCTGGTGTCGAGCCTGGTACTCAGCTTCATACTCAGTTGCTGTGATTGCAGCGATAGTTTGTGCTTTGGCTTTTTGAGCCTGACATATCAGTTTGTACAGGCGTGAAACCATCTCGCCGTTCAAACCCATTTCGGCCTTGGCGCGCTGCTGGTCATCCATGCGCCCGCAGGTGTTCAGGTATTTGTTAATGGTCGCGCGAATTTCCGCTACCGCGGCAGCATCAAGTGGCGGTTGATCCATCGCCTCATATTCTTCGAGTAGGACCTCACAGAGGAGCAAGCGACGCAGCGTCGGATCCTCACTAGCTGTTCTATGAGTTACGGAAGTTCGCGGGGTTGCGGGTCTACTTGACATGACTTTTCCTCCTTAGAAACAACGCTCAGGGAAATACTCATCGTGAGAGGCCCGGCCCTGGAACCGTTCGAAAGCAGAATTGAGGTTTCAAACGAAAGGAAGAAAGCGATCGTTGGGCAGAAACCGCAATCACTCGCTACATGATGATGGAACCGGGTGGTGCCTTGTGTGAGGCTAACGGGTAAGGTCTCCACGTTGGCCGTCTGTTTCTGAGCTAGTGGAACGGCGCTACGAGGATGCGCCGCAAGAGTCTCCGAATGCAGCGCGAACGATATGCCTCCAACTTTTTGTTGTCAATATTTCCTTTCTAACCCCCGCGTTACCCCTTGCAACCAAAAATCCCTTCCGGGAGGGGGTGAAATGTTTTTTGATCCAGTTTCATGATCAGTAGCAGGCCGAGGAATATTTCAAATGCGCTGACGAATTCTTTCGTATGCCAATTCTATTGACAAGGCCTGAGGCTTGGACTATGGTGCGCGCGTTCAACCCTCGCTCTCTTGCAGACTGCTTCGCCAACCGCGCCAACCGATAACTGATCTCAGGTCCAGGTCTCGCCTCGTTAGCCCGGATTGAATCGGTCAATAGGTTAGTTCTCTTACACCGAAGCTTTTGTAATGCGTCTTCCAATTTGTCGCTGTCAAAAGTAATCACCGCGTACATCTGGATTACGTAGCCCCTACACGAACGCAGCTCACATCCTGGAGTCACCTATGCTAAATCTCGACACCCTCGACACAGTTATTGCGATTGTCGTCGTATTGCTGGTACTCAGCCTGATAGTTCAGTCCATTCAGAGCTTTATCAAGAAAGTACTTAAGATGAAGTCAGGGACTATTCTCACTTCGCTTAACGATTTGTTTACCTATATCGATGTTTCCAGTACCAACAAGAAACCCGCGGAGTTGGTTCAGGAGGTTAAGGGTGAGCTAGAGAAGATAGGCAGGGTATCCGCCTTCGGAAACATAATGATTGACTCAATTGCCAAAGGCGACTTGGAGAAAATTCTTGAGAAGCTTGGCTACAAGGACCTGCTTCCGAAAGTAGGTACGTGGTTTGAGACTGTGATGCAAAGTTTTGAGGAACGCTACACCCGCCATATGAAGACGGTTGCTTTGATTCTGTCGTTTGTGGTGGTGATTATTCTCAATGCCAATTTCTTTGAAGTCTATCGAAAGATTTCACGGAACGGACCGGCCAGGATCGCGGCTCTAAAACAAGCAGAAGAAATTGAGAAACGAATGCAGGCAAAGCCCGCTGCAAATTCTCCTGAGGAGCAAGCGGCGGATCAGTCATTTAAAGAAGCACTCGCACAACTCCGGGCGGAACAGAATGAATACGTGGGAGCATATCAACAGTTTGGTATTCAGCCTTTCACACGCCAGCAGCTAACAAACTATTTCAAAGGGCAGGGGCCGTGGGATCCACATGCTAATCCTAAACCTCCCAATAGGCTTCTGTATGGGCTTGAGACACTGCTTGGCTGGGCGATCATGACGTTGCTCCTCAGCGTGGGCGCACCATTCTGGCAAGACACCCTGGAATCGCTATTTGGTCTCAAGAATCTGCTGCGCCAAAAAACTGACACAAAGAACGTGGAGGGACAGCAGGGTGGCCAGACCAAGACGTAATTCAAAGTAGAAGGAGTAAGAAAATGGCCAAAGGAACAGTCGTAATCGATCCCGGACACGGTGGCTCACTTGAGACCGGCGGGTCGTCAGCCAATAACGCAACCACTCCCAGTGGCATCCTGGAAAAGAACATGACGTTGAGGTTCGGCCTGCTGGTTCGTGATGCCCTAAACGCCGCAGCCGCTGCTGGCGGCCACACAATCAAGGTTGTCATGACTCGGGACACGGATAAGAATCTCGGCCTCACCGCCCGGGCTAACGTGGCCAAAGCCAACGACGCGGATCTGTTCCTAAGTATTCACCACAATGCTTCCATTGCGCACAACGCGCGCGGCCTCGAGACCCTCGTGAGACCGAAGACCGCTGGCAACGTTAACCATGCCGATGACTCTTCTTTCGCAAAGAAGATCCAGGCCGGTGTACTCGGTGCGCTTAGGGCTCACGACCCAACGACAAAAGATCGAGGGGTTAAGGATCAGGTTCTGGGCGTATTGAAAGACAGCGCACTGGGAAACGGCGTGCGCGCGTGCCTGGTTGAAATTGAGTTCATCGACACCAAAGCCGTCGACGAATTGCTCAACCTGAATACTAACGCGGCCCAGGTGCGAGCGGACATCGCCGCAGCGATTGCCAAGGCATGTGTGGATGAGCTGAAGATTATGCATCCGTAAAGCCTTCCAGGCAGTGAACTACAAAAGCTTGGGGCGAAGATCTTTGCACTTGTTAGC
>JBAPXA010000427.1:0-3688 GCA_049283975.1 Pyrinomonadaceae bacterium | reverse complement strand
CAACAGGTTCGCCAAATTTGCGCAAGCGATAAGCAGGATCACGCCGACGGCAGCGAACAGTAACCACAGCGCCGGACGCGCGCTGCCTACCATCAGCTCACGCAGTGACTCTACTCTGGCGCCACGTCCTCCGTTCTCCTTGGGATAGGCCTGCGCCAACTGGCGGGCAATCGTGTTCGCTTCCGTTTGAGCTTGAGCGAGACTGACACCTTGCTTGAGGTGGCCCATGCCAAATAAGAACCGTGCTTCCCGTTGTCCCTGGTTCCCCGGAAAGTTTCCTACCGGCATCCAAACTTCGACATCAGGATCAAACGGCTGTTTGAAATTGCCTGTCACTACACCGATAACGCTGTAGGGTTCGCCGTTAAGGATTAGTTTCGTTGCTTCAAGGTTCTTCTCTCCGTTCAGACGTTCGCGCCACAGTTTCTCGTTGACGACAGCAAGCTTGGCGGCACCCTGTCGATCTTCACCTGCAACAAAAGTGCGGCCGATGACAGGGTTGAGGTTGAAAACTTTGAAGTAGTTCGCGGTTACAAAAGAACCGCGCACGCGGTCAGGTCGATCGCCCCCAGTGACGTTCACGCTTTGTGATTGAAACGCAGTCAGGTCTTCGAGGGACTGCATACGATCCTGAAAATCCTGAGCTTCGGGTATCGACAGGCCATCACGTTCTCCGGATGAGGTGCTTGAGGCAAGTGCCACCAGTTGGTTGCCGTTGTGATACGGCAAGGAGCGCAGTAGTACCGCGTTTACCACGCTGAAGATTGCAGTGTTGGCGCCTATTCCCAGCGCCAAAGTAATCACCGCAATGGCGGAGAACATGGGTTTCCTGGTCAGCATGCGCATCCCATAGCGCACGTCTTGTTGCAATGTTTGCATCATGGTATTTCCAATTGCCGAGTGCCGATTGCCAATTTGGTCTTTGGTCTTTGGCTTTTGGTCTTTGGATTAGTCACGATGACTTTTCTTACTCAACGTCACTAGCGAACAAAGGCCAAAGACCCAAAACCCAAGACCATTTATTCGTAACGTAATGCCACCAACGGATCGACTTTTGTTGCGCGCCGCGCCGGCACCCAGCAAGCGATCACCGACACGCCCACCAGCAGGGCGATCACGCCGAGATAGGTGATTGGATCGAGCCGCGAGATGCCAAACAGCAGCGTGACGATGGCTTGACTTGCGGCCACCGCTCCACTCAGCCCTATCACGACCCCGAGTCCGGTGAGCGTCATACCTTGGCGAAGTACCAGCGCGAGGATGTCACCGCGTGACGCACCCAGCGCTAACCGCACCCCGAACTCGCGCGTGCGTTCGGTGACGCTGCCGGAGAGAACGCCATAGATACCAGTCGCCGCGAGCACCAGTGCCACAAGAGCAAATGCCTGGAACAGGATCAGCGCAAAACGTCGCTCGGCCGCCGAGGCGGCGAGCAGGTTGTCCATCGTCGCGACCCGTACGATCGGCTGATCCTTATCCACTGACCAGATCGCGTTCCTGATGGCCGGGGCTAGCGACGCCGCGTCACTGCGTGCGCGAACGACCAACGACATTGTGTTGTCCGCGAAGTACCACTGTGTGGGCGTGATGTACACCGCATCCGATTGGCTGACCGCCAAAGACGTCTGCTTGACGTCGCCCACGACGCCGACAATGGTGTACCAGGGCAGGTCGGTACGGCCGATGTGAACACGCTGGCCAATAGGGTCTTGACCAGGGAACTTGCGCTTCGCGAAAGATTCGTTAATCAAAACGGCTACCGGCGCGCCAGCCACATCGTGTTCGTCGAGCAGGCGGCCGCTGCGGAGCGGGATGCCAATCGTTTGAAGGTAGCCCGGTGTTACCGCATATCTGTACACGCCGTGATCTTGCTCGGGGTCATTCGGGCTCGATTCGAACTGCAGGCCATAGATGTCAGAATCACCACTCAGCGGCAGCTGGCTGGTTAACGCCGCCGCCGTGACGCCGGGAACGTCACGTACCGCTTCCAGCGCCTGCGCGAAGAACCGATGGGTGGTGCTGTCGTCGTTGAATCGTTGACCGGATGTCTGGATCTGCAGTGTGAGTAGGTGTGACGTATCAAACCCAGGATCGACCGCGAACAGACGCTGCAGACTGCGCAACAGCAATCCCGCGCTCACCAGCAGCACTAGGGCAAGCGCGACTTCCACGACGACGAGCGCACGCCGCGTCAATTGGTGACCACCAACGGTACGACTAGAGTTTTGCTGCATTCCCGTCTGAAGGTCTGCGCGTGACGCGCCCAGTGCCGGAATCAGCCCGACTACCAACCCGATCATTGTGGTGATGCCCACTCCGAAGGCGAAGACAGTTCCGTCGAGAACAATCTCGCCCACCCTCGGCAACCCGGCTGGGCTGAGCGCTACCAACGCCCGTACACTCGTCTCCGCCACGATCATTCCGAGAGCACCGCTGATGGTGGCAAGCAGCAGACTCTCCGTGAGCAGTTGCCGGATTAGTCGGGTTCGTCCCGCGCCAAGGGCGGCGCGCATCGCGAATTCGCCGCGCCGCTGTGCGCCGCGAGCGAGAAGGAGATTGGTCACATTCACGCATGAAATCATTAGCAACAACATGACGGCGCCGAAGATGGCGAGCAGCGTCGGTTTGACTGCGCCCGTCACGTCGTCCTGCAGCGAGTTGACGATGAACCCCTCGCGCCCGTAATCCTTGGGATGCGCCTGGACCAGCACGTGCGAGATCACATCGAGCTCAGCCCTGGCTTGATTCCTGCTGACGCCTGGCCGCACCCGCCCCACCATCCGCAGGTGATGACCCCACGCCCGGCCCTGTGACATGTCGTATTGCAAAGGCGACCAGAGCTCCGCCGAAGGAGCCAGTACATTCTCGAACGCGCTAGGCATCACTCCGATGACGGAATAGCTGGCGTCGTCGAGCGTGATTTGGCGCCCCAAAATCGTGCGGTCTCTATTGAAGCGTCGCCGCCACAACGCGTCGCTAAGGATCACCACCTTAGGACCATTGAGCTGATCGTCGGATGCCTGGAAGTCTCGGCCCAGCGTCGGGACCACGCCGAGCACCTGGAAGTAGCTCGCGCTCACGCCCTGCCCTTCGAGTCGTTCTGGCTCGGTCGCGCCGGTCATCGTCGGCTGCCATGATTTCAACACCGCAATGGCGTCGAAGGAACGATTCTGTTCCACCAGCCCTCGATAGGTGCCGAAGGCGTTTCCGTTGTTTTGTCCGCCGTCCCTGCGCATCTCCCAGATCATCATGATGCGGTTGGCATACGGATACGGTAGCGGCTCGAACAGAATGGGGTTCACCGCACTGAAGATTGCTGTGCTCGCGCCAATGCCGAGCGCCAACGTGATCACCGCTACTAGAGTGAAACCAGGTTTCTTCAAGAGCGTTCGAATGCCATACCGCATGTCTTGCCAGATTGCCTGCATTACTTCCTCCAGCATTTCCAATTGCCGAATGCCGATTGCCAATTTGGTCTTTGGCCTTTGGTCTTTGGATCAGTCACGATCGCTGTTCTTACTCGACATCACTAGCGAGCAAAGGCCAAAGACCCAAAGCCCAAGACCAGTTATTCGTATCTCAGCGCCACCAGCGGATCTACTTTTGTTGCTCTGCGTCCCGGGAAGTAGCAAGCAACTAAGGCGACGGCCATTACCAAACATGCGATCGCCGCGAAGGTCAACGGATC
>JBAPXA010000426.1:0-3578 GCA_049283975.1 Pyrinomonadaceae bacterium | reverse complement strand
TTTTATTTCGGCGTCGCAGCCTTGGTGGTTGTTACCGGTAAGGCTTGTGGCACCACCTTCACAGTTTTCTCTAAACTGTCCTTGTTTTCGCTGCTCGTCGCCGCACCAACAGTGGTCGTTGCAGGTGCGGCAGTTTTCGGTGTCACTTCCGCCCCGGTTGTGGCCTCCGGCGTAGCTTCAGTTGAGAAGCCACTCTTGCCGGTAATTCCATCCCCCTTTGGCTCAACACCGAGAGGCGATCCAGTCTTTAATCCGTCAATTCCCTTCAACCGCGGCAGATCGTCGCGATTCACTGGCTTCACCAGGTCCGCCGTGATGATGAACATCAGCTCGGATTCCTGCTTTTGAAATGTCGAAGACTTAAACAGGTTGCCGAGGATGGGTATGTCGCCGAGCAGTGGAATCTTAGAGATTGAACGGGTCTCGTTGTTGTCCATCAAGCCAGCAAGCGCGAAGCTCTGGCCGTCTCGCAGCTCGACACCCGTGTGAGCGCGGCGGGTCCGAAGTGCCGGAATAACGAAACCGTTGAACCTCACACCGTTAGCAAAGTCGATGGTGGATACTTCCGGTTCCAATTCGAGCCGGATATGGTCCTCGTCGATGATCGTCGGCTTGAAATTCAGCCTTACTCCATATTCCTTGAATACAACGGTCACCGATGTTGCGTTACTTCCTCCCTGCACCACGGGGACAGGAAATTCGCCCCCCGCCAGGAAGCTGGCCTGCTGACCATTCATCGCGATCAGATTGGGTTCAGCAAGAGCACGCAGCGCACCATTTGTTTTCATTGCACGGATAAAAGCAGCGGTATTGAGCCCGCTGTTGAAGAGGAAGAGATTGACTGCGCTTCCGGCAAACTCGGTTATGAGGGAGCCGGGATTGTTTTTGTCGTCGGTTCCCAATGTTCCCGGACCACCGCCTTGAGTAAAGAAAGAAGTGCTATTAGCGGAGGCCAATGAAGTACCCATCTCGCGCAATTTTTGCCTGCTGACTTCTGCGACTCTCACCGAGAGTTGAATCTGAGTCATATCGGTGACAGGCGACTGCAACATGTTTACTGTCTTGAAGCCTGCGGCCTGGACCACCGCATCAGCCTGTTGTGCTGACTGTGGTTGTCCCACTGTTCCCGATAACACGACCGAGCCGTTAGCCTGACTCAGTCGAATATCGTCGCGGGGGAAGAGAGCGCGGATTTGCGAATCGATCAGTGAAAGGTTCGCACGCACGAAGACGTCAAAGACGATGAAGCGCGAGTCTGATTTGTCCCAGGCGATAAAGTTGACTTGGCCAAAAGTCTTACCATTGACCAAAACCTGGTTGGGAGAAACCATCACGGCCTCGGCGACCTCCGGATTTGAGATCGAAAAGCGTCCGATCGAGCGGTCGAAATTGATGACCCGCGACTGTCCCACCAAGACGTTGATTGGAATCCCTTCTTTCGAAGAGCTACTAAAGGAGGCGTCATAAGTCGTCTCCTGGGCATTGGTGGCAATCGACAGGCCCATCGCCATTGTGAAGAGCAAGGCCATCAATAGTTGCGTGATGAGATGCCTGGTGGAGTAATTAATCGACATGATCTGTGTCTCCTTGGGAATTACTAAAAGTGGCGTTTGCGGAGTCGTTGGCTCGCTACTTCAGTTAGACGAAAGGCCCCGCACGAATCTATTCGGGACGCTTTACGGAAAATCGACGCTCCGCTTCTTGGCCCCTTCAATAACCTCGATGCTCGGTCGCTCAGGCGCCGGCGCGGGCGTGATGACCCTCGCGGTTGCGGCCGAGGTTGGAGCCCGTCGGACCCGTCGAGCAACAGTAGTGGGTTTGTTTTCCTTGGTAGCCAAACCCGGTTCGGGAACTGGATTAGCTCTTTCGCCGGACAGTAACGTACTCTTGTTCGCTCCAGGAGTGATTTCGTCGCCCTGGTCCACGGAATTGCGCATAACGAGCTGCAGCTTGCCTTCGCTCGAAGCGAGGGCGAGTTTTTCAGCCTGTTCCGGAGAGACCTGAAGCGTGACAGCCTTTACCGCTCGCTCGACGTCGCGATCGTTCTTGGGCTTATCGATGTTTTGTCCGCTTGCTAGCACTTTGATGTTTTGCAGGACGATCTTGGACACCATCTCTTGCTGTCCGGTAGTCTTTGGCGGACTGGTTACCACGACGACGTCAACAAGGGTCCCGGGCATAATGAAACCAGAGACGCCGACGACGTCATCGACTTTGACGGTCATCGCTCGGTATCCTTCGGGAATAACGGACGAGAGGCCGCCAGCCGACCCGATTGGAGCGAGACGGCCTTCGGTAACAGGTTCCCGCGGCGATATGCTGGTAACTACGACTCGGCCGATCAGCTTGTCGTCGATGACGCCAATAGCTCCTTCGGGAACTACGTTCCGTGGGAATTGCGCCACCGCCAGATGCTCCTTAATTATTCGGCTGCCGACAGGAATATCCACTTTGGCGACGACGACATTGTTAAGATTTTTGGTGAACGCCTGGTAGCTTGCCAGGTAACGACTGACAGAAACAGCGGCGACCAAACCAAATGCGACCGCGGCCAGGACGGCAATGATCAAACGTTTATTGCGCATAACGATTTATCTCCATTTCGAAACCGCCGGCTTTAACGAGCGGCATCACTTCTAGATCGAAGACGGCTGAGGGTGTACTCACGAGCGAATCATCTCCTGAAAGCAACCGCCGTTATCAAGCTACCCAACATGATCGCTACGCCGTAGGGAATCGTGTGTCGCCGATCCGGGGGCATGGCAAAGCGCGGCATTTCCCAACCAGGCAGAATGCCGACGAAGATACGCAAGACTCCATGTAGGGTGGAAAAAACAGTGCCGGCTCTCAGCATCGAATAGATCGCCAGGGCCGCACCAAACATCACCACTACCACAAACGCCATCGGCACGAGACTCACCCCCAGCACAGCTCCGATAGCGCCGAAGAGCTTGACGTCGCCGGCGCCCATCGCCCCAAAGAGGTGCATCAAAAACATAGGGACGAAAGCGAGTCCAAAACCCTCTATGCTTGAGAGGGCGCCCAGTGGACCATTGAAACTCGTATTAATAACCAGGCCTGCTACGAGCGCGGCCAGGATCAACAAGTTCGGAATCCGCCGGTAACGGACGTCGTAATACGTGACAAGGGCCGCCAGGGGCGCCAGGACAAGTAACTTCATAAATTCCGGGGAAAGGTGCATTTCCTTATTCACTCCGCACGGTTTGATTTAGTTCCGACCCTCTCCTTGAAACACACCATCCACCCAAGCCTGAGGCGTTGTGAAAAGTGCGGCAGACAAACTTCGGTAACGGAGCGCTTTCTGGTTACTCGTCGATCTCATTTGCTACCGCATTCATCTTGTTGTTGACGGCGTCACCGAGGACTGTGTAAACGATCAGAGCGATAGCCACCAAGATCGCTGTGCCCACGGCATATTCCGCCAGTTCCGCCCCGTGATCGTCATTGAAAAACTGAACAAGTTTTTTCACTGAACTTCTCCCTCTGTAAACTACAAAAAAGCTTAAGAGGATTAAGGTTCCTCAAAAGATCCGACTAATAAGTAAAGTCGCTGGCTT
>JBAPXA010000425.1:0-8595 GCA_049283975.1 Pyrinomonadaceae bacterium | reverse complement strand
GCCTGGCAGTGGCAGAACCCTTTGCCACAGGGAAACTCAATCAACAACGTGAAGTTCGCCGCCGATAAAAGAAACGGTTGGGCTGTCGGCGGCGATGGTGCGATCTTGCGGTCACGCAATGGTGGGTTCACTTGGGAAGAACAGATCTCCCCGGCCAACACCACCTTGTATGGACTCTATGTTCGCGACAAAGCTCGTTTGATCGTGGCGGGCGCGGGTGGTGTAGTGCTTACGACAGCAAACGGCGGAGGCAAATGGGTACGCCGCGCCACGGGAACGCGCGATCACCTTTTTTGTGTCACCTTCGCTCCCGGGTCTTCGCGACAAGGCTGGGCGGTGGGATCATTCGGGGCGATTGTTCATACGAAAGACGGCGGTTTTACCTGGCAATCACAAAAGTCGCAGACGACGGCGCATCTTTTTTCTGTCGCCTTTTCTGATGAGCAAAACGGAATCGCTGTGGGGGCCCGGGGCACGCTGCTCGTGACCAGCAACGGCGGTAGTAATTGGAAACCGCAAACCGGCATCAGTAACAAGCCTTTAACCGGTGTCACGTTTAGTTCTCCCTTGCGCGCAGTGGTAGTTGGTTACGGGGGAACAATCCTCCAGACTCGCGACGCCGGCTTTAGTTGGCAAGCGGCGCAAAGCCTAACGACAACCGATTTGCTCTCTGTCTATTTCAAAGACGACAAAATGGGTTGGGTGACTGGCGACGATGGTCTGGTATTAACGACAGCGAATGGTGGATCGATTTGGCTTCCTGTTAGCGTGCGCACCAGTCCCAGGCTCTCGTCGGTACATTTTGCGGATGAGTTTCTTGGTTGGGCGGCAGGAGCTGATGGGTTAATCCTGCGTACTGACGACGGTGGCCTTTCGTGGCGTCGTCTCACCGAAGGAGGACGCGACGATCTCGCGGAGGTCTTTTTCATTAACGATACGCGCGGATGGGCCGTCGGCGCGCGCGGGAAAATTCTGTTCACTAGCTCGGCCGGTCGCAGTTGGACTGTGCGCCCGTCGGGTACCAGCGCGCGCTTAAATGCGGTTGACTTTGTCGATGAGAAACTTGGTTGGGTGGTAGGCGATCAAGGCACGATCCTGCGTTCGGTCAATGGTGGTGTCACTTGGGGGCAAGTTCGTATTGAGGCCAACGAGGATCTGCTGGCGGTTGATTTTATTTCGCCAACTCAAGGCTGGGCAGTTGGGGCAAGGGGCCTCATTCTGCAAACGAGCGACGGAGGCCAAACCTGGCACTTCCAGCGTGCTGAAACTTTCAACTGGCTCGAAGACGTTCGCTTCGTCGACGCGCAACACGGCGTTGCCGTCGGGTCAAACGGAACGATCCTGCGCACTGAGGATGGCGGCACCTCCTGGAAACGCGTTGATCGCAACTTGAACGAATGGCTTTACGCAGTCGCCTTTGCTGACTCGCAACGCGGATATGCTGTCGGCGCACAAGGACTCATTTTGCGCACAGACGACGGCGGTGTTACCTGGAAAGATATGGAAAGCGGTCTGACGACAAATTTATTTTCGGTGGCGACGTCTGCGCGTGATGAGGTGATGGTGACCGGCGAGCAAGGAAGGATTATCGAAAGCAAGGATGGTGGTGAGACGTGGCTAACGCAGCCGACTATCACCAGCACCACTTTGTTCTCGATTGCCAATCGGGGTGGTTCGAATGTTTGGGTTGCAGGTCGCGGTGGCGCCATCCTCAGGCGCACTGAGGATGTAGAAACGGTGCGGTTGCCCAAGCCAGGCCTGCCTCCCCTCTTGCGCCGTAGTGCTCCTAAGCTGCAATCACAAAATTCCGAAACTCCGCTCGTCGTCGACGACGGGGACATTCCGCGCGCCGTTCCTACGATCAAGAAGCCGTCAAGGCCGTAGACGGCAGACGGCAGACGGCAGAAGGCAGGAGGGAGGAGGGAGGAGCAGGAGGCAGACGGCAGAAGGCAGGAGGCAGCTACAGGTGATCTAGACTTGAAGTTCGGAGTACCAAGTACCAAGCACCAAGTTCAAAGTTCCAAGTTCAAAGCACAGGTTCAAAAAAAGCTCAAAGTCCCAAATGACAACTTTGGTTGAGAGCGAGAATCCCCTACGTAGTGGAACGCGTCTGGAGCGAACCTCCGAACCTTGCGTTGTCGTGATCTTCGGCGCCACCGGCGACCTCACGCGTCGCAAACTTCTTCCGGCGCTTTACCGGCTCGTGCGACAGCGGCTGCTCCCAGCGGAGTTTGCCGTGTTGGGTACAGCACGACACGCCATGAGCGACGAGGAGTTTCGCCTCAAGATGCGCGAAGCCCTCAACGAATTCGCCGAGGAAGAGATCGACGAAGCAGCCTGGACTAGCTTTGCCAGCGGATTGTTCTATTTGCCCGGTGAGTTCGATGACCCGCAACTCTACGCGACGTTCAAAGCAAAACTAGATGAAATCAACGCCGCTCGTAACACTCAAAACAATCATCTTTTCTACCTGGCAACGGCGCCTGACTTTTTTGGAACAGTTGCCGGTCAACTTGGCGCTGCCGGACTGGCGCGCCCGAGTGACCAAAGTTGGACCCGCATCATTATTGAAAAACCATTTGGTCATGATCTGGACAGCGCTAAGGCATTGAATGCCGAACTCGCAGCAGTCTTCAACGAAAACCAGATTTTCCGTATCGATCATTATCTCGGGAAGGAAACTGTGCAGAACCTCCTGGTCTTTCGTTTTGCCAACAGCATCTTCGAGCCGCTTTGGAATCATAACTACATCGATCACGTGCAGGTGACGAACGCTGAAGCTATCGGCGTCGAGGGACGCGGTGGCTATTATGAAAAAGCGGGCGCGGTGCGCGACATGATCCAGAATCACGTCTTTCAGATTGTGGCGCTGATCGCAATGGAGCCGCCCACGTCGCTTGAACCCAACAGCGTACGCGACGAAAAGGTTCGCGCGATGCGAAGCGTGCGGGCAATTCCGTCCGACCGCATCGACGAGTTCGCTGCTCGCGGGCAATACGGCCCGGGAACGGTGCTGGGCGACACGGTACCTGGTTATCGCGAGGAACCCGGCGTTAACCCCCAATCCTCCACCGAAACATTTGCCGCCATCAAACTTCAGTTTGCTAACTGGCGCTGGGCAGATGTGCCTTTTTATTTGCGATCGGGAAAGCGAATGCCGAAACGCGTGACCGAAATCGCGATTCAATTCAAGGAGGTGCCGCACCAGCTTTTCACCGAATCAGATACTCCACTGCAGCCCAACGTACTTGTGATTCGCATTCAGCCTAACGAGGGAATTACGCTTCGCTTTGGCGCGAAGTTGCCGGGGCAAGCGCTACGCATTCGTTGGGTCAACATGGACTTTCGTTATGGAGCATCATTTGGTGTGAAAGCTCCGGAGGCGTACGAACGATTATTGCTCGATTGCATGCTGGGCGATTCGACGCTCTATGCGCGTCGCGACATGGTTGAGCGCGGTTGGGAAATCGTGTCGCCAATTCTTGAGGCGTGGCAACAGCCAGCGGCAGATTTTCCTAACTACGCAGCCGGGTCATGGGGCCCACGCAACTCCGTGGCGTTGATCGACGGGGACGGCAGGAGCTGGCGGAAGTTGTAAGAAGGAAGCGTGGCAATGGGTTGGAAAACTGAAACCGCCAAGCCGCAGAGAACCGCCAAGGACGCCAAGAAGAACGCGCAAGCACCAAGCCAAAACAACAGTGCATTAACAGTTTTTAATGGCATTAAATTCTTGGTGTCCTTGGCGGTTCTCTGCGGCTTGGCGGTTTCAGTTTCTAAACGAACAGAAGAGATGATACTTGGGAATGATTTTTTGAATTGATTAGGGAATGTCAACGCCACCCAGACAAATCCAGGTCCCGAAGACACTCGATGTTGACGCCGTTGAGCGTGCATTGGCTGAACTGTGGCAGGAAACAGCTGACGGCGAGCAGATAGAAACGGACGAGGTCGTAATGCGCGCTCGCGCCGCCAACCTGATGGTAGTGGTCACAAGCGATGCTGAGCTCAACGAAACTCAACAGATTATTCGCGATCTGGCTGCGATTCATCCCTGCCGCGCGTTGGTGATGCTGGCGGATCGCAAGAGTGCGGATCGTGACATCGAGATGTTTGTTTCCGCCTCTTGTCAGAGCCAGCAACACTCAACGGCAGCCGAACTCAGTTGCGAGGAAATTACGCTCATCGCCCGCGGCCAATTCAGTTCGGAGTTGCCCAGTGCCGTTGTTCCGCTCCTTGTGCCCGATCTCCCGGTTTTTCTCTGGTGGCAGGATCTGCACCGGCTCGATGACGATGCCTTTCAGCCGCTAAGCCGTGCCGCGGATCGACTCGTAATAGATTCAGTTGATTTGGCAGCAATGGATTTGCAACTGGATAGCATTGAGCAGCTCTTTACGCGTCAGCGCAACGAGTCGATCGCGGTTAGCGATATTAACTGGGCGCGCCTCACGTCCTGGCGGGCATTGCTTGCTAACTTTTACGACGTTCAGGAATACCGCGTTGCGCTTGCGGACCTGGAACGCGTCAGAGTCGACTATGGACCGCCCCTCGGAAACGCAAATGGAATCGCGACGCAAGCGCTATTGATTGCCGGTTGGCTGGCGAGCCGTTTGGATTGGCGCATTGAAAGCCAGACGGACGAAGCAGAGAAGACTCTGTTCGTCGCGCGTAGGAATGACGGCGGCGCAGTCACTCTTGAACTAAGCCGCGTGGCACGACCGGAGATGAGATCGGGCCGGCTCGCGAAGGTCGAGTTGCAGTCAGCGCTCAGCAACGCTTCGTTTGTGGTGCAACGTGCGGAAAATGGTCTCCATCTGGAGACGCAGGCAACGATGGAGGATCGCTTATGCCCGGGTCGCACGCTCCCGGTGCGAAATCGCAGTACCGCTGAATTGTTGGCGCGTGAAATGGAAATCCTTGCGCGTGATAGGACGTACGAGGCGGCCGTCAGTGTGGCGGGAAGTTTAGGAAATAAAGAGTGAACGTTCGCTCACGCTTAGCCCAGATTGCGGCGAGACGCCTGCAATCCGAGAGAACAAACCTCACCAGGTCTAACCAGTTTCATCTCAGGCTTCATTGAACTAAGCGCGTACTGGATATTCCTTCGCGTAGGAGTAAGCCGTGTACGCCGAGATGATGTGACAGATCCAGCCGAGCGTGCCGCCCGAGCCAATCCAAAAACCCGGCGTTATGATTAGCCAGAGAATGCCTGCCAGAATTCGCCCGTCATAAAGCTGTCCCACTCCGGGAATGATGAAGCTGAGAAGTCCTGCGGTAAATGGATCGCGCATAAGTAGTAATCCCTCCGAGCGACTTTATACGACCCTTAACTACAAATAGTTCGCGGGAAAAATTAACGTCCGGGGCGATAGGGAATTTCGGCGGATTGGCTAAGGCGGGCTGATCAGAAACTAGTATTCAGAGTGCGGCCCCGACATGTCGGGGTTGCCGCTTTTTGCCTGGGCGAGTCAGCTCTAGGACTTGTCGACGCGGCGCACGTCTACGAGTTCGCCACGGAAGGTGCGCAGCATCTGTTGTACGACGGGATGCTTCTCGGCGTCCTCGCGCAAACGATTCTGTTCCCGGCGCTCTTCATCTTCCCGGGAAAGAGGTGCATCAGCGAGAGGTGCACTTTGATCCTTAATCATGATGCGCACGCCCAATTCCTTGCCGGTGATCTCCTGGCAGATCTCGCGCAGAATTTTGACGTTGTCGCTTTTTGCCAGCGAGTCTCGCAAGTGGCGCGTTTCGGGTGCAAACTCTACATACAACTCACCATTCTCAATGGCCGCCGAACGCGCGCCCTCCAGGGCAGTCACCAGGAACATTTTTCTGCGTGTTTCCAACGCCGCCTTGATGCGCTCAATTTCGGAATCATCCTGGGTGCTGAACGCTATCGGCGTTTGATTGGTATCAGTGTCTGCGGCCGGAATAGGTAACAACTCCGCAAGAGAGAACTCGGGTCGGTTAGATGTTTGCTCCAGCGCTGGCGCTGATTTCGCCGCACCGCTGGCAACCGCTGCGCTCATCGCCTTTGAACCAGCTTTCGTTGGTGACGAAGCTCCGCCAGCCGGACCAGGTGCGCCCCCAGCGCTTGGTGATCCAGGCTTCGCGGGCGCGAGGGCTTTTCCGGTTCGCAAAGACTCTTCGAGGGCAGTGAGACGCTCGAGCAGTTGCGTTACCGGTTCAAGCCGTCGCATTTCCATTAGTTTTACCAATCCGACTTCGAGCTGGTAACGAGGTTGGGCGGCGGTACTAAGTTTTGTCTCTGTTTCTGCAAGGGAGTGAAAGAAACGAACCAGATCGGATTCAGAGAAAAGGTTTGCTTGCCGGCGGAGCTCCTCTTGATCGCATACTGCAGACTCGAGCAATTCTGCGCTGCCCGAAACCTTGGTGACCAACAAGTCGCGAAGGTGCGCCAGCAAATCGCGCGAGAAATTGCGCAGGTTGTGGCCCCGCATCACTACTTCTTCCACGACCGCGAGGGCTTCTGCGGGTTGGTGCGCCGCAATGCCATTCATCACCCGGATCAAAATGTCCGCGCCGGCGACGCCCAGGGCCTGCTCGACATCATCTTTCCTGATCTGGTTGCCGGCGAAACTAATCACCTGATCAAAGGCTGATTGCGCGTCGCGCATGGAGCCTTCGCCCGCGCGCGCGATTTCGCGCAAGGCATCCTCGGGAATGGAAATCTTTTCCGCTTCCGCGATTAACCGCAACCGCTCAAGAATCTTCGCGGTCGCAATGGTGCGAAACTCAAATTGCTGACTGCGGGAAAGGATCGTTTCCGGAACTTTATGCCGTTCCGTCGTCGCCATGATGAAGACAACTCGCGGCGGCGGCTCTTCAACGGTCTTGAGCAACGCATTGAACGCCGGTGTCGAGAGCATGTGCACTTCGTCGATTACAAAAATCTTGAAGCGATCGCGAGCGGGAGCGAAACCAACGGTTTCGATAATCGACTCCCGAACATTTCCTACGCCAGTGTTCGAGGCGGCGTCGATTTCGAGGACGTCAATCGAGCGGCTCTCAGATATTTCCCGGCAGGAAGCGCAGGCGTTGGGATCATCAGTGCGACAGGGGGTCGCCGTCGGTTTCTGAGACTTGTGACAGTTGAGTGCCTTCGCGAAGAGCCGCGCGGTTGTGGTCTTGCCAACGCCGCGAGCCCCGGAGAAGACATAAGCGTGGTGCAGGCGGTCGTGTTCGATTGCGTTTCGCAGTGTGCGCGTGATCGGTTCCTGGCCGGTCACTTCGTCAAAACTCTGCGGTCGCCATTTGCGTGCGATTACCTGGTAGCTCATAAGGGATGAGGGCGGAGGGATGAGGGATGAAGATCGAGGTCGAAACCGTGAACGTCAGGCAAGTGATCGCGATTCATCCCTCATCCCTCCGCCCTCATCCCTTTCAAATTGGCCAGACTCCGGACTTACCCGCAACACACGTTGCCGTTGCTACCGTTGCTCCGTTCCCGGCCTGGCGGGGTTCACAAGGCGAGCGTTGTGCGGAGCCCGAAGTCTGATAAAGAAAGATCGTTTGCCGACTAAGACGATTGCCAATTGTCGATTGCCAATTGCCGATTGTCAATTCGTCTACGCCGTGCGCGCTTCTACCAGCATGCAAACATTAATGCACGTTCAGTTTATGCGGTGCGCCGATATCCCAATCGGCAATCGCCAATTGGCAATTGGCAATCTGCAATGTCAGATGTGCGTTTTGCGATGTGCCAGGAGTCGGAGCAGACCGTTGATTGCCAGGTGCAGGAGTACGTAAACGATGATTGCGATGACCATCGGCAGCAAGAGCGTGTGGCCCTCCTGCGTGCGCGGACTGGCGACAATTCCTCTAAAGGGTTCGTAAAACGGATTCGTGACTGACACGATGAACTGAACGAAGCCGGCGGAACTGCGCGCGGCCAGCAACGCCAGCAGAAAGCGCAAGCCCAGGAGCGCGTACAACACAAAGAAGATGTAGTCGATGATTTGCGAGACGCGAGCCGCTCCGCGCGAGCGTTCCACTTCGCGCTCGGTATCTACTACTTCGTCGACAGCTTTGGCGCGAAAGTCTCCGGCAATCTCGTCCATCTTTCGAGACTCAGGTGCGGCTGTACCTTGACTGGCTCGATCCGCTATTTCCGCGTTAACTTCGCCTTCCACCTGACCTTTGACGCTCTCATGCTGTAGCGAACGTCGCGCTTCTTCGGCTGCAAGTTTATTGTCGTCCATGATCTTAATTTCCGATTTCCGATTTCCGATTGGCGATTGCCGATTGCAGATCAGACCGAACTTCCTCTGGGCAAGGGCTCCATCGAAGTCGGCTTCCTTATTGATATCCTAGTCTAAAGGAACAGTTGATAGATCAAGGATATGAACATGTAACTGGTTCGAAGTCGTTTTGTGACCAGACCAATCGTCGATCAGCAGTCGCCAATCGGCAATTGAAATGGCGGAGAGGGTGGGATTCGAACCCACGGAACGGTTTCCCGTTCACAGCATTTCCAGTGCTGCCAGTTCAACCACTCCTGCACCTCTCCTGGCATTGTCGATTTCCGATTTCCGATTGCCAATTTCAAAGCGACTCGGGGAGTGCGCAATTGGCAAT
>JBAPXA010000424.1:0-5853 GCA_049283975.1 Pyrinomonadaceae bacterium | reverse complement strand
ATCAAAATGGAATCGGAGGTCAACGCGGTGTTCGTTTAAAGCGCTGAGCGCGTCGCGGATAATCCAGTAATCTCGTTTTAGAAAAAGGATCTCACGAGTGAGCATCGCCGGGTGCGGCAGACGCATGAAACCATCGTGTTGCCCGGAAACAAAGTCGAAACGCTCCTCGCTGATCCAGTTCTGGAGCGAACACGCTGCTCTCGTCTTCCACGAAAAGGCTCCATTCGGAACAGAAGAAGACTCGCCGTCTACCGTGACCGTGTTGTGCGCGTGTGAGCTGCGAAACCAATTTCTAAGCTCCTTCGATCCTGTGTAGGTATAGGTCCCTGGATCGACCAACACAGTACGACCGTTTGCCGAGAGATCGAACGACAGCGCGTCGGCATGAGCGTGCCCGTAACTCAGCGACCCGTGTGGACCGCAATCAAAAAGAAGATAGTTTGACTCGCTTGTCCACCCATCACGCATTACAAAGTAGCCGCCTTCGTGAAAAGCCTTTGACGTCTCCAGCGGTTGCTTCGCCACCATCAGGTCAAACCGGCTCAGTCCTTCTGGACCTGTTAACCAAAGCAACTCTTCGGCGGCATCGCCCCCAACAAACTTGTAGTCAGCGCGGTCGAACACGACCGATCCAATTCCCAACGTTCCGCGAAAGTCATTGGCGGCACGAACGTCGAGCATCGCGAGGCGGCCGCCGTCGTCGTCACCAAACAACGGTGCTGTGCCGTCGGGGCGCGTGATGTACATCAGGTGATCCAGTAAACGAACGAGCGTCTCCTCGACCTGCGGTGGCAGCGCAAAATTGTTTGCACGGGAAAGAAGCAGGAAGTGGAGGTAGAAATCAGTGGTGTAGCGATGATAGTAACTGGACTGTTCGAAATAAACACCATCATTCCTGACGTGCACGGGAAGCTCTTCGATCAGAATCCGGCTGCCGAGATCCTGCCAGCGCTTCGCTTCTTTGAACTCAGGCAGCAACGTTCCCAGGAAAAAGAGTCCGAGCGCTTCGCCAGTCAGATGTGTATTTGGACTGAAATAGGTAGACAAGTACGACTCGAGATGCCGTGCGTTCAGATACAGAACCTTGCAGGCGCGCAGGAAAGTTTCCGTTGACAAGGAAGTGGAAGTCTTAAAGAAGTAAAAAGCCCACAGCCAGGAGATCGATCTAAACGCAACTTCGAGACTGCTGGCCCAATTGATGCCAAGCTTAGGGGGGTTCGCTTCCATCCACGCTTCGAGGTGATTTGCAAAAGCGCTGGCATACCGTTCGTCATCAGTTAACCAGTAGGCCTGGCCCAGAGTCATGAAGTATTGGTGTCGATTCAATTCCCAGACGATTTTCTTATCACCCGCGACTTCGGTGTTGAGATAATCGAGCTCGCTCCAGTGCACGAGCGGTATGCGTTTTCCGGTTAATGGTTCGAACTGCCAATCGATCGGATCGCCGAAATTGAGATTCTTGAATCCAAGAAGGTCAAACGTTCCCTCACAGCAGCGATCCGCCTTTTCGATAATCTGTTCTGCTATTGCGGGCCATCGGGATCTGAATTCCGATGCCGTCTTTTCACGCGAGTTAAAGCTGGGGAAGAATTTGGGTTCGGATCTTAAACGGAAGTTTTCGAGTAGATCGTGTGTCGGCCCGCTTGATGGGACAAATAAAGATGCGAAGGCCTCGTCCGTCGGAAGCTTTGCGAGAGTAGACCATCCCTGTCGTTCGCTAAAAGCCGCAACCCTTTGCGCCGCGCGCACGCGCAACTCGTGAAGACTTACATTCTTAAGTTTCTGCAAGTTCATGAATCCTCTTCTCGGCAGCCCCCTGCGTGTCTTCGCGCCCACTGAATTGATGAGTAGGCGCTAACTCAGAGCGCAGAGATACGAAAAGATCGCAGAGTTATCCCGAGAGTTCCATCAGTGTATACAGCTCTTTAACGGCGCGGTCCGTGGCCGTACCTGGCTTGTAAAACATTTCATTTGCCACGGCGATGCGCGTACTCGAATTCTCTCCGCCATTGGTAAATCCTCGCTCCACCGCCGCCAGCGTTTCCTCCACATTCGTTACACTTGTCGAGGCACTAGCCAGCAGATCTACGTAACTCGGTTCGATATCGGTACTCTTAATTAACTCGTCGACATGAATGCGAATCAAAGGGCGATCAAGCAATAAATATTCGAATCCCACGGAACTGTGGTCCGTGATCATAATGTCCGCGGCCGGCAAATACCTGGAAGAATTGTTTCCCGTTGCCAGCACTCCGCCAACGCTACGCAAGACTGGCTCGAGCCGCGCACCCCAATCTACTCCACCAGAATTTACATATTGCAAATCCCTCGAACGGTCATGCAATTTAACTATTACTGCATAGCCGGCTTCACCAAGACGGCGCACCAGCTCTTCTCCAATCGACACCACCGAAGAGTGTGCAGACCATGTAGGCGCATAGAGTATCGTTCTTCGAGCAGGGTCGATTCCCATTTGCACGAGAAGCTCGTCGCGTTTTAAGGTTCCATCAACAAGGCAATCCAGCTTAGGCATACCGATCAAACGCGCAGCTTCGCTGTCTTCATCAATTGCGCCACACTCTATGAAATGCCGCAGCCGCCGTTCATTAATAAAGAACAGGCGATCCCACTCTCGCATCGACTGCGAAGGCGAATCGTAAACGGTTCGATATTTACCGGCGACGCCATGAAAGGTCTGTACCCGGCGCGCACCTCGCGGTAATTTCATCCAGAGGAAATCAGCAGCAAGGTACACATCAAACTGAATGAGCGAGGCTTGAAGCGGTGTGACAAGCTTAAAAGGCTGGACAGCGTCGGCGTAGATCGATCGTGTGAGATCCGGACTTTCACTACACGTGAAGTAAAACTCCAAACGGTTATCACGTTGCAAGCGCTCGACGATCGGTGCGATCGTTGAATAGTTCATTGCGGTGCGCGCATTGACCAGCAATCGTCGTCGTGCCGGTGAACGCCACCGCTGCAACTGCTTATCAATTCCGCGTGCCGTATTGAAAAAACGCTTAAGGCTCATCGAAGGATATGACGGTGGGAGTTGGAGACGGGTTGAAGCTGGAATTCCCAGACGACACCAGCGACTCAATCCTGGGGTAAACCTCACTGACTGCCAGTTGATAATCTTCCGGGAAATCGATCTCGATCCAGGGCAAGCCCTCAGTACTCAGTGCCAGTAACGGATGATTTTGCGCAAACTCGCGAAACGCGCGCGGCGCCCAATCTTTAACGCCGCCATTTGCAATCAACACATTCATGTAACCTACAAGAGCTTTCGCACCGGCCGCGGTGAATTTTACTATTCCGACATTTTCACCATCAGCTTCCAGCGGATCCATCTCCTTGGAGATGTCAAACACCAACCCATCTTCGAGTTTGACTTTCATCTCCTCGTCGCCAAGCGGACTCCCCTGGTGCTCAGTCTTCGAAATCAGCAAGGCATTGTCGATCGATGAATCAAGAAGGTTTGCCAACAGTTGTGGATGAAAAAGTACATCTGAGTTCAGCACCACAAATCCGTCTGACAAGTGTTCACGAGCTAGCCACAACGAATACAGGCTACTTGTCGTGGCGAAGTCTTTGTTCTCAACAAATTCGACTGCGCTACCACATTCCTCGCGGATGCTGTCAGCGCCAAAGCCGACGACCACAACGATCTGCTTAATATTTGCCGCGTGCAGTGCTTCAATCTGGCGGTGCAGAAGAGTTGCGCCACCAACTTCGACGAGGCACTTGGGCTTTACCGCGGCCCCGTCGAGGCGCGTTCCTTTTCCGGCGGCTAATATGATTGCTTTCATGTGCGAATGCTCAGCTCGGCAGGACCACTGGTAACCGGGCGTCGCCTTAGAACTTCCTTTACCTTATTAAAATACCAATCGCGTTCATTTCGGCTGATTGCAAACAGTAAAAACAGTCCGGCGTAAATTATCGCCGCCCCGAACGACTGCAGAATAATAAGCGCCCAGGAACCCTCAGTACGAACTCGCGTCAACACAACAAAGCTGCCCATCACGATAGCCGGCCAGGTCGCAGGCCAAACACTCCTCTGCACCACCGTAAAAACAGACAATTGAACCCGTCTGCACGCCGCGGGAAATACAACAAACATCGAGGTCACAATCATCGGGAGGAGGGTGCCAATTGCGACTCCAATCAAACCGTATGCTCTTACCAGCAACACACTTAAAATCAGGTTCCCTACCGCCATACTCAGATTTGAAAAGGCCAGAAACTTATGAAGGCCGGAACCTTTTAAGATCACAGCGGAGGTGGCATTTCCGACTCGAAGCGCCACAACCACGCTAAGAATATAGATTACGTTGACACTCGCCGAGAACTCCGGTCCTACCCACACCAACACCAGAGGTCTCGCTGTTAGTCCCAATACAGTCGCGATTGGCACAACCATCGCCAGCGAAAGACGCGTGCCCTGGATCAGTATTTGTTGCAGCTTGTCAGTTCGTTGAACAGTTGAGTTGTCAACTACAACGGGAAACAGAACGGCGTTGAGCTGGTCTGTGATTCGTTGGACGATCTCAATCAGGCGTTGGGCAACAGCCCACACTGCGACGGCGCTTGTTCCCAGGAACGCGCCGATCACAATCGCGTCGGTCGAGTAGTTTAGCTTATTTGCAAGGTCGATAATTAGAATGAAGATGCTGAAGCCCGTCACCTCTCGGAGTCGTTCGCGTTTGAAATACTTCAGGCGGATGCGCAAGCCGGGGAAAACGCGATAAGCATTTAACGCGTAAGCCAAATAGCTGAGGATTCTGACTGCTGTTGTCGAGGCCACGAGCTCCGCGAGTCCGTAACCCAAAAGGAGAACGATAATGTTAACCCCGGCAACAACAATCGCAGTAGTAAACGCAACAGCACCGTTCATATACTGACGTTGGAAGCCATTGACTATTCCACCAAAGACGCTGAAAGGAAATCCCAGTGCCACGTAGGCACTAATGCAGAGGAGGACTATTTGACCGGTTCGTACTTGTGCGTCTGTTAATGGAAAAAGCCTATTTAGATTCAACGAGATCAGGATCGCTAAGACAAATGTAAAAAGGCCCACCGCGCTAAAGATACAAAACATTGTGCTGGTGACTTCGTTAAGAGCAGTCGTGTCACCATGTGCACGATACTTGGCTGCAAACCTGACTTGGGCGACGCCGTATCCCATGTCGAGCATTGAGAAGTAGACAGTGACCGACGCGACCAGTATCCAGAGTCCATAAGCAGACTGACCGAGGTGAGCTACGTTAAAAGGCAACATGAAAATGCCAAGCAACAACTCGGTGCCGGTAACTAAATAGTTCACCGAAACATTTTGGAAAATGAGTTTGGTTTGGCTGGCAGGATTGGGGCCCGAACGGGCGTGATTTGACACCTGATTTATCTCTGCGCCTCCGCGCATCTCTGCTGTGCCTCGGGTTAACTAGCCCTCAGCGCGGAGGACGCAGAGATAGGCAGCGACCGTACTTGATTAAGTAGCTTTCTGCCGATCCTTCCATCGTTGTCTCACAATGCCGGCAAAAAACCAGATCCAAAGTTCGTCTTCAAAGCGCGCGATTGCGTCACGCCTCACGAATGCGCTCCAAATTGAAAAGACCTTCTTGATGCAAGTTCGAAACAGATATCTTGGAACTCCGGCAACGTGCGGGACCTTGGAAAAGTCGAGCGTTGTGCGCTCGGGTGATTCCATATCGAGTCGATTGTTCTGATAAAGAATTGCCCGACTAATGCCGTGCCAGTAAAACCACTTGCGGAAGTATTTCTTAGTCAATCGATCTTCAGGAATTACGTGATGAACGATCAGGTCTGGCGAGTAAAAGCCTCTCAATCCAGCAG
>JBAPXA010000423.1:0-15130 GCA_049283975.1 Pyrinomonadaceae bacterium | reverse complement strand
AACGAGATGTGAGCCGATGAAGCCGGCACCGCCAGTAACTAAAATGCTTCGCATTTGGTCTTTGATCTTTGGACTTTGGTCTTTGTTTGGTGTGGATCCCGGCTCGATGATTTTCAGATGATGCCGTTGCAATCAGTCAAAGCCCTAAGACCCAAGGCCTAAGATCAGTTTCTTATTTAGTAGCATATATCCAGAGATGCCAACCCCAACGGTCGGCCAATCGCGACTCCAACGAACGCGACAAAAGGTTTCCCAACAACGGCAGCCACCGCTTATTCAGAAAGTAAGTACGCAACTCCACCCGGGAGAACTTCTGGAATAGTTGCCGCGCTTCCTCACGAGAATAAACCCGAGCGAGAGGATTACCTGCCCCATCGGTGTTCTGACTGAGAAACTCATCCGGCTTTAGATAATTCTCTTCGCTCTCCCTTAAAAGGCTCGCGTGTTCACGCAACGACTCCTGCGGCTCCCCCGTAAGTCGGTGCACTAAGCGAATCCCTGATTCGGATTTGAGAAGGCGTGCGCCCGCGCGCCGCAATAGCGAAATGTTCACACGGTAATTGTATGAGTCGCGATGGTAAAGCATTATTACCGCCCGCCCACCCGGACGTAGTACACGCCAAACTTCGTTCACGGCGCGCCGCGTGTCGGGAGTGTGATGCAAGACTCCGTGAGAGTAGACGAGATCAAAGGTATCGCTGTCGAACTCGAGGTTTTCCGCATCAGCAATCTGAAAAGTGCCTCTGAGCCCGGAGATAGCGAAACGTTGGCGAGCCAGCTCTACCGCAGCTTCGGTGAGATCTACTCCGGTGTATTCCGCGCCCGCTGCGGCAAATTGCGCCCCATCAGTTCCCAGACCGCAACCTATCTCCAACACCTTTAGTCCATTCGCGCCGGCAAAATTTGCCGCGGCGGGGATGTGCCACTCTTTTGTATAACGATGGGCTTCGACGAGTTCATAGAACTTCGCTGAGCCCGGTTCGGCGTCCGCGAATTTTGTTCCGCAGGGATGCGCTTGCCAGAAAGCGCGGACTCGCTCTTTGAGATTGGCATTGGGATCTGACACAGGGGGAGGATAACAGGGGAACAGGGGAAAGGGGGAAAGGGGGAAAGGGGGAAAGGGAAAACAGGAAAAACCGTTTCCCTCTTTCCCACTTGCCCGTTTTCCCCGTTTCCCTTTTCCCCCTTCCTTCCCCTGTTCCCCTCTTCCCTTTTATCTCTTCGCCGTTGACAGAATCTTCTCAATCACCTTCGGGTCATCCGGCAATAATCCTGACTTCGGCAGGCGCGGGGTTAACGTGGCCCAGTTCGGATCCATTGTGAAGACCTTGCGGAAAAGCGGGAGCGACTCATCAACTCGACCCATGTTCACCAGCGCGACCGCGTGCCAATAGATCATCTCCGCATTATCCGGGACAAGTTTCTCGGCCGCGCCATACTCGCGCAACGCACCTTCATTGTCTTTGTGCTCTACCGCGAGGTCACCAGCATTCATGTGGTTGTAGGCACGTTGCAGTTTTACCAGCCGCCGCAATTCGCCAAGCGGATCGGGGCTGTCGTCCACTCGCAGATCAAAAACGCGATCCTTCCAGGCTTGTCCGGTTGGTTTGCCGGTGACCACGATTAAGGCAGCTGACTGCTTGCCGCGAATGTCCCCGCCGACCGCTTGCGCTGCATCCAAAGCCGCCAGCATTCGTTCCGCGAGATCGCCTTTCGCGTTTTCAAAAGCCGCCGACATCGCGGGCCAGACTTTCTCGTTTAACATCAGGTTGGCTTGAACGGAATAATTCTTCCCGACGATATGTCCGGCCGCTTGAATGTCGTTCTTTCCGGTCCAGGCCTCCACTCGTCCTTGTGAGTCAATCATTGCCACCTGTCTCACCTCGCGTCCTTCGTCGCCGGCAAGCAGAGCCTTCAAAGTATCGGGAGCACTCTTGCCCACGCGCATCAGCTCAAGTCCAAGTTTTCCGTAGCTGGGATCAACAAAGGACTGAGTGGCTATGGCACCAACCCCCGCTTCCGCCCAGGCGACAATCGGCCCCACGGAAAACCAATGCGACTGGACCGCAACCCCCAGTTCTCCAGTAACCGGATCGCGAGCAACGATAGAGAAGGTGTGGACCGGACGGGACGAGATGGGGAGACGCGGGGATGGGGTGACTGGGGGACGCGGCGACGCGGAGATGGAGAGAGGAGAGGAAGTTTGGCCAACGATCACTACGGCTCCAGCTAGGACTAGAAGTGTCTTCAATAAATTTCTTATTTTCATCTCTTCTCCCTTATCTCCGTGTTTCCGCGTCTCCGAGTCTCCGCGTCTCCCCATCCCCGCGTCTCCGTTTCCCCTGTTCCCCTTTTCACGACACGAACGGATACAGCGGCGTATTACGGAAGATCCAGAAGAAAAGGACGACACCAAAAATCGTATATATGTATTTAGCAGCAAGTGCGTTCGTCTGCGCTGGTTGGCCCTTCATCACTCTGTGTGAGTAGCTCAAAAGCGCGTAGAGCAAAAATGGCAGCGCCAGCAGCAGCAGTGGATTGAACTCGAAAGCGGCACCAAGATTTCCGTGCAGCAATTGATGCATTCCACGCGTCGAGCCACAGCCCGGACAGGTAAAGCCCGTCAGGGCACGAAAAGGACACACCGGAAGCAGTCTCGACTTGCCCGGCTCGAGGACGAAAAGACAAACAGCTCCCGCAACGAGAGTCAGCCAGAGCATGACTACGCCGATACGAGAATTAGCTATCTCAGAGGCAATCATGAGACGCCGAAATTATCATGGGAATGAGGCCCTGAGAAAGGATCAGAGCCCTCCGCCCAATGTCCAACGTTTGTTCTCTTATCTCCGCCCTGGGCATCGACTCTAGATCGCAAACGTTGGACTTTGAACGTCTGGTTCAGAACCAGCCTTTTTTGGATTGAATGTAAGTTCTAACGAAATCTTCGTCAGACTTGGTGAGGTAGATGATGCCTTCGATCAGTCCCACGATCGAGCCCGCGCCACAGGTTACGAAAGTGATAACGATCTGAATAATTCCCTCGGTTGTATAGCCGAGAATGAACTTGTGCACCCCAAAGCCGCCGAGCAAAATTCCGCAGAGGCCCGCAACCAGTTTCTTGTCGCCGCCCAAAGCTTTCCAGTCAGTCATTTGACCTGGATTCACTCCCTGCATCGGTTGATAACCCACGTTTGGTAGCGGCGCCTGGCAGGTGGCACAGTATTGCGCTGAGTCGTCGTTTTGCGAGCCGCACTTGGTACAGTATTTGGTCATGATTTCTCCGCAGTTCCTACTTCGCTGGATCAGATCGATTACGAGTCACTTCATTAGCTGACTCGTATCGAGATTAAGGTTGTAATGGAAGTTTAGCTGTTGATGGCGCTCAACCCGCCGATAATCACCCAGAATATGATGTAGATCAAAATGAGCGCCGCACCCAGGCCGATCCCGATGAAGCTGAACATCTTGGCCTTCTTCGAAGCATCCATTGCTCCCTGAATATCGCCCGCCGCAACTTTCCCGTTAACCTGGGCCGCAAAAATGATCGCGACAATAGCCAGCGGCCAACAACAGAACACGGAAATGATGGCCGGAACCAAATAGTTCGGTACTGTGGCCGGCGCTGTTCCCGGCGGCGGTGGAGGGGTCCACTGTTGTGACATTTAGAATCTCCTGGTTTCTTTAGTTGTAAAGCAAACTGTTAGTTTGCGAAATGGTAATTACAAACCGGCGCCGTAAGATCCACCCGGACCGGAGCCAAAATCCTGTGGCGGCGGTGGCGCATCAACGATGCCTTTACGTTTTTCAAAAATCGGAATGCCAAGCACGCCACCAAGCGTTGCGAGCACGACAAAGATTACAAAACCGATGATGCCGCCGAGGATGAGTAAGACCACGCCGCCGATTGGAAAATTAGGATTCAACTGGCGCACCTGTGCGTCCATCGCGGTGACGCCATTGATAAGAAATGACAGCGGCAAACCGACGACTAGATAAATCAAGCCGCCGATCACGCCCCCGAGCGCGCCCACCATCGCGCCGTCTGCCATGGTGGCCGGCGTAGCGGAATCCTTTACGAAGAACATGGTGGACAGCACGCCCGCGGCGATAGGCCAAAGGCAATTGCAACAACCAATGAAGGGCACGAAAGATGAGATGACGACGGTAATGACGAGCAGAAGGCCTAAAGCTCCGCCGCCGAGGAGTGCCGGCTTTATTTTGTTATTCATCGGAACAGTACTCTCTTAGCGACGCAGATTGGATAACTTTTAACTAAACTAGGAAGCTGGCGCCCCGGGGACGCAACCTACTGGGATTGCAGGATGTGGACGCTGCATAACTTACAAATCAGCAGCGGGATTGTCAATAAAATTGCTGATTTACGGGGAAGTAGACAGTAGGCAGTAGGCAGAAGGCAGTAGAGAGCACGCCGAGTAGGGACGCCGCCATCTGCCACCTGCCTAGTGCGTTCTGCCTACTGCCTACTGCCTTCCCGCCTCTTCTGCCACCTGCTTCCTATCACCTGCTCCTGCTCTGCTATTCTTTCCGCCCGTGGAACGCGAACTAAACCTGCGCATCGTATTGGAAAGCCCGCCGGCTGGCGTGGACTACGCGCTGCAAAAAGGCCGGGGTGGTCATTACGAGACCATTCAAACCCAAAGATCTAAAGGACGGGATCTGCATTTCGAGTTCACGGTGCGAGCCAAAGCAGCGGGAAAACACGCCGCGCCTAATTTTCTCGGTCCGTTTGCGCAAGGTCCAACGGGGGAGAGATTTGTGTACATCGACATCGGCAATTATGCCGGACAAATCGGTACTTGTTGGAGCCGCAGACTGAAAATTCCTCTGCGCGGGATTACCTGGCAAATGATTGAGGGGTTAACTGATCCAGAATCGTTTCTGGAAACTCACGTCGCGGGCGCGGGTAAGGACGGCAGCCCCAGTTGCGCAACTCCAAAGCCTTTCCGGGGTTGGAAATTGACTCGAGCTAGCCTGCGAAGCTCATGACCGCACGTGCTGCAGTGGCAGGCAGACGATCCGGGAATACGCTGATAGGAAACCTATCGCACCATCTCGATTCTATCTCCTGGCTGGAGGGGAGGATCAGGAATCTTGCCCGCCTTAACGTCTTTCAATTTGTACTTCGTAGTCACAAGGCGCCCCGCGCCAGTCTCGCGCGAGATCTCGACAACATTGTCACCATGCCTTGACGCACCGCCCGCCGCCAGAATCGCCTGCAACAACGTCAGCCCTGATTGAAATACTTTCTGACCGGGATAATTTATCTTGCCACCAATGTAATAGAACTGCTGCGGACGTCCGGTGACACTAATCAAGTCACCTGCCTTGATGAGGAAGTTCTGAGACGAAGCGTTGGCCAGATCTAGCAAAACTTCTCTTCCCTCTCGCAGGACTGTGACGCGTCCGGCGTCCTGGCGCACCTGCGCCTCGGCCATGATCACGTAAAGGGGCACCGCTTCGCGGCGCAGGTATTTTGTTCCGGGATTGCCTACGAGACCAGAGATGCTTACGGAGTGGCTCGCATAGTGTCGCACTCCCACAGTCACCCGGGAACCTTCTTCAACTGCTCGACGCTTCAGCTCGACAGCGAGGTTCAACTGGACTTCATCAGTCGTCAACCCGGCAACCAGCAGCGGTCCTCCAGTAACTGGATAATCGATCAAGCCGCCTTCAAAAACAGTGTAAAGCGTTGACCTCGGCGTAACGGAGTTGAGCAGGCGGATATCGAGAATGTCGCCAACTCCGATGCGATAAGTGTCGGAGAGACTGGGACCCGCAACTGTAGTCGGCGCTACGGGCAGCACCTCCTTTGTCGTCGCGATCTTTTCAGGCTTTTCTGGCGCCGGGGATGAAACCTTCTCCACAGCCACGCGGGGCTTTTCAGAGTAAGACCAAAAATCGTCTCCTACGCTTTCTTGCGAAGCGGTCTTCTCCTTGATCACGCGAAAGAGAACGTTTGCGAGCGGTGATTTGAGTTTGACGAGCGAGGTGTAGGCGTCAATGGCCAGCACTCGACGACCTGAGACATGGGAAACAACGCCGAGTCGAAATTGCGCGTCCGCCCATTCCGGCTTGATTCGCACGGCGCGTTTAAACGATTCCACAGCTTCGAGGTAGAGCTGCAACCGAGCCTCGGACATGCCTTGCATGAAATGAGCCTGCGCATCCTGCGGCCGAATCCTTGTAGCTTCTTTGAAAGCGGCGAGGGCCTCGGAAAATTTCGCGGAATCATAAAGGCGAATGCCGTCGTCGTATTGTTTCTGCCCTTCGACCGGAAGATTCACGTCTCGGCCCTTCGGCAGATCAGCAGAGGCAATGGCTTGTTGCTCAACAGCTTCCGCAGTGGCGGGCGAAGATTGAGCGAAAACCACTGGAGTGGCCAACGCGGTCAATACGACAAGAGGGAGAAAAGCTACAACGGAGGATGTTCGTTTCATGACTTGTATTGCGGGCGGTTAGTCGCGGAAGCAACCGCGAAAATTGGAGTTACTCGGGCGAAGCCGTTTCGGGACGCAAGTATACCTCAAGGTTCTCGGAGTCAGGAGCCAGAAATCGACTCATAGCTAATACAGAGCGAATGGCAGCAAAACCCCAATTAAAGGATCCTTTGCGCCCGCTGCGTTCTCTAAAAGCAGGGGGCCTTTGTTATAGTCAGGAGCCAGAAGTTAGGAGTCAGAAGTCAGGAGTCAGGAGCCAGGAGCCAGTAGTCAGTAGTCAGTAGCTAACAGCCTCCCTTTCCCCTAGTGGCTTAATTTCAATTCTTCCGGTTCGGTCTACTGTCTACTGTCTACTGTCTACTGTCTACTGTCTACTTCCTATCATGTACGAATTTGCAGTTACACCAGCGGTCACAAGTATCCGGCGTCGCGGCGCCGAGATTACCGAAGTTGCGCCCTCAGGCATCGGCGCTGAGCTTGAACTGGAGCCGGGCGATCGCATCACGAAGGTTAATGGGCGGACCATCCGCGACTACCTCGATTTTCGTTTTCAGACAGGCGGCGAAACAGAGTTAACTATCGAAGTCCGCAAGAGTAGCGGCGAAGACTGGGAACTCCAGATCGAGCGCGCTGAAGACGAAGACTTTGGTTTTAGTTTCGAACAGATAGTTCCGCGCCAATGCGCGAACGAATGCATCTTCTGCTTCTGCAAAGGCAATCCTGAGGACGCTCGACCTTCTCTTTTCGTCCGCGACGAAGATATTCGCCTCTCATTTCTCTACGGCAACTACACGACGCTGACTTCGATTACTGAAGATGAAATGCGTCGCATCATCGAGCAACGCCTGTCGCCGCAGTACGTTTCCGTCCACGCGACGGATCTCGACGTGCGCGCACACCTGCTTGGCGTCGAAAAAAAGCGAGCAGACATATCCAAGAACCTCGCGCGCTTGCTTGATGCCGGCATTGAGATCCATGCGCAGGTTGTGCTTTGCCCGGGAATCAACGATGGCGAAGTTCTCCGCCGCACCATAAACGACCTCGCCGCAAATTACCCGCGCATCACGAGCGTCGCGATCGTGCCACTCGCGTTGACTCGCTACAACACTGACGAGCGTCTTACTCCGGTGACGCCCGAGTTTTGTCGCGACGTGATCAGCGAAGTAACCAAATTGCAAAAGGAATTGCGCGGCCGACTCGGAACTACTTTTGCTTTTTTGGGTGACGAAATCTATTTACGCGCGGGGCATGACATCCCCGGCCGGACTCACTATGGAAATTATCCGCAGATCGAAGACGGCATCGGAATGGTACGGGCCTTCGAGAGCGAGTTTGCGAAACAATTGAAGCGCATGGCGCGGCGACCGTCGGCTGTGTCCCACACTTTAAAAAGCACGATTCTCACTGGGACGATGTTCGCTCCGATCCTTGAAGAGTTGATTGGAAAACTGAATGCGCAAAGCGGAACCCAAATCGAGGTCGTCGGGGTTGAGAACAATTACTTTGGTGGCGACGTCTCCGTAGCGGGCTTGCTAACCGGTAGCGACTTGCTGGCAGCGCGGGAGCATATTCGCGGCGATTTTGCGATCATTCCGAAGACCATGCTCAAGAGCGACGAGGAGATTTTCCTTGATGGAATGTCTCTGGAGGAATTAAGTCAGAAACTCGAGCTACCCATTCATCCCGTAGACCTGGATTCGTTTACTACTTTTGCTATTCCGGCTCAGAAAGCGGTAGCGCTTGGGTAGGCTTCAGCGTTAATCATTCTTGTAGTTCGTGATGTTTCGTTTAGTTTCGTGGTTCGATTCGTTTTGCCTGGCGCAAAGAAGACAGTCCACTACACACGAACCAGGCCGGATATAAAACGTTCCCCAGCAACCAATGACTGCCTCATCGCACCAGCTTCAAGCGTCACACCCATTAAAAAAAATTCTTGACGTTGGCTGCGGTCAAAACAAATACCACGGCGCCATTGGCATTGACTCGAATCCCCGGACGCAGGCTGATGTGATTCACGATCTGGGCGTCGTTCCGTATCCTTTCGCTGATGGTGAGTTTGACGAGATTATTTGTCGTCACGTAATCGAACACGTTCCAGATGTGATGAGTTTCATTACGGAACTGCATCGGATTACGAAACCCGGAGGCCGCATCCGGATTGTTACTCCGCACTACTCCAACCCGGACTGGGCTACCGATCCTACGCATCGCAATCATTTCAACAGCTATTCGTTCACCTGCTTCATGCCGGAACGCACGCCGTTTCCGTTCTACACGACTGTGGAATTGAAACCGCTACGCACTTACGTCAGTCTTGCGAACCTCTGGCGCGCCGTAGGTCTCGAACTGATCACAAACCTCGATCAGCACTGGCCGGCCTTTCGCTTCACGCGTAAGTTCTGGGAGTTCTACCTCAGCAACATTTGCCGCGGCAAAGAACTTCATTTTGAGTTTGAAGTGGTGAAGAACTCCGAGCGACAGTACGACTGACGATACGAAATTTTCATCCTAATCCAAAATTTCGCAGAGCCAACGCAGCTAGCTTCACGCCAAGGGGAAGGAAAGTACAGCAAAAGGAGGACATTCTCCCGCTCAGCCGTCCGGCATAATGATTGCAGATTTTGGGTTTGGCTTTTCTCTGAGCGAGGGTTGTCGCGCGACCCGAGCCCCAACATAGACAGTTAAATAGCAATTTGGAGGAGAATGAGATGCGAAGCGACTTATTTGCTTTGAGACTCTTGGTAGTCCTGGCCCTGGGCTTCTGCGGAGTCTTATTTCTACCAGGCGTTACCCAAGCTCAGATAACTCGAGGTTCGATTGCCGGCACGGTTCGCGATGAATCGGGTGCCTCTCTGAAGGGCGCCGAAATCAAAGTAATTTCACCAGCTACCAATAACATAAGGAGTGTTACGGCCGACGACTCTGGTTTCTATCGCGTTGGTGCACTAGATCCGGGCGTTTACACCGTGGTGGTTGAAAGTGCGGGCTTCTCAAAGGCGGAGAACCGCCAAGTGGTTGTCAATTCGTCGCTTGAGACGACGTTCGACGTGCAGTTGAAGGTCGGAAACGTTTCCGAGTCGGTAGACGTTACGGCGTCCGCCGAAGGCATCTCCCTGAACAAGACCAATGCCACGCTCGGACTGAGCATTACCACCCGACAAGGCCAAGAGCTGCCCCTGGGAGCTGGTCGCGATGTGAACAACCTTGCGCTCCTCGCGCCGAATGCGTTCCCGGCCCCCGGGTCAACCGGCATCTCAGTGAATGGTCAGAGAGCTCGCAATAACAACTTCACCATTGACGGCACTGACAACAATGACATCAGCGTTACCCTCTCGACCGTCTCCATTATTCCGGAAGCAGTTGCGGAGTTTCAGGTTCAAACCAATGCCTACAGCGTTGAGTTTGGCCGAAATTCCGGCGCACAGATAAATGTGATCACTCGGTCAGGTGCGAATGAGTTTCATGGTGATGCATTCGAGTACTATCGCGGTAGCCGGCTTAACGCCTTGACCAACATTGAGAAGGGCCGCGGACAAACGCGACCATCGCGATTTGTTCGCAATCAGTATGGCTTCACTTTCGGAGGTCCTCTGCATCTTCCGCGTTTTGGTGAGGGCGGCCCTTCTATCATCAGCGGAAAAAACCGTACGTTTTTCTTTCTCGCTTATCAGGAGGACAAACAGCGGTCAGGCGGAACGTTGGGAGCAACAATTAGAATTCCCACCCCCACCGGGTTCGCTGCTCTGAATTCTGTCCCGTTGCGGGCGGCATCGGGAACAACTCCGGCTCAGTCAGCGGGCAGTCGGGCGAACGCCTTGGCGGCTTTGTCATTCCTTAATCAGATCTACTTGTTGAATCCGGTCTTCAACTCCGTCAATACAACGTCCGCAGTGATCAATGGCATCCCCATCCAAACGGGAACCGTGACAGTTGGGCGGGTCAGCCCGGTCGATAACTTTAACTTCATGATGCGGTTCGATCATCGTATTGGTGAAAACGACAACATCACTTTCCGTTATACGCGGAATGCGGATTACAGCGCCAACGTCATCAGCAACACGCAGTTTGGCGAACTCTTTTCGGGCCGTCAGGACGTAATTGACCAGAACATGGCCCTTAGCGAAACGCACGTTTTCAATTCAAGTGTGCTAAACGAGTTTCGCGGATCCTATGTCCGGCGCAATCTTGCCTTCCCGGAAAACGACCCAGTTACCCCGACCACAACAATTGGCGGATTCTTCACTATTGGCGGCCTGAGCAACTTCCCGCAGGGCCGCATTCAAAACAGCATTCAAGTCTCTGACACGCTCAGCTGGCAGAAAGGCCGCCACTCACTTAAGTTTGGCTTTGATATTCGCCACATTCACCTGTTCAACCAGGCAGCCTTCAACACCAAGGGAACCTACGCCTTCTCGAACCTTGCTTCCTTTGTCAATAACGTGGGCACCTCGTTCGAGCAGGCAATAAACGTTGCCTCATTCGATGCGCGGCAATGGCAACAGTATTACTTTGCGCAGGACGACTTTCGTGTCACGCCAAACTTAACGCTCAACCTCGGCCTGCGCTACGAAGTTGCCAATAATCCGTTTGGGTTCTTCGGCGCCACCGACGCTCAATCACTTGGGGCTCTGGTTCCCGGTCCAGTTCCGACGGACAAAAACAATTGGGCCCCGGCTGTCGGATTCAATTACAGCCCGCATCGCACCGGCAACGGAATATTTGACCGCTTGATCGGCGATGGACAAACCGTACTTCGTGGAGGTTATCGCAAGAATTACGATGTGCTGTTCTACAACATCCTGACAGTGAACGCTGCGAACTTCCCGCGCGTCGTTACGGGACGCCGCGACAATCCAGTTGATCTATTCCCGGCAGTTGTTCCGGTGACTGGCGCAGCAGTATTCAATCCACTGGCCACTTACGTAAACAGCCCCGAGGATCTGCAGATGCCGGAGTCACACATCTACAGTTTGACCGTCCAGCGCGAATTTGGTCGCAGTTACGTGCTTGAAACCGGCTACACCGGCAGTACCTCTCGGCACCAGGTAAATCAACTTCAGGGTAACAACGCCACCTTAACGGAGGCCCAGGCTGCCCTTGTGCGCTCAACAGGCAACACCCTGGCAATCCCGTCCGTACAAGAACGCCGCGCATTTCCACAGTTTGGCTCACGCGTGTTGATTGCCAGTACGGCAAAGGCTAGCTACAACGCTGGTTTCGTTTCACTTAACCGGCGCTTGGGGGGTGAGGGCTGGTCGAGGAATTTCCAGTTTGGTATCGCGTACACTTTCAGCAAGCTAATGAGCGACAACGATGAGTCACTCGGCGTTGGCGCAATAACCGCAGGCTCGCCGCAAGTGCCGCAGGATTTTCTCAACTACGCCGCGGAGTGGAGTGTCTCGGTATTTGACCGCACCCATCGCTTCGTTGCCAATTACTTGTACGAGGTCCCGACACCGGGATTTGCAGCGAACAATGGTTTCCTTAAGCGCGTCTTCGGCGGTTGGCAAATATCAGGCATTACTTCCAGAACCTCAGGCCAACCGTTCTCAATTCTTACCGGTGTGGATACGAACGGGAACGGCGCCGGTGGTGACCGCCCGGACGTAAATCCCGATGCCCCGCTGATTTTCGATCCGGTCACCGGAAACCTGCGAACGTTTACGGCTCCAGGACGTTTCCTGGTACCGCGGAACGCTTCAGGTGCAATCCTGACCTTCAGTATGGCGAACGGCGGCGGGAGCTTGGGCAAAAACACCCTGCGGGCACCCGGCACATACAACACCAATCTCAGCGTGGCAAAGCGATTCTATATCGATGAGATCCGTCGCTTCACGATCCGGGCAGACTTTCTCAACGCCTTCAACCAGAACGACTTCGGTACTCCGGTTAACAACCTGAATAGCGCTGATTTTGGAAAGAACCTGAACAACTGGGGCACCCGCACCATCACCGTAGGCGGAAAGTTCACCTTCTAAGTTCAGTCTCAGTGAACCTTCAGCATTTGATTTGGGAGGGCTGCTCGCCATGAGTGCCCTCCCTTTTTCTTATTCCTGATCACAAGGAGAACGACCATGAGAGTCTGCATGCTGATGCTGCTATTCGTCGCGGGCGTCACCGCCCCGGCTCAGACACAGGATGCTGGTGGGGGCGTTGCGGTCTTGAAATACAGTTGGGAGAGGGAAACTATCCGACGAAAGGCGTCAATGGCGTCTATGGCCTCGGTAGACGAATTGGTGCAGCAGTCGCAACGCGAGCGACAACTGGCCGCGGCCAGGAACACCAACGATCGATTGGTCGCAACCAGGATCGAACGCGAAAACGAAATGCGAGATCAGGCAGCCGTCAAGGCCAACCAGGGTCGATCCATTGAAGGTTACAGATACAGACTCACCCTCAGAAACGACAGCAGCAAGACCATAAAGTCGATTGACTGGGATTACGTTTTTATCGATCAGGCAGCGCAACAGCTGGTCGCACGCCATCAGTTTACGAGCGATGAAACAATCAAACCCGGAAAGACGAAAGAGATTTATGTGCTCTATCTGACGCCGCCGGTAAGGACAGTCAGTACCGAACGGCTCGCCAGCAAGGAGCCGCTACCCTACACGGAGCACATTGTGATCGCTCATCTTGTCTATTCCGACGGTTCAATCTGGCAGCATCCTTAAGGGCTCACGACTTCTATCCTGCGGCTCTCACGGCGGATCAGCCAGGCCCTCATCAATTATTAGATATGTTGAGCACCAAGTTGCGCGTGCTAAGATTCGCCTTGGTCTTAGCTGCCAATGTCTAGTGTCCCTGTCAATCAGTTACCCCTCGCGCCGCTTGGCGCTGGAGATTTGATTGACCGGGCCGTTCGTCTCTATCGCCGGCACCTATTCACTCTCATCCGCATCGCAGCGCCCCCTGTCATCGTTTCCACTATCGGTTCCGTGATGTTCACGATCGCCTGGCGGCGCGGCTTCACCACCGATAGTGGGGGAATGTTGGCGCTCTACGTTATCGCGGCGATTGGCGGGCTCCTCCTCATAATCAGTGGCCACATCTTTAGCCTGCTCGTCATGGGTGGAGCAGCACGAAACCTTGTGACGCACTTGCTCTGGAATCACCCGGTGTCTGTGCGCACCACCTACGCGGCGGTTCGTTCACGCTTTGGGTCGCTTCTAGCAGCTTCGATTGTGATGTTGCTCTGGGCGATGCTCTCGGCTTTCCTGGCCGTGTTTGGCTTTTACATGGTGATGGTAATTATCAGTATCGGAGCATTGATCTCCGCCCAGATTTTGCCAACCTGGCTTTCCGTGGTGATAGCAGGAATTGGGTTTGCGGCCGGCGCCTTTGTTGGTCTTTGGCTCTTCTTCTTTTTTGTGGGACGCGTAGCCTACGTCCCGCAGGCAATGCTGGTCGAAGGCAAGCCCGTGTTTGAATCGATCAGCAGAAGTTTTTCACTCGCGCGTGGTAACGTGCGTCGCTTGATGGCGATGACTCTGTTCATTGCTTTCGCCACATACTCGGCCCTGATGATCCTCGTAGTGCCGCTTGGCTGGTATGGATACCTTAACGGTATCGATCCGGCGCCCTGGAATGCGGCGAACTGGCCTGCCTGGTATGCAATCGGCTATAGCGTCATGGAGCCACTCAGTTCAATCGTCCTGGCGCCCGTGTGGATGTTGGGACTATCGCTTCTTTACGTGGACGAACGCGTACGTCATGAAGGCTACGACATTGAATTAATGGCGGCGCAACATCTCGGCCAAATGCCGGACATCAATGTCACCTCGCCTTTCGCTCCGGCGATCGTGCAGAATCCTGGAGCTATTCCGGCACACAGCTTCGCGGCGCCGGGAAGTATACTGGGATTGAAATGAACTGCTGAAGTGCGCGAACTACTTCACCTTCATATCCTTACTCGCCGATTGGATTGCGCGAATCGGTGCCATGCGGGAGCAGTAACGACCGCACTCAACAAGACCGGCTTTGAGGTTCGGACCCAGAGTGGCTGCCCAGTTGCGGGCGGTCGCTACCGCTCCCGTACTGTAACGGTCTTTTCGTGCGCCGCAATACGACTCCTGTCAGCACTGCTATTGTTGCTGACACTTACCGTCGCCACTGCTACCGCTAAATCGCTGGCTGAGTATCACCTGCAACTGCGTGAATCAATCACTGCGCTCGACACCATGAGCCAGCATGATGAAAGCGAATCTGAAACCGATCGGGTGACGCGAGTTAGTCAAACTCTTGCGGCAGTTCGGGTCGCTTTGCCCGAGACTGACAATGTCCAACTCGGCGACGTGACTATTGCTGTTAACAATGGCTGGCTGCATCGCGAACTCGATAGCTACGAAAAGACTCAAACAGATCGCGCCGGAACGCTCGCTCGAGTCCTCGAACGTTTGCGTGGCCTGGAGCAGCGAGTTGCCGAGGTTGATCAGACAGGCAGGACGCCTGGGGACAAGGTTGCTGCCGGCAACCGGCTAGCCGAAATTCTGAGCCGTCCTGAATACACGCGCAATCTGCAAAACGAAAGCGCTCTCGCCCGACTCTGGAACCGGCTCGTAAAATGGCTGCAGCAGTTTCTCCCTAAGCCCAAAAAAATGGAGCCGGGAAACGCCGGCTGGATCAGCGTGGTAGCGCAGTTCCTCGTGGTGTTGCTCGCACTCGCGGTGCTGGCG
>JBAPXA010000422.1:0-2092 GCA_049283975.1 Pyrinomonadaceae bacterium | reverse complement strand
CAGCTTGGCCGCAGAATCCATTTCTTCCCACATGCTCAAGTCATTGTTCGAAGCCGCCCCATCCGTGCCCAAACCAAGTCGCAGACCGTCTTTCATCATCTGCGGCACCGGCGCAACGCCGGCAGCCAGTTTCATATTTGACTGCGGGTTATGAATCACTCCGACGCCGTGCTGCTTGAGAATTTGCGTGTCGGTTCCCTGCGGCCAAACTACGTGGGCCGCAATCACCCGCTCACCGAGAAAGCCAATGCGATCCAGATAGGCGATCGGACTCGCGCCGTGAGCCTTCACGCTGTCGTCGACTTCGCGCTTCGTTTCAGAAATATGCGTGACGATCGGAGCACCGGTTCGATCAGAGAAAGCGCGCGCGGCGCGCAAGTGTTCCTCCGAAACTGTGTAGGGCGCGTGGGGTGCAATGGCGGCAACGATTAGTTCGTGACCTTGCCAACGCTTCACAAACTTTTCAACGTAGGCCATCGCCTCGGAATTCGTCTTGTTATCAGCAACGGGAAAATCGATAACGGTTTCACCGAGCACGCCACGAACTCCGGCTTTCGCCGTTTCCTCGGCAATAGCATCTTCGAAGTAGTACATGTCGCAGTAGGTAGTGGTGCCGCCACGGATCATTTCCGCCAGGCCCAAACGTGTCCCCACGCGTACAAATTCTTCGGTGACGTTTTTTGCTTCCGCTGGAAAGATGTACTTCGTCAGCCATTCCTGGAGATCAAGGTCGTCTGCCAATCCGCGAAACAACACCATCGGTACGTGCGTGTGCCCGTTAATCAATCCGGGGATGATGATGCGGCCAGCGGCGTTGATAGTTTGCCGGCCTGCATAGCTGCCGCTAATTTCAGCCCTTGATCCAATCGCCACGATTTTGCCGGCCTTCACCGCGACGCCGCCGTCCAGAATGATTTCGCGGCTCTGGTTCATCGTCACCACGGTGCCGCCGAGAACCAGCAAATCCACCAGCCCGCCGCGCTTTCTCATCGTCTGAGCGGAAGCATCGGGCAATGAAAAGTTCAGCAACATGGCGCAAAGAATGAGCTTGCTCAGCAGATGTTTTGACATAGGCTTCTGATCAAAGTTGGCTTCCCCAGCTCGAAGATGGCTTAGTCGCGGACCGCGCCGCCGCTGAGAAACCTGGCGTCGAATGCGCGAGGCAAAAGGTCCTTAATGGAAACGATTTCCGTTTGTCCGTTCAGGTTCGCCAGCACAATGGTGGCGTGCTTACAAAACTCCCAGATGATCTGCCGGCAAGTGCCGCAGGGAGGAGTTAACGTTCCCGTGTCGGCGACTACCGCCAATTCCGTAAAATCTCGTTCGCCTTCCGACAATGCCTTCCAGATCGCCACGCGCTCAGCACAAACAGTTAGGCCATAACTCGCGCTCTCAACGTTGCAGCCGACATAAACCTTGCCGCCCGCGGTTCGGACTGCGGCGCCCACAAGAAAATTGGAAAAAGGCGCAATCGATTGCAGACGCGCTTTTGTTGCCGCCTCGATTAAAGGTGGAAAATTGTGTTCGTTCAATGCTGACCTCCGACTGAGGTCAGAGTCGCCGCCAACCTCTCCCTGATTTTTCCGCTAAGCAAATCAATACTCACCAGATTATGTCCACCCTCGGGAATGATCACGTCCGCCTCGCGCTTGGACGGCTCCACAAACTGCATGTGCATCGGGCGCACTGTTGCCAGGTATTGTTCGATCACTGACTCAACTGTGCGACCTCGCTCAGCAACATCGCGCCGCAAACGGCGAATAAAGCGAATATCATCCGGAGTATCGACGAAGACCTTGATGTCCATCTGCTTAAGCAATCGTGAATCGGTAAAGATCAGAATGCCTTCGACAATCACGATCGGCTTAGGTTCAACGCGCCGGGTTTCAGGCAGACGCGAGTTAGTGCGAAAGTCGTAAAGCGGCAATTCGATCATCTCGCCGGCTTTTAGCTTACGAATGTGATTTATGAGCAGCTCGTTATCAATAGCGTCGGGATGATCGAAGTTAGCGCACTGGCGGATGTCGAGCGGGAGATCCTGCAGATTGCGGTAATAGGAGTCCTGTTGAATGAAAACGACTTCGCTGGCGCT
>JBAPXA010000421.1:0-6137 GCA_049283975.1 Pyrinomonadaceae bacterium | reverse complement strand
GACACGAACACCCACGAACCAAGACCACCGCTCGGTCAGGAATCAAAAAAGTCGTTCAAACCAAATGAAAAATGAGAAATTAAAAATGATATATGGAAAATGATTTTTTGACCCGCCTCCTGCCTACTGCCTCAGTTTCTTGATTGCTACTCTAATCTGTTCTGCATTCTTAGCATTCGGTGCTTTACGCAGGTAACGCTCTAGTTGCTCTGCAGCTTGCGTTCGTTCGCCCTTCTTTTCGTAAACGCGCGCCAGTTGCAAGTGAGCATCTGCGAGTTTCTCGTTCTGCTTTACCGCCTGCAACAAGACTCGCTCTGCTTCTGTGAGAGCAAATGAACGTTCATCCGTTGCCGTTGTGGATGGTGTCCCATCAATAACGACTACCTGCTCGATCAGCGCCGTCCCCCGCGCTAGAAGATATTGAGTCTCGGCCGGATTGAGACGGGTGGCTTCGGCGAAGATACGAGCTGCCACCGAGTATTTCCGCTGCTGCATCATCACCCGACCAAAGAGGTCGTAGACGCGATCGTCTTTAGGATTCGCAGCGCGGGCAGCTTCCAAACTCGTAATGGCCTCCTCCAACTGGCCTTGTTTGGCGAGTTCAGCAGCGAGAGTCAAATTGGCGTTGAAGTAATTTGGAAAGATCTTGATTGCCTCTCGATATGAGGCGATAGCTTCTGTCGGACGGTTTTCACGGGAGTGCTTTAGTCCGGCTTCAAAAGCAGCCAGGGCGGGTGCTGGAATGTTTTGGACAAAGTTTATTCCTGCCCTTGGGGGTCGCACAGGTTCCTTGAATGTCAGGGTAATTTCTACGGTGCGCAATTCTCCGGGCTGGTCTGAGGCAGCGGCCCTGACAAATTCGACGGACTCACTTGCTGGATTGTAATCAACCGCCGTTACGATAACTGTATAACTGGTATCGGTTAGACCAGTGAAAGTGAAGTCACCTTCATTATTGGTAACGGTTTGTTCCACCATTGCGCCGTTTCGTTCCAGTGTTACTGGGCTACGGGCGACGTTCACACCAGCCGCATTTCTAACTTTCCCTCTTATCGAATGCCCTTGGGCGAAGAGCGAGATGCAACAGGACAGCACGATGATAGAAACAAACACCAGTCTTTTAATTTGCACGGTCATCAGATCACCCTCCCATAATGGCAAGTCGTGCACAGTACAATCGCTTACACCCTAATAAAGAAAGGTGGAGCCATGTTTCAGGCCCCACCTTAGTATTGCGACTACCGTCGAGACGAAATCGCTAGAAGCGGAATTTCGCCGCGAACTGGAAGGCGCGCGGGCCACCAGTGCCGAAAACGCTGGTGGAACGCTGCGACGGGCGAAGGAACGTGATCTGATCAGGGGGCGTACCTTCATCCGGAAGAATGAAGTCAGTAACCCCAGTCAGGTTCGCTACGTTGAAGACGTTGAACACCTCGCCGATCAAGTCGAGCTTGACGGTTTCGGTGATGTCGAACGTCTTCGTCAAACGCAGATCCTGCGAGATGATCGAGTCGCCGCCGATAGGTTGGTTTGCAGGCAGCAGCGCCAGCCTCTCCAGCGGGTCACGGTAGGACGGGTCGTTACTATCACAGCGCCCCGTTGAGCTGATCGCAAGACTGCACGGTTCGCCCAAGGTCGGGATGCTGTTGTTGTACGCCGTAATGATGTCGTTCAATTGGCTGACACTAGTAATGCCACGACCCAAGGATCCCGGTCCTGTTCCCGGCAGGTAAGAATTAAACGTGCCGGTTCGTGAGAGATCCGCGAAGTGTGGAAGGAAAGCTTGCTGCGGGAGGCCGCTGAAAGCTGTTGAGATCAACGAAACCTGCCAGTTGCCGAGCAGATTGCGCTTGGCCCAGCTATCGCTCTTCTTAAAGAAGGGCAAATCCCAGAGACCGCTCACCACGAGTCGGTGTGTGCGGTCGAGGCCACTGGGTCCGAACTCCTTACGGAAGTCGTTCTGATCGGTGATGGCTACGCCGAGGCCGAGCGAGTCTCCGCCGAAGGCCTTGAATCTCGACAACGAGTAACTGGCTGTCATCTGGAAGCCGTTTGAAAAACGGCGATCCAGGCGAACGAGCAACGCCTTGTAAGTCGAGAAAGCCGAAGAGTCGGCGTAGGGAATGGTGTTTGGGAACGCCGTCCGTTGTTGATTTGGAATGGTCAAATCGAACAAGCGGTTGGCGTCATAGATAATCACTTCGTGCAGGCCCTTGCGGTAATTGAAGTCGGCCTGCACGACCATGTTGCCGGGAAGTTCGCGCTGGAAGCCGACCGAGTATTGGATCGAGTAAGGTACCTGGAACTCGGTTGAGAAGAGAGGGCCGGAAATGGCTTCAAAACACTCAATCGACGTCGGAAGCGAGCAATTGAATGCCTGAGATTCAATATTTGCACGCACCGCAGGGGCGAGCGCTAACATGTCTCTGAGAGTGATGAATCCGCTCGCGGACGTCGGGTCATCGCTGAAGCGCCCATCGCCACCCGGCAGCAGCGGGCTGTTCACATCGAAACCGACGAGGAAAAGCTGCGCTCCTGGAGGACCGAGATCGGCGCGCTCGAAGAGTCGTAGATTGTCAATTGTGTTGTCATAGTAGATGCCGGCGCCGCCGCGAATGACAGTCTTACCGTTGCCGGCGACATCCCAAGCAAACCCGAGACGTGGAGCGATGTTGTTGTTGTCCCTCGGGCTAGGCGCCGTGCCCTTGCCGAAAACACCAGCGACAATCTCTGGACGCGACTGGTCGTGGTTCCAGAGGTTTGTGTCGATGCGGTAAGCGAGGCCGTAGTTAAGTGTGAACCTCTTGGTCAGCTTCCAGTTATCGCTGCCATAGAATTGGAAGCGATGGTTGACGGTTGCCCCCTCCGGCGTGTTGAACGGTAGGGTTGCGTCGCCGATGCCGTAGGACAGATCGAAGACGGGAGCATCGAGGAAGTCGTCCTCGGTTGAACCATCCCCGAGAGGTTCGAAGATGCGAATGCGGCTGGGGTTCGCGAAAACGAACAGACCCGTTATCGAGGTACGCTCGTAGTTACCGCCAAAGCGAAACGTGTGATTGCCGCGGACCCAGGTCAGGTCATTGCGGATCTGATTGCGGCTTTGGTCAGTGACTTGAGGCGTGATGGCGTTCGTGCCCGAGCGAAAGGTTTGGCCATCATTGATGGTGCGAATCTCCGGTATGTCAGGTACGAGCGGATCAACGCGATTATGAAAGTCGTTCAGACTGTAGACGAAGCTGTTTGATACGTTCGGCGAGAAGGCACGTGTCAAGCCGAACACAAACCCGTGCGTCTTGTTTAGTACTACCTGATTGTTTGACTCGAAGATCCCGCTGGTAGAAGCCCTCGGCACGATACCGGTGCCCGGCGGGAAGGGCACGTTATTATCGTTGTCGTTAAACGAGTAACGGAAGTAGCTGTTCATCTTGGACGACATATTCCAGTCCACCTTCGTCGTGAACAGCGTCTCGTTGAACGGGCTCGTGGTAAAGCCCGCGAAGCTGGGCGCTATCAGCGGCAGATGGATAGAAGAGCCGTCCTGGTTGTTGTACTCGTAGTTCGTGAAGAAGAACAGTTTGTCCTTGCGGATTGGGCCACCCAAAGTGCCGCCAAACTGTTGACGGTCGAATGGGACTTCGGTCGCCCGCGCGTTCTCAGGGATGCCGTTGGCAGCGTCAAGGCGCGCCAGCGCTGGAAAGGCCGCCCACGTGTTACTGCGGGCGTAGATATAACCATTGCCGTGGAATTCGTTTGAGCCGGAACGCGAGATGACGTTCACCGAGCCGGTGGACGAAGCGCCGGTTGAAAGTTCGTAGTTCGAGATGCCGAGTTGGAACTCCTGCACGATCTCCTGTGAGAAGTTTTGCGTGGTCGTGCCGACAACATTGTCTACGACCGAGGCGCCATCCACCGCGATTTGAGTCGAACGACCGGCCTGACCGGCGATCGAGACACCAGTGTAGTTAGCCTTCGTGGGATCAAAGCTGCCACCCTGCACTGTTTCGACGCCCGGCTGCAGCTGCGCGAGATCCAAAAAATTACGACCGTTCAGAGGTAGGTTCTGAATTTGTCGTGTGTTGACCACGCCCGAAACAGTGTTGTCGGTTCGCTCGATCTGCGCTTCACCGCCCCCTACAACTGTAACTGTTTCGTCAGGAACGCCGATTTCAAGATGGATGTCCAGGGGTAGAACCTGCCCGACCGCCACCACAACGTCTGAAATGAGTGATGTCTTAAAGTTGGAGCCGCTTGCTTTCACCTCGTACGTTCCCGGTGGAAGCTGCGAAATTCGATAGCTGCCATTGTCGGCAGCAGTGGTGGTGCGAGTTAGGTTCGTGGCGATGTTGCGTACTGTAACCGACGCATTGGGCACCACGGCATTCTGCGGATCGGTTACGGTCCCTTCAATAGAGCCGATCGGCTCTTGGGCAAAGGCCGTCGCACTCGCGAAGCCCATGCACAGGATCATAAACAACCTTAAAGCGTACTTCATGTTGCTGCTCCTTTTTCTGAGGCCAGAAACGCCGCGTACTCCGGTTGCGGCAGTCGTGTCCGGGGAGATCAGTTTCAGGGAGACTTAGTCGGGAAGACTTCAGGGAGACGTAGTCGGGAAGGTGGGGAGAGAACTTGTAATTTCGTTTTCGCAATCGTCGTGCCCACGCTGCGAGGCAGAGATCTAAGTGCGATTATCAGCGTGTTTAGCCGCAAGCTGCCTGGAGACGCTTAAGGAAAATCCAAAATGTTGGCGAGAGTTCAGAAATTTCAACGACGACATTTCGTAAATTCACGAGATCTCGTAACGCAGAGTCCATTTTTTCGTGACCTGGGATCGCCGGCAAAGCCTATGAGGTTGTCATGGAAGTCGAAGTGCAGTTTCCAAAACCGGATCAGCAATTCGATCGATAAGTCCAATTTGGAGGGCTTCCGGGGCATCGATGGTCCCGGCACTCGCGAAGAGTTCAAGAGCACGCGACTTTCCGATGAGCCGAGGGAGTCTTTGCGTGCCACCCCAGCCAGTGATGATTCCCAGCCGGGCTCCGGGATGGGCGAACCTCGCTTTCGCTGAAGCTACTCGGACATTGCAGGCCAGCGCGAGGTCAAGCCCACCTCCGATGCAGTAGCCATTAATGGCAGCAATTGTCTTTTGTCGTGCCCGAGCGATTGAGTTGAGCAGTTGCTGACCCAATTCGGAAAACTCTTTCGCGGCATTCCGGTCGAGTGTCGTCAACTCGCGAATATTTGCACCGGAGGCGAACACGTCGTCGGTACCAGTGAAGACGACTATCGCGATATCGTCGCGGCCAAGCCACAGCGGGAGTGAGTTGCTGAGATCGGTGACTGTTGAGATTGAGAGCGGATTACGTTCAGCAGGTCGAGTGAGACGAACAACCAGGAGTGATGGGGCAGCTTCGGAAATTTCAAACGCTGGTCCCACCGGCTTTCCAATCATTTATTATTCACGGGGCTTAACGTTCTGGCGTAGAAACGAAACGATATCTTCAGTGGAAGTGCCGGGCAGGAAAACCTCCGCCACTCCTTCACTCTTCAGCTTCGTAATGTCTTCCTGCGGAACAATGCCACCCAGCAAGACGAGGCAATCATCCATGCCTTGTTCGCGGAGCAGTTGCACGATGCGCGGGCAGAGCGTGTTGTGGGCCCCGCTCAAGATTGAAACGCCTACAGCATCAACATCCTCCTGAAGCGCTGCGGCTGCGATCATTTCCGGAGTCTGTCGCAAACCGGTGTAGATGACCTCCATGCCGGCATCGCGCAAGGCACGCGCAATTACTTTGGCGCCGCGATCGTGGCCATCCAGTCCAGGTTTGGCCACCAGCACCCGAATTCGTTTTTCATTCATATCAGGCATTCTAGCTTAGCGAACGAATTGACCCAACGGCCCATCGCCTTTGATGTAGGGCTTAAGTTGTTCGTACTGGAAAAAATAGCGACCGCTCGGTTCGAGCGCCTTGATAACGTGAGGGAACCCGGCGTCGTAAAGAAACGTGACCCCTCTTTTTGAAACCGAGAAATTGTCGAGGTCCTTGAGTTCGAAGCGCAGAATGTCGTAGGCGTCGTTAACCGCAGCTTTCTCGTCCTCTTGATCACTTGAAGCGGCGTTCTCCTTTCGGAGTTTTGTC
>JBAPXA010000420.1:0-9536 GCA_049283975.1 Pyrinomonadaceae bacterium | reverse complement strand
GGCTTAATGAGCCCATTCTTGAAGGTATGCCGTCAATATATGTAACGCTTCACGGCCTGGTGCAGCACGATCTCTATCACGCAGGTCAGATCGCCTTACTGAAGAAGGCCAGCACCGGAGAAACCGTATGAGTGAGTTAGCGAGTCGTGAATGCGTTCCGTGCCGTGGTGGCGTACCACCGCTTAAAGGCGATGAACTGCAAGCGTTGAGCGGTGAGCTCAGCAGTTGGTCGGTTGTGGCGGAACATCACCTGAGCAGGGTCTTCAAGTTTCGTGACTTTGCTGAGGCGCTCGCGTTTGTAAATCGGGTGGGTGAGTTAGCAGAACAGCAGGGCCACCATCCCGACATTTGTTTTGGCTGGGGCCGGGTCGAAATCACCATTTGGACTCACAAGATTGATGGGCTGACTGAAAGCGATTTCATTCTGGCCGCGAAGATCGATCAGCTTTGATCGGGTTTGGCACCTAAAGTCGGCGCCGTAGGCGCACAATGTTTAAATATTTCGTCACTAACGGGACGGTGCCAACCTTACCGCTTGTGACAGCACTTGCCTGTAGACCGCTTCAGTGTCAGCGACCATTCGCTCAAGACTGAAGCGTTCGTGAACGAGTCTCCGTGCGTTGTCAGCTAATTCTTCGCGTCGTTGGCCATCAACTAGTAGCCGTCGGATTGCCTCGGCCATTCCAGAAATCGCGCCGATTGGAATTAAGACTCCGGTTCTCCCCTCTTCCATGATTTCCTGCGCACCCGCCGTGTCAGTCGCCACGACGGCTGTGCCCGCCGCCATCGCTTCCACAATCGCCAATCCAAACGACTCGCTGTGCGAAGCCGAGACGAAAACGTCCAACGCACAATACAACTCACTGATGTCGTCCATGCGGCCAATGAGTCGTACCCGACTAGCAAGTCCGAGTTGTTGAATCAGTTGCTCGAGCCGTCGCCGGTATTCTTGAGTGGTTGCGCTTTCCGTTCCGGAAATGATGAAAAAGGCGGACGGGTGAAACTCTCGCACCTTAGCCGCAGCCTGCAAAAAGTCTTCGTGACCTTTTAAGAGCGTTAACGTGCCGATGCTTCCAACTAGCGCACCGTTGGCCGGCAGGTCCCAACGGCGACAAAACTCTGACCGATCGAAACGACGCCGCGCGTCATCAATCTTCCGCACGTCAACACCATTCTGAATTACGGTGATCTTCTCTGGGGCGACGAGGCCTTGCGCTCGCAGTGCACGAGCAACGGCGTGCGAAACCGCTATCACTCGCGAAACGTGAGCAAGCGTCACCTGGTGCAAACGATTCAGCGGAAACAACACATGGCGCGTGACAATCAGACGCGCGCCCGGGTTTCTGCGCACCGCATACGCAGCGAGTGGATAGTCGCGCGCCATGTGCGCATGAACAATCTCGATCTGATAAAGCCGCACAAGCTTCGCGAGCCCGCTCGCACTGCGCGCATCGAGTGCGTTCCGCAGCGGCAGGGTGCTGACATTTTCTTGGGGTAGCTTCAGTGCGCCGCCAAGCGGAGAATTTGGACGCAGCACTGCGTGAACTTCATGACCGCGAGCGGCGAGCGAGTTGGCGAGATCCGCTAAGTGACGTTCCCCGCCACCAAACGCCTGAGCTGAACTGATCTGAAGAATTTTCAAGGAATGTTGACCACTCAACTCGAAAGGAAACTTAACCGCAGAGTATGCCGAGACGATTCCACATTACAACATTTCAGCGCTAGGGCGCGGGAACGCCAAGACGCAGAGAAAGCATAAACAGTTGAGCCGCGTGGTTAACCTCGTGTGCACGCAGATTCGTTTGGCCCGTATTGAACTCAAACATTTCCCGAGACCGGTGTTTGCTTACCGACGCGGTGCGACACACCGGAAATAAGACATCGCGGACTTATCAGCTGGGCACGGTGGTTGCCAAACAACGTTGGGGTACAAACAAAAGTTTGCGCAAGTTTCACATTCTTATAGGAGGATATTCTATGGCAAAGCCAGCATTGGTTACGGGTCTTTTTAAGAATCGAGTTGCTGCTGAAGCAGCAGTCGATACGCTTCTTAAACGAGGCTTTTCACGAAATGATATTAGCGTTTTGATGTCTGATGCGACTCGCACCAAGGAGTTCGCGGTACAGGCGAAATCGCACGCGGCGGACGGTGCCGGCATCGGTGGGGCAGTAGGTACCGCCGTGGGTGCGGTGTTGGCAGCGGTGGTAGCCGTGGGCAGCACCATCATACTTCCCGGCATAAACCTGGTAATCGCAGGTCCGATTGCGGCGGCGCTGGCCGGCGCCGGAGCTGGCGCCGTGACGGGCGGAGTAATCGGTGCGCTTGTGGGCGCCGGGATTCCGGAGTACCGGGCCAAGGTTTATGAGACCGGTCTGCGCGAAGGTGGCATTCTGATTGGTGTCGAAGCTGAGACCAAAGAGGACATTGAAAATCTCGAACAGTTACTCGACGATGTCGGCGGTGCCCACGTACGCACTGAATAGTGGCGGAGCAACCTGAACAAGAAAAGGGCCTGTGGCGATTTCGTCACAGGCCCGGTTTCATCTGAAGTGAAAAACTATTTCTTGATTGCGTCGCCAATGTCTTCCACGGCTTCTCCAACCTTCCGTTTGGCGGTGCCAAAACCTTCCCTGATATTGCCACCTGCCCGATCCGCATCACCCTCTGCTTCGAGGTCGCGATCATTCAAGGCCTTGCCGACATTTTCTTTGACGGCTCCTTTGGCCTGGTCAAACTTTCCTTCCAGCTCGTCTCTGTTTGGTAAACCCATAATTGAACCTCCCTGTTGAAATCAGAGCCGCAGCGAATGACGGGCGGCCTCCGTTACCCAAGACTCAGAGCAACGGGCATGCCTTCGCCTAATCAATCGCCGATTGACTCTCAACAAGGATTTAGCGCAACGAAAACAGCGCCGGAGACAAATAAGGCAATCTGAGTGTACGTTTCGGAGACTGGTGCAGTGGTCTAACTTGGAACGGTTAAGACACGTGAAGGATCACTTGATCGAGATCAGATTCTCGCTGGTGTCGTGAATCTCGTCGAAGACTGGCGGGGAGTTCTTCACAAATCTTTCGCTCTTTTCGCACAAAGGAAGCCGTACTTCGAAGCGCGTTCCTTCGCCCGGTTCGCTCACCACCAGGATCTCGCCATTGTGCCGCGTGATGATGCCATGCGAAGCAGAAAGGCCGAGGCCTGTTCCGCTTTTGCCTTTGGTGGTAAAGAACGGTTCAAAGATCCGGGCTGCTGTCTCCGGCGGCATGCCACATCCATTATCGGCTACCCAGAAACAGCCGCTCTCAATTTCGGCGCGGGTGCCGATTTCGATCAAGCCGCCATCCGGCATCGCATCCACAGCATTAAAAATGAGATTGAGCACAACTTCGCGCAACTCGGCTAACTCACCCATCACGTAGACTGGCCCGCTGCACTCGGTCTTAACTTCGATTGTGGCCTTGGCAGATTTGCTTTGCCACTTTGGTCGGGCAATCTCGATGCTTGAAATCAATAAATCAGAAATGTCGACGGGCGCGAACTCTTTTGCGGAGTCGCGGCGCGCAAACTCGAGAATGCGCCGCAGTGTTTGGGCGCCTTCTTCGACAGCGCTCGTAATAATCTTAAGACTCTTGGCGACCGCCTCATCAGTCGTCTTCATCATCAGGAGCTGGGCCCGGCCCTGGATCACCGTGAGCGAGTTGTTCAGATTGTGTGCGACTCCCGCCGCCAACTCGCCGACGGCCCGCAGTTTGTCGGATTGCGCCTGCAGCTCCCGGTGCCGACGCCGATCGGTGACGTCGCGAAGGAAAACCAGCACGCCTGTTACTTCATTGTCTTTCCATAATGGTGAGGTATGCGCTTCGACGTCGCGTATCGTGCCGTCGGCGCGCACCGCGCGCATCTCGAACTCTGCGTTTTCGCCAGCCAACGCTCGTTGCAATCTATCCGTAGCTAACTCTCGGGATTCTTCGGCAACAAACTCGATCAAGTAGCGACCCGACAACATTAATGTGCTGTCTGCTTCCCCGCGTTCGTTCATCCAGGTGATGCGACCGTTACTATCTAGCGCGTAGATTTCATCAGGACTGCGATCGGCAATGCTTGCCATGAATGAGCGCTGCGCGAGGGCCTCAGCTTCGGCACTTCGTAACTCAGAGATATCACGCGCAACGACAACCGCACCGCTAAGAGTCGCATCTCCCGTTTCCGGCTGTACGATCACGAGCGTCGGTTTTTGCTCCGGTCCTGCCAGCAATTCCACTTCAACACGCTGCCTCGTCTCGAGCGCTCGCTCGACAATGCAGCTTTCAGCACCTTCAACGCGCCAGAACATTTCGCAGCAACGCCGGCCCTGCAACCAGGTTGCGGACTGGCCTTGCAACAACGCGCCGCTGTTATTGGCCGTGATCAGCACGCCCTGGCTGTCAAAGGTAAAGATTGGGTCCGGTAGCGCATTGCAGAAACTCATCAGGGCATGCGCTGACAAGGCGTCGGCAGACCCAGAGTCATCCAGATAAATTGTGTTGCTTTGCTCGTCCATGGGGATTGCTGACGCTCAGGATTGGCAAGGGCACTAAGGCCCGGCAGGCAAATCCATCCTAGCAAATCAGCGCTGGACGAAGCCAGCAGTTTTTCCGGAACTGTCAAAACCTGACAGTTTGTTGTCCAACGCCGCCGAGGGGTCAGCGGGTAGCACCGAAAATTGTCACGTTGTAAACTCAGCAGCATGTCGACGGAAGTGAAGTCAGAAACCAAGCCTGACCTTGATCAGCTTGTGGCTGCTGATATTGAAAGCTCGATCCAGCGCGCCCTGATTGAAGATCTTGGCGATGGCGATGCTACTACGAACTCGATTGTCTCACCCGATGCTCGCCTTGAGGGCTTGATCAAAGCGAAGCAACCGGGCGTGGTAGCCGGATTAAAAGTGGCCGCCGCGGTCTTCCACGCTTTGGATCAGCACGTGGAGTTTCGTGCTTCAGTTCAAGAGGGGGCATTGGTTGAGAGCGGCGTCGTTGTCGCCTCACTCTACGGATCAGCCCGCTCGATCCTGACAGCCGAACGGACTGCGCTTAACTTCCTGGGACGTATGTCGGGCATCGCAACCCTCACGCGGCAGTTTGTCGAACTGGTGGCGGGAACTTCGGCAAAGATTCTTGATACTCGCAAAACGGCTCCCGGCCTGCGAGCGATTGACAAGCTCGCCGTGCACTACGGCGGCGGGCAGAACCATCGCTTCGGGCTCTACGACATGATCCTAATCAAAGACAATCACATCGACCATGCGGGGAGTCTGGCACGCGCCGTCGGACTCGCCCGCGCGTCACGACGCGATCTCGAAATCGAGGTTGAGGCCCGCACCCTTGAGCACGTTAAAGATGCGATCGATTTAGGCGTAAAGCGCATCTTATTAGATAACATGAGCCTTGAAATGATGACTGAGGCCGTGCGAATGACTCGCGGGCGCGCGCAGTTGGAGGCTTCTGGGAATGTGAATCTGGCAACTGCGCGGCAGATTGCCGAGACCGGAGTCGACTTTATTTCTGTAGGCGAGCTGACCCATTCAGCGAGAGTTTTTGATTTCAGTTTGATCGTTAAAACAGACTGATTTATTTAAGCGAGCTGGCAAGAGAAATGATTAAAGAGACAGATCCGGAAAAGATGTATCGGGCAATGCAGGCAAAATTGTCCAACGTAGTTCCTGACTTTGAATTGAAGTTAAAGTCGGAAATCGCTGCGGAGATTAACCGTCTCAAGGTTGAGAAGAACGCCGTGATCCTCGGTCACAATTACATGGAACCGACGTTATTCAATTCGGTGCCCGATTTTGTGGGCGACTCGTTGGAGCTGGCGCGACGAGCAGCGCAAACTGACAAAGACATCATCGTGTTTTGCGGCGTTCGGTTCATGGCGGAAACGGCCAAGATTCTGAATCCTACAAAAACCGTGCTGCTACCGGCCAAGAAAGCGGGTTGTTCTCTCGCCGCCAGCATTACTGCGGAAGATGTACGCGAGTTGAAAAGACGGTTCCCCGGCATTCCGGTGGTCACCTATGTCAATACTTACGCCGACGTGAAGGCTGAGTCAGACATTTGTTGCACTTCCGGTAACGCGGTGGCTGTAGTTGAATCGTTGCACACGGATAGAGTCATCTTCTTACCGGATGAATATCTGGCGCGGAACGTCGCCAAGGAGACGGGAAAAGAAATCATTTTCCCCACGACCGATCCCCGCAAGAGCACCGATGGTGAGCTGAACTTCCAGATGATTGGTTGGCTCGGCAGATGCGAAGTACACGACAAGTTTACTGTCGAAGACATTGCTAACGTCCGGAAACAATTTCCCGATGTGACAATCCTGGCTCATCCGGAATGCAGCCCGGCAGTGGTTGCCGCTTCAGATTTTTCCGGCAGCACCGGGGCGATGATCAGATTTGTGGAAAACAGTTCGGCTCCGCACTATCTGTTGCTCACTGAGTGTGCAATGGGCGACAACATCGCGGCGGCGAATCCGGACAAAGACATGCTGCGTCTGTGCAGCGTGCGCTGCCCACACATGAATGAGATAACACTTGAAGACACGCTCGAGGCGCTCCAAAAGAATCAATACTTAATTGAGCTCCCACCGGATATCCTGGAACGAGCAGCGCGAGCAGTGCAAAGAATGCTCGCCATCGGGTAGCTACCCGTTAAGAGAACCCATTGAACAGAACCGACGTGCTGATCATCGGCTGTGGCATCGCCGGCGCCACGACCGCGCTCCGACTCGCTCGTAATCCCGAACGCCAGATCACCGTCGTTACACGCGCTCACGATCCTCACGAGTCAAATACCCGCTATGCGCAAGGCGGAATCATCGGTCGCGGCATCGACGACAGTCCGGAATTGCTTGAGGCTGACATTCTCGAAGCAGGCGCCGGAGTGAGCCTGCCCGCAGCGGCCCGAATCCTCGCTACCGAGGGCCCGTCGCTACTTAACGAGGTTCTGGAAAAAACAGCGCGAGTAAACTTCGACCAGGACGCCAATGGTCAGGCTCTATTCACGAATGAAGCCGCGCACTCGCGGCGCCGCATACTTCATGTTGGGGATGCGACCGGCAAGGCTATCATGGCTGGGTTGGTCTCAGCCTTGCGCGAGTGTCCGAATGTCACGATCGAGTCGGATGCTACCGCCGTCGACCTAATTACATTCCCGCATCACTCTCGAGATCCACTGGCAAACTACCGACCGATTACCTGTCATGGCGCCTACATGTTCGACCGGCAGGAGCGCACGGTCCATCGCTACCTTGCCACCACCACGGTGCTGGCAACAGGCGGTTTGGGAAGAATTTATCGCAACACCACCAATCCGCCGGGTGCACGCGGTGATGGACTGGCCATGGCCAACCGCGCTGGGGCTCGTATAGCCAATGCCGAATACGTTCAGTTTCATCCCACTGCCCTCGCGGTTCCCGGTCCTGCGGAGGGATTTCTTATTAGCGAGGCCGTGCGCGGCGAAGGCGGCGTGTTACTGACCTCGGATGGAATGCCGTTCATGGAGAGATATTCTCCCGAGTGGAAGGATTTAGCGCCGCGCGACGTTGTGGCGCGTGCGATTCATAGCGAAATGGAGAAGCACGATTATGCTCACGTGCTGCTCGACATCGCATCACACATGCCCGCTGATGCCATCAAGCAACGCTTTCCCAACATCTACGAACAGTGCTTGCAAGCCGGCGTCGACATTACGCGTGAAGCCATTCCCGTAGTGCCGGCCGCCCACTACTTCTGCGGCGGTGTACTGGTGGACGAGTGGGGCCGCTCCAGCATTGGCCGTCTCTACGCAATTGGCGAGATAAGTTGTACGGGAGTCCATGGAGCCAACCGCCTCGCCTCCACATCCCTACTTGAAGGGCTCGTGTGGGGCGATCGCGCGGCGCGACACATTGAAACAACTCTCAAGCAGAGTTCGACAATGCCTGCTGAATTCGGAAACATTCCTTCGTGGGATGAGAGTGGGCTGACTGCCGACGCCGACCCCGCATTGATTCAGGGTGACATGCAAAACATCCAGAACATCATGTGGCACTACGTGGGACTGGTGCGCAGTAATGAGCGGCTCTCGCGTGCGATTCGAGAACTGCGACACCTTTGGAATGAGATCGAGACCTTCTACCGCACGACCCGACTCGATGATGGCTTGATTGGGTTACGCAATGCAGTTGAAGTGGCTTTGATTGTGGCGCAAGCCGCATTACATAACCGGCAGAGTCGTGGCTGTCATTATCGTCAGGATTCGGCAGTACTGGAGGGTGATCGTCTGATCTAAGCTTGCATGCACTATTCTCGGACCAAAGAAAACCGGGTGAGCCTTGACGGCCCACCCGGAAAGTTATTCTTTCTGGCTTCAGTTAGAACTGGAATCGGACGGCGAACTGAAGCTGACGTTCACGGAGCGCGGTGCTTTGGGTTGAAGAAACGGTTTGAAATTCAGGTCGAGAAATTAGGCTGGAGCCTGAAATCCTGTAGGCCGAAGTATCTATGCCTATGATCTGAGTGCGATTGAAGAGGTTGAATGCTTCCGCTAGAAACTCGAGGTTCATTGTTTCGGTAAACCGGAAGCGACGCGAGGCGCGCAAATCAACATTGACTATCTTGGGCAAGCGCTCGGAATTACGTTCCACCAGCGGATGAAGACGGTTGCCACCTCTTGAACCAGTAAAGCCGCTGCCGCCTCTTACCGCGGAGGAAACCGACCCGTCAACACCAATCGAGTAAGGAAATCCTGATTGGATGAACATAACGGGCGCGAAGCTAAAGCCGTTGAACAGCGCACTGCCCACCTTATTATCCTCTCCGAAAAACTTAGGTTGCCAGACAGCGCTGGCCACGAATCTGTGGCGCATGTCGAAATTCGCATACCCCCCCTCAAAGCTGTAGTCATAGGGGTTAAAGGGGACATTGTTTTCAGTAAACGTTCCTGTCGCCTGCCCAGTATCGGTTGCCCTAGCCAAGGTATAGCTGGTCGCGAACTGCAAGCCTCTCGTGAGGCGCCGGTTCAACTGTAAGATCAGGGCTTCGTATTCCGACTTAATAGAACTTCGGACCTCTGTGACCACATTGAAGCCGTTGTTCAGACGGGTGGTAAAGCGAGGCACTGTGATAGTTTGACCGGCAAAATCCCCGCCGACAATACTGAAGGTCGTAGATGCTGTCGGAAACGCCAGATTAACGTCCACAAAAGTCGGAAGCCTGCGCCCGAGACTCATCAGAGCGGAGGCGGAGAACACGGTGTTGGTGGCAATCTGGCGCTCAAACACCAGATCCGCCTGGTGGATTTGGGGATTCGCCAAGTTTGAGGCAAAGGCAACGATATTTGGTATCGGACTCGTGCCACCGCTGGCCGCTCCTGGTGAAGCAAAGACATTGGGATAAATAGCCGATGTGGTGCTGATTTGAATCTGGCCTGTAGACACACCAGTATTGGTGATGGCATTTGAAATCACCGAATTTTGGATGCGCCCATAGTAAATGCCATAACCGCCGCGAACAGAAGTCTTGCCG
>JBAPXA010000419.1:0-11705 GCA_049283975.1 Pyrinomonadaceae bacterium | reverse complement strand
TACTTAATGTCCCGCATCATAACTGCCCTCGTTGTCCTGCCGTTCTTAATTGCATCAATTTTGGTTTCCTGGCTGCAACCGCTCTTTGTCGTGCTCGCGGCGGCAGCTTTAGTGCTCGGTCTCTTTGAGTTTTACGTCCTCGCCAAGAAACGCGACTTTAAACCCGATGCCGTCGCCGGATATCTCGGCGCTACCGCACTCTTTGTCGTCTATTACTTCAACCAACCCGGCGAACTGCCCGACTTGCTCCTGATTCAACTGATTCTGATCGTGCTGACGGCAGGAACGATGATCGCGGCAACGTTGCGTGGCGCGCCGTTCGAAAAGATGCTGGCCGCTACTGGCACGACCATTCTCGGTGTACTTTACGTCGTCTTTCTCGGAGGCCATCTGGTCGCAGTGCGAACCGGTTTCAGTCAAGCTCTGTCAGCGGATCTCCTTTCATTCTTCTTTCTCGTCATCATGGGTGCCGATACGGGGGCCTTCTATGTCGGCAAAACTTTTGGCAAACATAAACTGGCGCCTGCCATCAGTCCGGGGAAAACCTGGGAGGGAGTAGTGGGCGGGTTGCTGGCGAGTTTGCTGATGGCGGTCTTAGCGCACTACTGGTTCTTCCGTGAGTTACCCCTCAAGATTGCTTTGCCGCTCGCGGCAGTGATGACCCTGATTGGCATATTCGGCGATTTGACTGAAAGCGCACTCAAACGGGGAGCGGGCGCTAAGGACGCGGCGAAGATTCTTCCGGGTCATGGCGGCATACTGGATCGCCTCGATAGCTTGCTCTTCAACGCGCCGCTCATCTACTATTTTGGTCGGTTTTACTTTAGCTGAACAACGCCGCCACGCTGAGCGCTCGGCCCAATGACTACCCAACGCATCGTCATATTGGTCGGGGTCGCCGTCGTCGCTGTCGGTTTATTGATCGTGCTCTTCGTCGGTGGCATCGTTGGTTTTGCACTCTACACAGTGGGACAAAGCGACGCTGCCGTGACGGCGAAGGATTTCTTGCGTAACAATCAACGGCTGAAGGACGACATTGGCGAGGTGCAAGATTTCGGTTCGTTTGTGAGCGGCAGCGTGAACGTGCACAACAGTAACGGCGACGCCAGCATAGGTCTAAAAGTGATCGGTGAACGACGAACCGTGAATGCTACGGTCGGATTGGCTTATCGAGACGGGCGCCCTTGGCGCGTCGTCTCTGCCAGTTACATCAACGACGCCGGGCGAGTTGTCGACTTAATTAACGCCTACGAAGCGCAACAAGAAGTTCCCCTCCTGACGGCCTGACATGACTTCAAAAGGGATCGCAATTCTGGGATCAACCGGCTCGATCGGTTGCAACACGCTGCGAGTGGTCGAATCACTCGGTAGTGAGAACTTTCGCGTAGTGGCGCTCGGTGCGGGAAGCAACGTGGAGATTCTTGCCGACCAGGTAGCCCGGCATCTGCCCGAGCTTGTTTCGGTTGCAACCGAGCAGGCCGCTCACGATTTGCGCGGTCGTCTCTTTGCAAGGGACCTGGACCTGCCGCGGATTCTGGTTGGTGAAACGGGTTTAGTGGAGGTCGCGACGCACGCCGATGCTGACTGTGTGGTTTCCGCGACCGTTGGGGCGATCGGATTCGTCCCCACACTGCGGGCACTCGAAGCCGGAAAACGAGTTGCACTCGCGAACAAGGAAACTTTGGTGATGGCGGGTGAGCTGATGACTCGAGCTGCCAGGCAGTCTGGGGCCGAGTTGTTGCCGGTAGACTCCGAACATAATGCGTTGCACCAATGTCTGAAGGGTGAACATCATCACGAAGTTCGCCGCATTGTCCTCACTGCTTCAGGTGGACCGTTTCGTACGAAGAGTCTCAACGAGATGCGTTCGGCCACTGTCTCAGACGCTTTGCGCCATCCCACCTGGAACATGGGTGCGAAGATCACGATTGATTCGGCGACCTTGATGAACAAGGGACTGGAAGTGATCGAAGCGCACTGGCTGTTTGGTTTTGACGCCGATCAGATTGGCATCCTCGTTCATCCCGAATCAGTGGTGCACTCGATGATCGAGTTGGTCGACGGTTCGGTGATTGCGCAAATGGGAGTGACGGATATGCGTCATGCGATTCAATATGCGATGACGTATCCTGAGCGACACTCATGCGAGCTGCCGCCGCTCGACCTGACCGCCCTGGCCACACTGCACTTCGAGGAACCGGACTGCGAACGATTCCCATGCATCGAACTCGCCTACCGTGCCTTGAGAACCGGGGGTACCCTGCCCACCGCTTTGAACGCCGCCAATGAGGAAGCAGTGCGAGCGTTCATAGAAGAGCGCATACAGCTCACGGATATTTCCAAAGTCATTGAGCGAGTCATGGATCAACACAACGTTGAGCCCGCAACCGATCTGGAAACCGTCCTCGCCGCCGACCAAAGCGCCCGTTTGTTGGCCAACATTGAAATCGAAAACCTCCTCAGGCCTTCCGCCGTGCTCGCCGGAAACTGATTGCTATCGCGCAAGCTCTTAGTTTGCCGTCTTACCTCCAGAAAACTTCAGTAAATTTGACTTTACGCTCGCAAAACTGGCGAAACTCAAGATTGACGCACTATCCATTAGACACGTACACTCGTTTGCGGCAACCAGATTGCCCCTTGGGCATCTAAAAAATCCGATGAAATTAGATGTTTACGACTATAGAGAGCGTAAAACATCTGTAAGTGAGAAAGACTAAATGACAGTTCTGGGTATTCTAGCCTTCATATTCATTCTCGGTGCCGCCGTTGTTCTCCACGAATTCGGCCACTTTATTGTCGCCAAACTCTTCAAAATCCGCGTCGAGACGTTCTCCGTGGGATTTGGGCCGCGCTTGTTTGGTAGAAAGTGGGGACACACCGATTACCGCGTCTCCGCCATCCCTCTCGGCGGTTACGTAAAACTGGGCGGCGATGAATCAAACGCCCCGCTCGAAGGTGCCGGCGCTACAGACATTCCCGAGCACGAACGATTCAATTTGCGACCGCGTTGGCAGCGGGTGCTCGTCGCGCTTGCGGGGCCGGTTATGAATGTTTTGACGGCGCTCGCAATTCCTCTCGCGGGGGCGTTGATGTATGGCGTTCCGGCAACCCCAGCGCCAGTCGTTGATGGCATGTCACGAGGCGGGGCTGCCGAGATTGCCGGAATGCAAGTCGGCGATCGCATAGTCTCGTTCAATGGGACTGAGAATCCGAAGTGGGAAACGATCCGTGGTGATGGTTTGCTTTCTCCCGGCCAGCCTTTGCCAGTCGTCGTTGAGCGCAATGGCCAGCGCCTGACGCTGACAATCACTCCCTCTGCTCACGTTGAAGATGGCGAGACCGCGGGCTTTCTCGATTTCGTTCCTGACTACGGCGATGTTCCAGTGGTTGTGCGGGAGGTGGAGCCCAGCACCCCAGCGGCTGAGGCGGGGTTGCAACCTGGCGATCGGATCATGGCGATTGGTGGTCAACCAGTCGGCAGTGCAGAGCAGGTGACCCAGTACATTCACGATCATAAAGGCCAGACCATTACTCTTGCTTTGAATCGCAGCGGGCAACGAACGGAGATCACGGCAACGCCGCGCAAGCTTTCCGATGGTCGTGAGCGCTTAGGTTTCCGCCCCGATGAAGAGATCCCCTTGCAACGGGTCGGTCTGGTGGCGGGTACGGCCTACGCCGTAAATACTAATTTGGAGATTCTGCGCTTAACCGGGAAGGCGCTGGGACAGGTTTTCACCGGCAAACGCTCCGCCCGTAATACGCTTTCGGGTCCGATTGGCATTTACAACGCGGCCGCAGCTTCGGTTGAACGGCTCGGGTGGGCTGGTGTTTTTGGAATGCTTGGGTTCCTGAGCTTGAACCTCGGTATTTTCAACTTATTGCCAATTCCAGTGCTGGACGGCGGCGCAATTTTCTTGTTGCTGATCGAAGGCTTGTTGGCGACGGTGGGTCTTACCATCTCGATGACGGTCCGCGAGCGCATTCAGCAAGTGGGCTTCGTAATGGTCTTGCTGCTGATGGTATTTGTGATTTCCAATGACGTCTTAAAACTATTCTCGCGTGGCGCTGCAGAAAAGCCCGCAGTTACACAGCCGGCGAAATGATGTTTCGGGTTTCGAGTTTCGAGTTCCGCGTTCTGGGTTCTCGAAACTCCAAACTAGGAACGTGGAACTGAGTTTTCATGCGTACCTCTCGTGCGGTAAAAATCAAGAATATTCAAATAGGTGGCGGCGCCCCGGTAGTTGTGCAGTCTATGACGAAGACTGACACGGCTGACGTTGGGGCGACTGTCGCGCAGATCGAAGAGATGGTGCGCGCTGGTTGTGAGATCGTTAGGCTTGCCGTTCCCGATAACGATGCCGCGCACGCGCTGAAAGAAATTCGCAAGCGCGTTCCGGACGTGCCACTGGTTGCGGATATACACTTTCACTACAAGCTCGCCCTGTTAGCCCTCGAAGCGGGTATTGATAAGCTGCGTCTTAATCCCGGCAATATCGGCAAGCACGAACGCATCGTTGAGGTGGTGCGCGCCGCGCGAGCTCAAAAAGTTCCGATTCGTATCGGCGTAAACGGCGGTTCACTGGAAAAGGATCTGCTTGCGCGCTACGGAACGGCGACCCCGGAAGCAATGGTCGAGTCCGCGATGCGACACATCCGCATCCTCGAAGAACTCGGTTTTACGGACACGATCATTTCTTTAAAGGCTTCAGACGTGGAGCGAACGGTTGCCGCCTATCGCCTGCTGGCGCAGAAAGTTGACTATCCTTTTCACCTCGGTGTGACGGAGGCGGGAACAGCTTTCACGGGAACGATTAAGTCGGCAATTGGTTTGGGAATTCTGCTGCATGAAGGTATCGGCGACACCATTCGGGTTTCGCTTGCCGCAGAACCGCAGGAAGAAGTTCGAGTTGCCTGGGAAATTCTCAAATCGCTGGAGCTACGCAAGCGCGGAGTGACCGTGGTCGCTTGTCCTACCTGTGGCCGGCTCGACGTGGACAACTTTGTCGAGATCGTAACGGAGATTGAACGCCGCTTGTCGCACATCCAGGAACCGCTGCATCTCTCGATCATGGGTTGCGCCGTGAATGGTCCGGGTGAGGCCCATGATTCCCAACTTGGCATTACCTTCGGCCGCGGTGTCGGAATGATCTTTAAGGATGGCATTCCGATGCGCAAGGTAGCGGGCGAAAATATTGTGGAAGCTTTTGTGATGGAGACGGAAAAACTGCTGGCTGAAGTCGAAGAGAAAAAGACAACTGCTGAACCCGAGTTGGTCCGCATCACTTAGAATGACCCTTGAGTAACTCTTGAAGGCTGCCTTGGCTTAAGCCGCGCAGCCTTCTTTCCTTGTGTGGTTCCGATAATTTTGCAGTGAGTTACGCGGCGCGTAGTTTCAAGTTAAGTGGAACAATCTCTGAGAGGTTTGTAACATCAAGCAAAGCGAGAACTTTGCCCGTCTCATCCACAAACTCAACGATACATCCGCCGGGATGATCTTCATTGCTTTCGAACACCTCCACAACCGTCCCCACATCGCCCCGCTTGAGGTCGGCTTCCGGTTTGTCAACCAATAGCGCCACAACTCCAAGATATTTGATTCCGTCCATACTACTAATCCTCACTTCACGTAGCAGCTTACCAGCCGAGGGTAGTCAGTGCCATTTTCGATGATCCAGGCCGTTCGCACAATAGCGGTCCGATGATTAAAGGTTAGCTCGGCATCAATCACATACTTTTGACCGAACGGTGCAAGGTCGCTGACAGGGTGCCCTTTTCAACGCCTGCGAATGCAGAAGACGAAATCGGTGGAGAGTAAATGAGTGGCTTGTTAACACCAGTTCCTTGCGAGGCAATTAGAATAAGGGTTCGCACCGTTGCCCCCTTAAAGACAGGCAAACCAGCGAAGTCAACAATTCTTTCCACCTTGGCTTTCTCTTTCAATAGGTCCCGCAGCGGAGCGCCGTAGTTCGAGCGGAGGAACTTATTCGAAACGATCACACCGTATCGGCCATCAGGCCTGATCAATGTGTTAATGCGCTCGATGAAATACGCGTAGAGGTCTGAGCGCTCATCGTGTGAAGCATAATTCTTCTTCAAATAGCTCTTTATGCTTTTGAAGCCTTCCATTCGTATGTAGGGTGGATTCCCGACAATCGCATCAAACCCGCCGCGCTTAATTACTTCGGGAAACACGTCCTCGAAGTTCATCGGATTCAGTTTGCGTTCTTCGCCCGAATCAAAGAGTTTCCCTTCAAGAATGTCCCAGTCAATCAGTGAGTTTCCGCTGACTATGTTCTTGTTAAGCGAAGGCAGAAGGTCTTCTCGCAGGGCCATCTGTTGCTGATGGGCTGACGCCGTGGTCTCATCTTCGAGGAGTTTCAAGTAGAGCGAAAGCTGCGCCACTTCGACGGCTTGCGGATCAATGTCAACGCCGTAGATGTTGTTCAGAAGGATCGTGCGCCTCTGGAGCAAAGAAAGCCTCAGCGCACCTGTCTCTGTCGGCAGGCATCCCGCCTTTTGCCCTTCATTCTGCGTGCGCTTGTTTCGGTTGTAGTAGGCGGTGTGATAGCGCAACAACGTGTCATAGACCCCAAGCAGAAACGAGCCGCTGCCACAGGCAATGTCTGCAAATCGCAGTTTCCGGATTTCTTCTGGCGTCTTCGCTTCGATCAGTTTGCCGACCGTGTTATCGACGATGTAGCGAACGATGTACTCCGGCGTGTAATAGACGCCGCCTGCCTTCCTTACCTCCGGCTTTTCTTCCACGCGCGCCCGCTTGTCCGTGGCGACTATGACCTTGCCGAGAAAACGCTCGTAAATGCTGCCGAGGATGTGAATGGGAATGGCGTTGAAGTCATACGGGGAGTTGGTGTGCGAAAGGTTCCGGCTGATCTTGTCGAAGGTTCTGCCGTCAGGCGTGAAGCCGGGGCTATCCAGGAGGCTGTGCTCTTTGAAGATGATTCCGTTGTAAACCCGATCAAGACGCCGCGAAGTGGCGACAAAGTTCTCCCACGCATTGCCACGCCGATGCAGCTCTTCGATCAACGGTTCGGTTTCAATTAGCTTGTCTTCGAGAAAGCGCATGAAGACCAGCCGGTCGAGCGTGCGTTGTGTGACTTCGGTTAAGGCCTCGCTCTCCAGCTCCGAATTGCTTCTCTTGAAAGCTCGGGCCAACTCCTCGCGATACTCGTCAAGTTCTTTGAGAAATGCCTCGTCGATGTCCTGATGCTCATCTTTGGCGGCGCCGCGCATGGCTCTCTTGCGTGAAAGTTTCGGCAGGCCTTTGGCAAAGTTCTCAATCGACCCCTCGAGAACGGATTCACGCGAGAAGAGGTAATAGACGGTGCGAAACTTTTGCTCGTCTGAATAATCGGTGTAGTGATATTTGAGGACGGCGTGCCCAATAGCAGTTCTGATGTTGGGCTTGTAGCGGCAGTCGAGAACGCGCAGCTCTTCGAAGTCCGTAAGCACCGCTATGGGTGTGTGACTGTTCCACCCGTAGCGAATCGTCTGGAAGTAGAAATCCGGGTTATCGATTCCGGCGTGAGGTTTCTTAGCTTCGACGTAGAAACGCACATCGCGGAAGTTAGGCGCCAAGAATGCGTAATCAGAGCGTTTGCGCCATTCGTTGGTAGCTACGCCACGCTCGACCTTCACCTCCTGCTTATAGGGATCAGTTTGAGTCTCGTGGGCAACGTCCCACCCCAGAGCAATCCAAAACTTGTCGATGAAATCAAGGCGCGACTGGGCCTCGGAGTAACCCGGCGAGAGATAACGCTGTTCGCTTTTGAGTGAAGATTGATACGAGTTCTTTTACCCGCTCAAAGGCGTCCGTGAAGTTCTGAGGAATCATCCTCGCGACTATATCAAAGGGTGGTTGCTTTGTGCGACGGAACGCCGATGCGAGGCTTCGAGGTTTTTAGTTGCCCCAGGGTCAGCTCCCAGCCATCGTCAGGAAGAGTGCATCAGTAGCGGGCTTGCGATTGATGTTCACCTCAAGCTGTTCTCGCACTTCCTCGATCTGCGCAATCCAGTTGGTGGCCCGAGTCGCGTCCGTGCCGCGGGCAATTTCTTCCAACTGCGGCAGGATATCAAGGTTGACGATCTGTTCCTGATCGCCCCGCACCGCGACGAGCAAAGCGTCGCGAATTAAAGTTTCCAGCAGCCCCAGATCCGCTTCGTAACCATCCTTGTTTCTGGCGTCGCTCAGACCTTCCGCTACTCGCAGCAAACGAGTCCGGTCTCCGGTAACCGCAAGCGCTTTCAACACGCCCACCATTGTTTCGCGACGTTGCTTATAGCTTTCCAGATCATCCGCGAGCGCCCGCCCCAGACTGCCGGCTGCGCAGCGCGCGCGCAACTTCGCGGCTTCGCCTTTCTCCAAGTTGTTCTCGATCAAATAGCGCTCAATCTCAGAAGCAGTCAGCGGTGAGAATCTGACTTGCTGACAACGCGAGCGAATTGTCGGGAGCAGCATCGCGGGACGCGAGGTGATTAGAATCAAGTGTGAAGTGGGCGAGGGTTCTTCGAGAGTCTTCAATAAGGCGTTGGCCGATTGATCATTAAACTTATCAACGTCGTCGATCACAAATACGCGCGCTTTTCCTTCGTAGGGATGGTTATTGACCTCCTTTTCAATCTCGCGCATTTGGATGACGTGAAAAAGCCGAGTCGGTGCCTGGACGAACCCGACGTCGGGATGATCGGTCCAAAAGATTCTGCGCTTCTCCTCCGGGTCATCGGAAGTGGGATAGTTAATCTTTGTGATTCGTTTGCAATCCTTACACGTGCCGCAAGCTTCATTGCCGACACGCGAGCGACAATTCAGAGCCCGGGCTAGTTCGAAAGCAAAAAGTTTCTTGCCGATACCTTCTTCGCCGGAAAACAACAGGGCGCCCGGCACCCGCTGCTCGTCTAACATTCGCCGCAGCAGATTCTTGACGCGCTCGTTTCCGGTGATTTGATCGAACATTAGAAGTAGAAGATCAGACTGGTGTGGTCCGGCTTAATTGCTGATCAGCAGGGGCAAGCAGATGCCCCCGACTCTCCAAAAACGGCAACACGATCCGCCTTACCTGCGCCTGTGTGTCTTCAACTGATCCGTCGCTTTGCACGATGCGAAAGCGATTCGGCTCGGCGGCAGCGAGGCGCAAGTAAGCTTCGCGCACGCGTGTGTGGAACGCAACATCTTCGGAATCGAGCCGATCGCCTTTCTCATTTTTATGCTTACCTTCGGAGCGCCGCCGCGTGCGGGCGCCGGACTCTTCGATTGAAAGATCGAACAGCAGCGTCAGGTCAGGTTTCAGACCCTCAGTCGCGAGGTGGACAATCTGAGAGATCAATTCGGGGGAAAAGCCTCGGCCCGAACCTTGATAGGCGACGGTCGCATCGGCGTAACGATCGGAGATCACTACCTGCCCGGCCGCCAGCGCTGGGCGCAATACGCGGCGGACGTGTTGAGCGCGGTCGGCCGCGAACACTAAAAGCTCTGTCAGCGGGTCAACCTCTTCGTGCGCATCCAGTAAGGCCGCGCGCAATTTAAGCCCGACCGGCGTACCGCCCGGCTCCCGCGTCGTCAACACTTCACATTCCTGGGCACGGAGCGCCGCCGCGAGCAGACGCATCTGCGTTGATTTGCCACTGCCATCAACACCTTCAAAGGTGATAAAGGTTCCGGTCACACTAACCTCAATGACTGATCTGTTAAGCTGGGAGAGTTTAGTCGAATGTTACGACTGGCGCGAGCCGGAGTTTTCCGTAGAACCGTCCTGGGTCTCAGCGGAACCGCGTAGCTCTCCAGTAAAGCGTTTGGCGAGTGAGATGGTGGAGATAGCGTGTTTGAAGATCAACTGTTCCTGCGCACCTGATTCGAGGAGGACGGAGAATTTGTCAAAACTGCGAATCTTGCCTAGCAGTTTGGCGCCATTAACGAGATAGACAGTGACTGTCGCTTTATCTCGTCGAACCGTATTCAGAAAAGCATCCTGAATATTTTGCGGCGCTGGCTTTCCGTCGGACATCGCTCTCGCCTTTTTAGCTTGTTGGGGTTGCGACTTCAGGTTACACCAGCGGTGATCTAGTGAGCAAACGCCGATTAGGGTTAGCTGGGCTGAGTTACGGCGCTGATGACTTCGTCGCGAATAGCATCTTCAATCCCAAATCCTGCGAACCATTCAACACCAACTTCGTGACGAAACCATGTCAATTGCCTCTTTGCATAGTGACGAACATCTAACTTTGATTGCTCGATTGCGCTTGCCAGGTCTCGTTGGCCTTCGAGGTACTCCACCACACGACGGTAGCCGTGGGCGCCGAGTGCGTTGCAGTCACGCGGCACACCCTGAGCCAGCAAGGTCCGTACTTCCTCCACCAAACCCGCGGCAAAGTGGGCCTCGGTGCGCGCGTTGATGACCTGGTACAACTGCTCCCGGGGTGGATTCAGAGCGAGGAGCCGCAGGCGGCGCACGCTTTCCGGTGGCGCGGGACGCATTTCTTTCTGTGCCGACATGGCCCTTCCAGTTTGCAAGCGAACTTCGATGGCCCGGTGAACGCGAGGCCAATCGCGCGGATAGAGTTCAAGTGCCGATGCCGGATCCAGGCGTCTCAAAAGGCGATGCAGATATTCGGGCCCGTGCCGCTCCCGAATCGTCGTCAGACGCCGGCGCAGGTTTTCGTCTGTCGGCGGGCTGGCAAAAAATGGGCGGCGCAAGGCGCGCAAGTATAGTCCGGTGCCGCCGGCAAGGATCGGCACGGCACCGCGAGCTTCAATCTCTTCGATCCTCGCTGCTGCCTCGCGCGCCCAATCGCCGGCGGTGTAGTTGACTTCTGGCGGCACAAAATCAATGAGGTGATGTGGCACGCCGCGCCGTTCGGCCAGCGGAACTTTGGCAGTGGCGATTTGAATGCCCTGATAAACCTGGACGGAGTCGCAGTTAATGATCTCACCGCCGAGCGCCAGGGCCAGATTGATTGCGAGAGTACTTTTTCCGGAGGCGGTGGGACCAACAACTGCTATGACTGGCTTTGGCGAACTCGCGGCACTCACGCGCGAGAGAATAGCATGCGGAAAACGATTACCAGCCAGAGAAGAGCGAGCACGACAAGAGCGCCGATGAGTTGTGAACGGGAAAAGCGCAAGTACGGGTTACAGGTTTCAGGTTTAAGGTTTAAGGTTTGAATGTGCGCAGCGTGTCCTTGACTTGCCGCTCACCACCAGTGAGAGACCATCGCGCGCCTAAAGTCAAAGACTTGCACCGGAGCTCAAGACGACCTCAAGGCAAAACAAACAGTGACCCTACAATGAGGACAAGATCCGGAAGCAACGGCGAGGTTAAGTTATCAACTTCGGCCAGCCTAACAATTTCCTCTAGAGTCTCGCCTTGCAAACGATAAATACTTATTGAGCGATTTTCACGATCGACAATCCAGTATTCCTCGACGCCGAAGCGCCCGTAAAGTTCTCGCTTTGCTTTGATATCACGCTTACGGTTTTCCGGGCCCGGGGAAACCACCTCGATGATTAGATTCGGGGCTGCGACGAAGCGATCGTTCGCGACGATCTGGTCCCATCTGTCGTTCCGCACGAACACGAGATCGGGGATAACGGAATCGTAGTCACTGAACACAGCACCCGCGCCAGGCGCGACAATTCCGATTGGGTTAACTTCCAAATAGTTCCCTAAAGCCAATTGCAATCTTTGTAGTAC
>JBAPXA010000418.1:0-9320 GCA_049283975.1 Pyrinomonadaceae bacterium | reverse complement strand
CGCCGGATATTTTTGCTGCCAAAGCTGCTTGCCGGTTGCATAATCAATCGCTGTCACAATCTCTTCGGGATCCTGGCGCGAATGCACAAAGACTCGGCCCTTGGAAACGAGTGGCGAGGCGTAACCTTCACCCGTTTCCACACGCCAGACACGTTGCAGCGACGCGGGCCAGGCCTTCGGCGTATGCGATGCCGGCACGAGACCGTTGCGTTCGGGCCCGCGCCACTGGCTCCAATCCTGGGCCTTCGTGATAGGGGCCACGGCAAGACAGAAACATGCCAGCGCAAATAAGTTTCCTAGAACGTGTGAAAGGGTAAATGCACTTCCTGAACGGTTCACTTTCGGATCCTCCTTAAAGACTCCGGCACATCTCAGCTCCCCAGGGCGTACTTACGGCGCGGGCAATTGCAGACCTAACCTCAGCAAACTTCCAATCTTTGCGTTGCCAGATCGAGCCGTCCTGGTATTCAACTCGATTGATTACCACTCGCTCCTGGAAAGGCTTATCGGGACTCTTAGCGAGGGTATCCACGCTGATCACAGCGCCCGGACTTGACCCACCGAAGGCCTGTACGTCCATTTCTTTTTTCGGTTTCATTTCGACGCCGCAGATGAACTGCCGCCGCATCACATTTGCCGGATTCAACGATTCGATAAGTTGATACTCCCAGAAGAGAACCTCGACGACTTTGGTGCCTGCGTTTCTTACTTTTACGCGGTGCTCAAAGCCGTCGATTGTCTTGGATCCGGAGGAACGCGATTCCTGGACGATCTTTTCCAGAGCAGCGCTGCGCGCATCTACGCTGTAGCTCCTTGGATCGGGAGTTCCTACAGGGTCATTCGCTCTCTTACTCTTCTCGTAGTCGATATCGGCTCGCGTCACGGTTGCGGCGGGAGCGGCAGCCGTTGTGTCTGATTTAGGAATCGTCTTTCGACTCTTCGTCAACTTGAATCCCAGCACAACTATAAAAGAGCCATCGTCCAGGTCCGCTGCCTGCTGATCTTGCGACTGGAACGTCGCCGCTAACTTTTGGGCGAAGCCTCGCCCACCCCCGCGGCTCCAAGCCACCGCGTTGGTCAACGGCGGCAGAACTAAAAACAGACTCGCCATGGCGCAGAGGCTTGTTGAGAAGATTGAGATTCTCGTTTTGGTAGAACCGGTCATGTCCCTCCTCCTGTAGAGCGCACGCACAGACTCATCACTGCTTTTATGTCTTTGGGGAGATTTATTAGGTCGAGAGCTGGACTCTGATGCCGACGATAATACTCCTCTGGGCCGAGCTTGATAAGTGTTTCTCTTGAGCCGCTGTTCCAAGCTGGGGCCGGCAAGGTGCTTCTCCCTATTGTCAATTGCGCCTTTAAGTTAGAATGGCGGCCACAGAAAAGCCACACTTGAACCTGGACCCGCACTGATTGAGCCACGTGCCGAATGGTAGCTGAATCCGTTTATTCTCTTCCTGACTTGGGGAGCCGCCATTCATCTGTGGCGTTTCTTATGAGTGAATGAAGCCGAACCTGCTTTAACCTACAGCGTATTTACTTTCTATGACCGAAGATCTCAAGCCGCTAAAAAAGAAACGACGGGAAGAGGCGCTTCCGGAGCGACTCCTACGCCGGGTCTTTGAAGGCATGGGCGACGTGGTCGATCGCAAGTTTGGTCGCACCGTCGCTCCGAAAAGCGGACTGACTACCTCGCAATTAATCGATCGCATGAAGCGGTTGATTGACGAGCGAGTGCGCGACGAGGGACGCAAGGGCCGCATCGCACCCCATCATCTGAAGTTGAAAGTCGAATGGGGCACTCACTCAGAGGCGCCGCCGGAGATACTGCAGGAGCTCGAGCACGAAGTGCTTGCCGAAGCCATCGATCACATTAACGACCACCGTTATCGCACCCTGGCGCCGATCAAAGTAGAAACTGAAGTCGACATCTTCACCACCGGAGTTTCTGTCGATCCGACCTTTGGAGAATTTGAAGAAGAATTGCGGCAGGAGGATGAAGCGAAACATGCTGGCAGCGTCAGGGTTCCACATGGCGCCCCACCGATGCCGGACGTTATCGTCATTGCGCGCATCACTAAACGCGATAGCACCACGGAAACGCCGCTTACTTTCAAGCCCGGCGGGCGGCGCCTGAATGTTGGTCGCGTTGCCGACAATGATCTTACGTTCAACGACACCAGCGTCTCGAAAATTCACGCAACGCTGATGATGAATCAGGAAGGCACTCTCATGGTTGCCGACACTGGTTCGACGAACGGCACGTTCATTAATGGTCGCCGGATTTCTTATGGTGAAGCGCGGCAGATTGAAGATGGTGACGTCGTAAGTTTTGGTGACGTCGAAGTACGGTTTCGGAAGCAAGACTAAGACAATGTTCGCATAGTTTGATTATGTCGTTTCTCTTCTTGCTGCAAACGCCTACGCCGCCAGCGGTGGTTGTTTCAGTTCCCGAGCGCATGCCCGCCCTCTTGACGTTGATCTACCTGGGCGGGTTTTCCTTCCTGATCCTGATTCTCTTACTTTCGCTTTTCCGAAATCGCCGCCGCAGCTCGGCGCCGACCGCAACCCTACCGGAAGACCTGCCTCAAGCCGTGCGACGCCGGCTGGGTTCCACTTCAACCAATCGAGGCCTGCGCGCCCTGCGCTGGATCTTTGTGCTGCTTGCGGCTGCGATGTTTGGGTTTCATGTTTACTGGGCCCACTACGCCGAAGAGTCGAACGTGAAGTTCCAGGAGCTCAGTTACAAAGACCTGCGTAACCGGCGGCTGTCGGAATCCACGCTTCGTGGCTGGCTATTGGATCGCAGCGGCAGACTCGACAAGGCGCTCGCCTACTACCGTCGCGATGGCAGCGGCAACATTGTGCGCGAGTATCCGATGGACAAAGCCCTCGCCCACATCTTTGGCACGGATCGTGGCGATCCAGGCTTAGAACGAGCATTGTTTGGCGTTCAGAGCGGCGCCCTGCCGGAGGCGTTGCAGGTGGTGCGCCGGGAAACACCACAAAACAAGGGCAACACTGATGTGAAGCTAACGATCGATCGTGAGCTGCAACAAGCTGCAGTCGATCAGTTAAAGGGAAAGCACGGTGCGGTAGTCATTCTGAATCCACAGAACGGCGAAGTGCTGGCTCTCTATAGTGAGCCGTCTTACAGTATCAAGGACGTTCAGGACGAAACTACCTGGCTTAAGCTCGAAGCCAACCAACGCGATCGACCGCTAGTAAGTCGCGCCCTGGGTGCCTACTACATCCCCGGATCAACTTTCAAGACTGTGACCATGACTGCGGCATTCATTGCCGGAATCCAGGACACGGAGTTTGTTTGCAGCGGCGGCGGCTACTACGCAGCGCAGGGTGCGAATGTGATTTATGACGACGGTGGGCCTGGTGAAGTTCACGGTCGCATCGGTATCGATACAGCATACGAAGTCTCCTGCAATCAGTACTTCGCACAGATGGGGGTGAAGCTGGGCGCCGAGAAATTAAAACAAGCGGCGCAACTGCTCGGCATTGGCGCTTACGATACGCCTGCCGAAGCTTTGAGGGGACGTAAAGAGCCTGAGCTTTGGAACGCAAGCACGGACGCCGCCAAGCGCGCTCTCGCCCCCCGAGAAGCCACCATCGTTACAGGAAAACAGGTCACGCGTTACGACCTGGCGTTGATCGGTTACGGTCAAGGCTATGCGGGTCAAATGACCCCTTTTCAAATGGCCCTGGCGGCGTCGGCAATTGGGAACATGGAAGGCAAGTTGATGAAGCCCAAGATTGAACTTGACCGACCCCCGGAAGTCTTCAAACAAGTCGTGTCGCCGCAGAACGCGCAGCGCATGAGACAGATAATGGGATTGGTCACCGGTGGCTCAAGCGGTACAGCTCGGGGCGTGTTCGGCCCAGTGAAGGCCGCGGGAATTAATACCGGGGGTAAGACGGGTACCGCACAAAAAGTCGTCCCTGTTTATGATCCCAAAACGGGACAGCCAAAGACACGTCATCGAGTCGAGAAAGACAATCGCGGCAACATCATTCGCGAATACGAAGAGACAATAATGGATGAGGAACACCCTCGAATTGACGGCTGGTTTCTCTGCATTGCGCCGTTAGAGCGACCGCAATTGGCGATGGCGGTGATTGTTGAGGGTGGCGGTTACGGTTCACGATCGGCCGCGCCGATTGCGGCGGCGCTCGTTCTGAAAGCAAAGGAACTGGGATATTTCAACAACCCAAACATGCAAAGAAATCAACCGAGCCCGCGACCAGGGGGCGTTGCTCCGCGACGTCAATCTACTCGGCGGGCCCGGCCTCCTGGCGCAGCGACTGTGGGCACCTAGGAGTGCAGGTAGCGGCTTGCCGCCTTCCGTGCGGTAAGCCTTGGGTTAGCGGGCAACGCTTAGATTTTCGAGGCTATGCTTCTTATAAGTGCGAGGCACAGCCTCGAGATCAAAAGAACAAGTTACGGTAAGGCAAGCCTTACCGCACGGAAGGCGGCACAGCCGCTGGGGGGCTTAACTGTTGGTCGTCCCAACTTCTGACTCCTGAATTCTGACTCCTGACTCCTGATGAAAAACCGCGCTTCATCACATCTGCTGGTTTTGCTGCTCATAGTCGGCTTTGAGATTGCCGGTTATGCTGCGATTCATCGTGCGGCACTATTGCGCGGTTACGAGACTTCGATCATCGGCGCCGTGCGCGACCTGATGATGTTCTTCCCCCTGTTCGTGCTGCTGATCTGGTTGTCGCGCGTCATGAGATTTAAGGGCAACTGGATTCTCTTCACTTCCGCCGTCCTGCTGTTTGCTTTCGGCATGATGATTCAGTATCGACTCTACAGTGATCCGGAATACAACGCGCGCAACAAAGCGGCAGCCCGTGAAGAAAAAATGGAGTCCCTGCGCACCCGTTACATTCTCGAGAATTATGATCCTGAGAAGAAACAGATGATGGGCTTGCCGCCGACTCCGGCTCGCCCGATTGAAATTGATCAATTGCCGCAACGTCCTTCGACTTACACGATCTTCAATGCCCTCACCTCGAGCTACACCTGGATCCCGATCCTTTCGTTCATCGCGTTTGCGATCGCTTATTCGTTTTGTGTGCGCGACGGCTTTTTGCTTTGGATACAGCGAAACAGTTTCATCATCGTCTTGCTGACGCTCCTACCTTTAGCCGCCGCAATCGTTACTTCCAGCGCCGGCAAGAGTCTGGGAAACATGACACCGTGGGAACCGGCGAAGATTCCTTTCTTACTCGGCTTCGCGGGAATTCTGACGGCGCGCTACAAGGACTTGGCGGAGACTTACTGGGGCATTCCACGCGCGCGCGACATCGTCCCGCTCGTGGTGATGGCCTTAATCCCCTTTATCCCTTTCTTTGCCCTTAAAGATTTTGGACAAATGCTGATCTTCAGTGGCGCCTACGCCACGTTGTATTTGGTAGCGGTGCGTCGCTGGCCGCAGCTCCTCGTATTCGTCGGTTCAGTGTTTCTTGTGATCGGAATTCTGGTTGTGGGGGCACTGCCGCGAAACATACAAGAGAAGGTTCCGCTGCTACCCACACTCGCGAGGCCAATTCAGGCAGCATTGCCCTCACGAATTCAACAGCGCTTTCATTTGTGGCTTGATGGCTTTGATCCCCCGTCTCCGGAGGTATCCTGGTGGAAGAAAGACTATGACGAGGCGCTGAATCGCAATCCGGAAATGAAGGAGATTGCACAACAAAGCCCCGAGCTGCAAAAGACCATTAACGTCGATATCTGGTTCGACAAACTCGCATTCCAACCCGCGCAGGCTGTATTTGGCATCACTTCGGGCAAGACAACCGGCCGTGGTTTAGGGCTCGGCTTTCCGGAAGTGATTCCCATTGCCGACTCCGACTATGTGTATGCCGCAATCGCTGAGGAGACCGGATTGGTTGGGGGCGCCATTATTATTTTGGCGGTCATTATCTTCGTCGTTGCGGGTGTTCGCACTTCGCTCGATGCGCGTGATATGTTCACGAAACTCTGCGCGGCAGGTTTGACGGCGTTCGTGGGTTTTCAGGCCCTCGTAAATATTGGCGGCATTTTGCGAGCCCTGCCCATGACCGGTATTACCCTTCCGTTCGTCAGCCATGGCGGGTTTAGTTTGATTACCAGCTATGCGATGCTAGGCATGCTTATGGCTTTCTCTCACCGCAATGCCGGGGATAAGTTGTTGGCCAGCAGAGCGCCTAATCGAAGCTCTTCACCACTCAAACTGGAGGCGGTCGAATGACGCAGCCGGCTACGAGCTTTACCCTGGAATCACAGGCCATCTCTGATCGGGGTCTGAACGAAAGACGTCCGCTTAACGAAGATTCGTTTTTGGCCGATAGCGCCCGGCGAATCTTTGTCGTCGCTGATGGTGTCGGCGGTGCTGAGGCCGGTGAGGTTGCTTCGCAAACCGCGGTCGAAGTGCTTGATGAAGCGTTTCGCCATCAGGAGGACGGCGCCGATATAGAGGATCTGATGGAGTTGGCGATCCAGCGTGCTAACGCTTCGATTCATCAGATGGCGCAGGACAATGCACGCTTCTCGATGATGGCAACAACCGTCGTTGCCCTCCACTTGAAGGGTAACATTGCGACTATTGGCCACGTAGGTGATTCCCGGCTCTACCGCTTAACGCGCGAGGGCGACATCCTTCGCGAAACCGAGGACCACTCGGTGGTTGAAGAAGAAGTACGCGCGGGTCGCATGACGGCCGAGCAGGCAGCAAATCATCCGAGCAAGAATGTCATTAGTCGCGCGCTCGGTGCGGAAGACACCGTCGAAGTCGACTTGAAGACCTTTGAAGTCGAAGACGGTACCGAGTTTCTACTCTGCACTGATGGCATCACCCGACACATCTCGGACGGTGAGTTGAGACAGCTCCTCGTAATACATGACGACCTTGGAGTGCTCTGTGAAGAGTTGAAGCAACGCTGCTATGAACGCGGCGCCGAAGACAATTTGACGGCAGTGGTAGTTCGTTGCGGTTCGCACATCCTGGCACACGAGCGCGCCGAAGACTTGCTGCGTACCATCTCTCCGGAATCGGGGATGCTGCGGGCAGCCGCCGGGGCTCCAGCTGTCCACGATGTTGATCTTGAAGATCGAACTCTCGATTCTCTGGTGCCTCCCTCTCGCACTTCTTTTCCCGCTGAGCAGCAAGCCGTACCAGTCACTCAGCAGCCACTGAATATTCCTGAACGCCAGCACCAGGGCGGATTTGCCAAAACCGCGGGCCGCTTTCTGCTGCTCCTTATTTTCGTGACGGCCCTGGGCGCGGCGTTTTATGTTGGCCGCCGTTATAAGGGTCCGATCCCGTTTTTGAAGGAACCTGATGACGCCCTGGCGCAACCTTCGCCCGCAGCCACAGTGGAGGACGCCCAGACAAAGTTTGAGCGGACACGGGCTGAGATTGATGGCGAACCGCAAGCGTGGCTCAGCGGCGAGATGACGCGGGAGCTCGCGGCGCAGGGTATTCTGAATCCGCTCGATTCAACCAACCCCGGTTTCCTCTATCTGTACGGGCGCGCTTGCATGCTGTCGGGGAACAGCGCGGAGGCGGCAAAGGCTTTTGAACAGGCAATCATTCGCAGTGCCGCGGCACCGTCACCCACAAATGCGACGGTGAAGAAAGACGCTACCCTCGCGCTGGCGGCCCTGGCTTTGAAGTCTGATCCTGACAAACCCAAGGCGCTGACGTACCTCGACGATTTGGTGCCCAAGCCCTCTCCTACGACTTCCCCCTGAGATTTATGAGCGGAGCAAACTCGCTTCAGTCCCAACGCCCTGGTGTTTGCGAAAAAGTTTTGTCCGGGCGCGGGGATTTTCGCGTATAGAGCATCAAAGAGAGCGCTGTTTGCAGAAGCAGCTGAGAACGGTAGTGAATGCCTGAGCTTAAGTTACAACAGAGCCGGTTGGATGGTCGTTACGACGTGCTCGAGTGTTTGGGGCGCGGCAGTTATGCCGAGATCTACGTCGCAAAGGACAACGCCGCCGCAGAAGACGCACCATCCACCGTTGTAATCAAAGCTTTGAACATCTTCCTTCAGGAAACGCCCGATGCTGAGCTGGAACATACACTCGTGGCAAACTTTCAGAACGAAGCTGTAGCTCTCGATCTGGTTCGTCACCCACACATCATCAGTCGCCTCGGGCATGGAACAGCAATCGATCTGGGCGGTACTACATTTCATTACATCGTGCTCGAGTACATGCCGGGCGGCGACATGGCTGCCCTCTCGCGCCATCATCCGCTTTCGATCGAGAAGGCTGTCGCTTATCTGGAACAAGTTTGTTCCGGGTTAGCTCATGCGCATAAGTGTGGCGTGATTCACCGCGACATCAAGCCTCAGAATCTCCTGCTGACGAGCGATCGTAAGACAGTGAAGATTGCCGATTTCGGGGTCGCGCGCTTCGAAGCGACTGAAGGCGCGATCACGCGCGTGGGCACGAATATTTATGCGGCACCGGAACATAACCCACTCGTGCAAACGGGACCGCTCGATTCCGGTGCGCTCACTCATCAAGAACCGTTGACCGTTGCTGCTGACATCTATTCTTTAGCGAAGACCACATATAGCTTGCTGGCTGGAGAAGCGCCGCGCCGTTTTGCTCATCAGCCGATTACGGGATTGCCGGAAGCCATTAGTGAACACTATTGGTCAGAGCCGGTGCTGCGCGTCTTGGAGAAAGCAACGCAGACGCGCCCCGAAGGCCGGCATCAATCAGTAGCCGAGTTCTGGGAAGAGTTGGCCGATGCCGTACTACCGCCGACGCAACCGTTGAGCGTGGCTGAGGCGATCAAGCGCCGGCCAAGTTCGGATTGGATGTTGGAAGCTGAAGAGATCACCCAGGCGCCGCCCCAGCCGCGTTTCGAACCGGGATTACCGGTGGCAACTGCCGCTGTTGGGGGCGAGGTCATAAACACGGCGAAGCGTCCCAAGATAGTGGTTCCCGTTAGTATGATTCCGGGTCCGGTCGCGGCTGCCAATCGTGTTTCCGCAAAAGATATCGTTCGGGCTTTTCCCGATCAGCCGCGCAACGGTAGGGCTGCCCTTCCCCGTCAACCTAAGCCGTCGAGCCGTTCGAAAAGGTTTCTGGTGGCGCTGATACTAATTCTATGTTTCTCCGCAATGCTGCTGGCGACGCACAGATACGTGACTTCGACCTGGAACCCGCTCTCAAGAATTCCGCAGCTTGAGAATGTATTTGTCGTTGGTCGGGAGGGTGTTACGACCACAGACGTGAACCTAAGAGGTGATCCGAGCTCGACCAACACGGCGATTGGGCTTGCGGAGACCGGGTCGCGTGTGAA
>JBAPXA010000417.1:0-8186 GCA_049283975.1 Pyrinomonadaceae bacterium | reverse complement strand
CACTTACATCTTATCCATCAACGGCACGGGCGCCGGCGGTTGTGATGGAAACACCGTGGGCGACCTGGGAGCCAACCAAACCATGACGATCACTGGAGCTGGGGCTGCCACTACGATTATTCGGCAGACCGGAACTGGGCCAGCCAATGATGGTGATCGCGTAATGTGCATGAATGAACCATTCACTTTAGACCTCATCTACAACTTCTCAGGGGTCACTTTTGTTGGCGGGCGCGACGGTACCGCAGCCGGAACAGGCACAGCTTTAGGTGGCGGCGGTATCATCGGAGGCGAGAAGGGCAATGTTTTGACCCTGACCAATGTGGTCTTCGCCAATAACCAGGTCACGGTACTCGGAAGCGCGAACATCGGAGGCGGCGGGATCCAATGGACTGGCGGTAGTCTAAACATTACGAATTCTACGTTCGGTGGTTCGGCTGCGCCAGGTGCTTATACCGACCGGACCAGCACAACCACCGGAAATCTCAATGCAGGCAGCGGCGGTGGCGTAATGTTTACCCCGTCAGCACCGGCACACACGGCATCGACGGGAATCTTGACTGTTGCCGGAAGTACGTTCACTCGAAACACGGCGGGCTCTATCAGCTCCGGCGGTGGTGGGGCAGATCTTTTGATCTTTGCTTTTGCGTCACCCGGCGGATTCGGTACCGGATCCGCGACGATCGGCACCTCGACTTTTTCCAATAACACGGCGTCGCCCGGAAATGGAGGCGGGATCCTTGTTGAATCCCTTGCGACAACAGTCGCCACGACCAGTCTTACAAACAATTCGGCAGGGAATCGGGGCGGGGGAATCTATGTCGGTGGCGCGAGTCTGCTGTTGAACGGCACAACTCCCACCATCACCTTTTCCGGTAACACTGCAGTGAATGCGGGAAGTAGTGTGTCAACTGCCTCCGCCGTTAATGTATCCGGCACAAACACTACAATCGGTGGTGACATTGAGATTTCTACTCTCGGCTCATGGACCAATAACGCGGGCAGCACCCTGGCTCCGACTAACGTTGTGGTTACGGGCGGCACGTTCACGATGAATAACAGCACGATGAACGTCGGCGGCAACCTGACGATCGGTCCTGGACCAGTGGTTGGCAGCACGTTCAATGGCAATACCGGCACAGTTAATATTCAGGGGAACCTCGTTACCAATTCCGGTGGAGCCGGTCCTGTCACCACTTTCAATGCCGGCACAGGTACCTTCAACTTCAACGGCACCGGAGCCCAAAGCATCAGCGGAACTCTTAACCCTACCTTCTTCAACCTGACGGATTCCAATGTCACTAACCCGCTCACAATCAGCAACAGCATTGCAGTTAGTGGCACGCTTAATGTGAACGGCGCTAACGCGATTTTGGCGCCCGCAGCGACCTCAGTCATCAGCGGTGCGGGAACGCTCACGGGTACGGGCACAGCGCGCGTTACGCGCACTTTGGCGACTGCGGATTTCTCATCGCAATACACAATCACGAATAAGACGTTGACTAATCTGACGGTGGAATACATTGGCACGGCGGCGCAGGTCTTGAGCCCGATCACTTTTGGACCACTCAAAATCAACAACGGCAATGGTGTGAACATTACCAGCGGTACGTCGACCGTCAACGGGCTGCTCACATTAACCACCGGAGCTTTGGGTGTTGGGAACCAGATCCTCGTAATCAACAACGGTTCCTCGGTGGTAGCAGGCAGCATTACCAGCAACCCCACTGGAACGGTCAACTACAACCAGAGCTCAAACGGCCAGAATGTGCGGGCGTTCAACTACGGCAATCTCACCTTCAGTAACTTCACCAAGGTGCTGGAACCCGCCGGCACGATTGGTATCTCCGGGGTGTTCACGCCCGGCACTGCGATCGGTCATACCATCACGGGCAGCACTATTAACTTCAACGGCACCGGTGCGCAGACGGTTCCGGCGTTCAATTACAACAACCTGACCATCAGCGGCGCTCGAGGTGCTAACAACGTCACGTTGGCTAACGCAGGAACGATAGGAGTTGCCGGAATCTTTAACCCAATCGCCACGTTCGCCGGCGGCAACTACGTTATTACCAATAACACCGTCGACTTCAACGGCAGCGGCGGCCAAACGATCCCTGCCTTCAACTACTTCAACCTGACGAGCAGCAACGTCGGCGCCCGCACCCTGGCAAACAGCGGCATTATCGGCATCGCGTCACTATTCACGCCGGGCACAAACGTCTACACCATCACGGGCAGCACCGTGGCATACAATGGGACCAGTCCGCAAACGCTGCCTGCGACCTTCACTACCTACTTCAACCTGACGTCAAACAACGCCGCCGGAGTAACCGGTTTCGCCGGCCTGACCGTGCAGGCATTGCTGCGAATGCAGACGGGAACGTTCACCAGCAACAGCGGCACCTACAACAATGTACAGATCGATAGCGGTGCGACCCTTGCCGGAACAAATGGCACCACGATCAATGTGAGTGGTAACTGGACCAACAACGGAACCTTCACCGCCAATACGAACACGGTGAACTTTAATGGTTCGGGAGCGCAGGTTATCGGCGGTTCTTCAGTCTCCACTTTCAATAACCTGACCATCGCGAATGCGGGTTCTGGTGTAAGTTTGGGTCAGAACGCAACCGTTAATGCAGTGCTCACGCTGACCAATAATCTGACCACTGGGGCAAACATCCTGACGATGCCCAACACGGGTACGTCAGCCGGAACTGCTGACGTGATTGGTAATGTAAGACGCACAGGATTTGCCGGTGGCGGTCCAGCCCTCAGCTTTGGAAATCCTTTCAACAGTATTGGGTTTATCGCTCAGGGCACTGTGCCGACAGACATTTTGGTTAATCTCGTCAAAGCCACCCCAACGGGGCCCCCGACCTTTCCAACCGCTGTGCAGCGCACTTACACGATCACGCCAACGGGCGGCGCTGGCTATTCAGCAACGCTCAGGCTGCATTACCTGGATGCCGAGTTGAACGGCAATGTCGAGACCGACTTAGGTCTCTGGAGACTATTCGGCGGGGCTTGGGCGCGACAGGGACGCAGCGGAAGTGTTGACCTGGTCAATAATTGGGCAGAACTGTCGGGCGTGACGCAATTCTCTCCGTGGACGCTCGCCTCAGCCAAAAACGACACAACCACAACGATCACTTCTGATAATCCGGATCCCTCGGGCCTCAATCAAGTCGTGACTGTTAACTATACTGTCACCAGCAACGTCGGCGGCGCACCGCCTGTTACGGGCAACGTCACCATCACGGTTAATGATGCCAGTGGTGACACTTGTAGTGGCACGGTGGCAGCCGGTACTTGTGCCTTGACGCTAACAACTCCCGGATCTAAAACGCTCACGGCGACTTACTCGAGCGACGCTAATTTTAATACGAGCCTAGGAACGACCCCCCACCAAGTGGTTATTCCTGATGTCGTGGTCAAAGACGCACACGCCGCCGAACCGTCATCAGGCACAACGACTATGCTCTTTACAGTCACGTTGTCTTCACCGTCGACGGGAGCGGCTTCCGTCAATTACGCAACGGCTGACAATGGATCGGCAGTAGGCGGAGCCGACTGTACAGGTGGAGCCGATTACGTAACAGCATCAGGATTCCTCAACTTCAATACCGGTCAACAGATTCAGACCATTCCGGTCACAGTTTGTTCTGACGGTACCGCTGAGGGGGATGAGACTTTCCTGATGAATCTCTCAACACCAGTCAACGTAACCATCACTGATGGCACGGCTACGGGAACAATCACAGCAGCTAACCCGCCGGGAACCGTTTTGATCAGCGAAGTCCGCACCAGCGGACCTGGCGGAGTGGATGATGATTTCGTCGAGATTTACAACAACACCGATACGCCGCTAAACGTTGCCGCCAGCGACGCGTCGGCGGGTTTTGGATTATTCAAGATGGGAGCAGCTTGCGGCGATTCGCCAGTCCTGGTCGGCACCATTCCCAATGGTACGGTCATTCCAGCGCGCGGCCATTACCTTGTGGTGGGCAGCGCTTACTCGCTTACCAACTATGGCGGGACAGGCGCAGCAGCCGGGAATCTTCCCCTTACGACTAACATCGAGAGCGATCGCAATATCGGGCTCTTCACAACAACCTCAGTAGCAAACCTCTCGACGGAAACCCGCCGCGACGCTGTCGGGTTTGGGTCGAACACGGGCAACAACTGCGATCTGTTGCGCGAACCTACTAATCTGGCAACCGCAAATGACAGTACTTCCGAATACAGTTTCGTGAGGAAACTTGCGACGGGAACGTCGCAGGATACGAACGACAACGTCGCCGATTTCCAGGTGATCACAACCACACCAGCAACACCGGTTGGTACGAATGCGACTCCAACCCTCGGAGGGGCAGGTCCGGAAAATCTGGCAAGTCCAATCCAGCGAAACGCGACGATCAAGGCCAGCCTGATCGATACCGGCGTGGCTTCCACCACGGCGCCCAACCGCATCCGTGATACCACTCCGGATCCCGCCAACAACTCTACTTTCGGGACGTTGCTCTTCCGGAGGAAATTCACGAACAACACCGGTGCGCCCGTCACTAGACTGCGCTTCCGCATTGTGGACGTCACGACCTTCCCAGTGCCCGGCGGCACGGCAGATCTGCGGGCGCGAACCATTGGTCCAGCCACGGTTACTATCACAGGCGGCTCGATGGTTAGCGTTCAGGGAACAGTACTTGAGACACCACCCGCACAACCAAATGCGGGCGGGTATAACTCGACCCTCTCGGCAGTAACGGTTACGCTGGCAACACCAATCGCAGTTGGCGCAACCATCAACGTGCAGTTACTCACGGGAGTGCAGCAAAACGGCAGCTTCCGCTTCTTCATTAATGTGGAGGCGCTGCCATAAAGTAGCCAGGAGACAGAAGTCAGTAGTCGCAGAAAGTCTGGCCGCCAGTTACAAACGTAACGGGCGGCCAGAACATTTTCCTTACTTCTTTTTTATTTTCTTTCCGTGAGGCTTTTCGGTTCGTGCCGATTAGTGTGTGTTCGTGGTTTTTTTGAACGGTCGGCAATACGAACCACGAAATAACACGAACCCGCACGAAACTCCGCGATCTCGTTCCCGGAAGATAATTAGCTCGTCGACCAGAATGAAAAATGAGAAATGAAAAATCTTCAGGGCGTTTGCTTCAGCGTTTGCGATGCAGGCTCCTCGGAACCCATTGAGCGCTGGCTCAAAGCGGCGGGATTAGTGAGCGGTGGTGGTGGCGGGTTTGCGACTAAGACTTCCAACGCACCGTCGATGACTTCATTTATCCGGGAAACAAAAACAACCTCGAGATCCGCGCGCACATCGTCGGGAATATCTTCTACGTCCGCCTCATTCCGCGAAGGGATAATCAGGCGGCGGATTCCGGCGCGATGCGCAGCCATAGCTTTTTCCTTCAGGCCGCCGATCGGAAACACGAGGCCGGAGAGTGTTATCTCTCCAGTCATTGCCGTATCGGGACGCACACGCCTGCCAGTGTAAAGCGATGCCAATGCTGCCGTGATTGTCACGCCAGCACTGGGACCGTCTTTGGGGATGGCCCCGGCGGGCACGTGCAGGTGCACGCCGTAGTCCTTAAACATTTCCGGGTTAATGCCAAACTCAACCGCGTGTGACCATAAATACGAGCGGGCCGCGCGCGCTGATTCCTGCATCACTTCCCCAAGCTGACCGGTAATGGTGAGGCCGCTGCCACCCGGCAGGAGCGTTGCTTCAATAAACAACACCTCGCCTCCCATCTCCGTCCAGGCCATGCCAGTCGCCACACCCGCCGGCAGTTCTTTGCGCGCCTGCTCGGGATAGAATCGTGGTGGGCCCAGATACTCAGGTATTTGCGCGGCGGTCACGGCAACGCTCTGGGCCTCGCCCTTGGCGATCTTCAATGCCACCTTTCGCGCTACCCGACCGATGTTGCGCTCAAGCTGCCGCACGCCGGCTTCGCGCGTGTAACGCCCGGCAATCAACTCGATGGCGTCGTCTGAAATCTGAAGTTGCTCCGGCTTTAAGCCGTTTTCAGTTATTTGCCGCGGCGCCAGGTAACGTTTGGCAATTTGCAGTTTCTCAGGGTCGCTATAGCCGGCAAGATTGATGACCTCCATGCGATCCCGCAGCGGCGGGGGGATTGGGCCCATCTGATTCGCGGTGGCAATAAAGAAAACTCTCGAGAGATCAAAGGGCAGATCAAGATAGTGATCGCGGAAAGTATTGTTCTGTTGCGGATCGAGAACTTCGAGCAGCGCCGCGGCCGGATCGCCGCGGTAGTCATTGCCGAGCTTGTCGATCTCGTCAAGCATCATCACCGGATTGTTAACTCCAGCGCGGCGCAACGATTGAATGATGCGTCCCGGCATAGAGCCGATGTAGGTGCGGCGATGTCCGCGCAGTTCGGCTTCGTCGCGCATGCCGCCCAGCGAGATGCGCTCAAATTGTCGGCCCAACGCGCGAGCAATCGAGCGACCCAGTGAAGTCTTGCCTACTCCCGGGGGACCGACAAAACAAAGGATCGGACTCTTGGTATCCGGGCGCAGCTTGATCACTGCCAAAAATTCGAGGATGCGTTCTTTAACGTCATCAAGTCCGAAGTGATCCTCGTCGAGGATTTTTCGGGCTTCAATTAGATCCAGCTTGTCCTCCGAGGATTTCTTCCAGGGCAACTCAATGATGTATTCGAGGTAGGTACGAATCACGTGGTAGTCAGGCGCCGCTGCCGGTAATCGCTCCAGACGCTTCAACTCGCGGTCTGCTTCGGTGCGCACCTCATCGGGCAGGTCGGCGGCCGCAAGTCGCTCGCGCAGCAGCTCGGCCTCCGCACGCTCGCCGCCCTCGTCTTCTCCTAGTTCCTTCTGGATCGCTTTCATCTGCTGCCGCAGAACATATTCCCGCTGCGCCTTGTCCATCTCCGATTGCGCTTCCGTTGTAATCTTCGATCGCAACTGAATGATTTCCAGCTCCCGCGCCAGGTAACCATGCGACAGACGCAACAACTCGTCTGCGGTTTCTGCTTCGAGCATCTTCTGCTCTTGTTCCGTCCCGAGGTTCAGGATCGAACCGAGAAAGTAAGCCAACCGGACGGGCTCGACTGAGCCCAACATCGCTACGCGCACTTCAGGCGGAACGCCCGGCAGCAGCGCCAGAGCCTGTTGGATCATCGACTGGACATTCCGGCGCATAGCCTCGACTTCTTCTGCATCCACCGTTCGCGGCTCCGGAAGAATCTGCACTCGCGCGCGCAGGAAAGGCTCCTCCTGTTTCCACTCGATTACCTTTATGCGCTCTGTCCCCTGCGCAATGATGTGCATTGCATCCTCGATGCGCTCCATCCGCTTGATCATTACGAGCGTTCCTATCTCATAAAGATCGGCAGGGGTCGCGTCGTGATCGCCGCTTTGGTCACGGGCGCTGATGCAAGCGAGCAACTTTTCTTCAGTAGCGAGCGCGGCTTGCACGGCGGCAATGGAACGAGGGCGGCCAATCGCGAGCGGCACCACCGTCTCAGGAAACAGCGTGGTGTTTTGCAAGGGCAAGACCGCCAACTCGAACGGTTCGCCAGGTGTGGGCCTGGTTTCGGTTGCCGGCGGAGGCGGCGTCACGGATTTGGATTTCTTAGGCGACTCCGGGGTGTCGATGCTTGCGGTTTTCTTGGGATTTTCCGGCATGGTGCTCGTCTAGGACTCCCTCTTTAGCTACTTGCAACTCAGGCTGACTATCAGGAATCCATCGCGATAGTCCTGTTTGAGGGATGACGGCTCGATTGTAGAGGGGAAGTCGATGCGCTTCTCAAAGCGACTGTAGGTGATCTCCATTTGCTGGTAAGTAAAGCCTTCGCGATAGAGGGTATCGCGCCGACAACCGCGCACAATCAGATGAGTATCCTGAAGTAGCAATTCCAGTTCATCCGGACAAACTCCAGCGAGATCAACCTTAATAATCCAACCGTCGCTGCTCTGATAAACATCCGCATTCGGATTCCAGAGTCGCCCCGAAGGTCGCACCTGGTTGCGCAACGCCATCATTGAAAAAGCACGCTTTGGTTCGGGCATGCGTTTAGGATAAGGGAAAAAGGGGAAAAGGGGAAAAGGGGAAGGGGCGATGGGGAACTGAGATGGGCGGCCCTCTCCCCTCTTCCCCTTTCCCCTCTTCCCCCTTCTCCCTTTCCCGTTTT
>JBAPXA010000416.1:0-20385 GCA_049283975.1 Pyrinomonadaceae bacterium | reverse complement strand
GTATGACGCGTGTCTTCACAAGCGATCAACGATACTTCCTTCAGAATTCGAGTGGCGCGGTGGGTAAGGTCTTCAAGATTTCCGATCGGAGTGGCGACGACATAAAGCGTTCCGGGCATGAAGGTATTCTGCACTAGCCGTCGTGCGCAACAAAACGAAACCGGCGTCGTTGCATGATCCCAAAGAAAAAGCCTCGTCCGCTCACGTGGGAACGGACGAGGCTGAAAGGAACTCACGGTTAACCGGAGTTAGTAAGGGATCGGAAGGCGGCGATACCACGGGTCATTGTTACTACGGTTGTTCCGGTTGTCCCGATAGGTACCGTTGTTGTAACCCAGATTGTAGGCGTCAGCGATCACATCAAGCTCTCGCCGGATCTGTGACCACATACTCGACAGTTGGCCATCAAGACGCACTACGCGGTTGAGTCCCTGCGCTTCCTGCATAACACGCTGAGCCTCGTTCCGGCTGCGATTCAGGTCGCGGCCGTTGCCGAACCGCGATTTGAGATTGCCAACGGCATTGCGAAACTGCCGGGCTTCATTATTGATGCGGTCTTCAGCGCGCGTGCCATCACGACGGCTGCGATCAAGTGAGCGATCAACCTGTTTCTCAAAGTCTTTCGCCAGGCGATCAAGCCGGTGAATTGAATCGCGCACGTAGCGCTCATCGTAGCGACCATAGCGGTCATTGCGATCGCGGTTGCGACCATAATCGGGCCACTGTGCGGCTGCCACCATGGGCAGACATAACGCTAAGAAAGCGGCCGCCAAAATTGAAAAACTCATTGTCCTTCGGTTCGTCATAATCCTTATCTCCTCCAAGTCTTCGTTTCGGGATTCACGTCGCTCGGGGCGAATCGTTTGGCCCTCTTTTCAACGCTTGCTTTGGGGATGGGGTCAGCCAGCGTTATGCCGCTGGAGGTGATGGCAAGCACCATGCCCGGAATTAGGCAGAGGTCAAAACGAATGCTGGGAATCGAGAAACCCCAGTTTTCTCCCAGTAATTGAACTGCTGGGACTCGGCGTGTGGTGCGAAAACGTGTAGGGGTTACGGAAATGGTTAGCGGCTAAGTGAGGTCCTGCGGGGACATTCAATTTGCAGGAAGCTTTCCTAAAGGAGCCGCATTCGTCCCTAACTGAACATCACTTCCTTCCGGATCTTTCTGCTCCCAATAGAATATCGATGTGCGAGCGCAATTCTGATTCGTAGATTTCTTTATCTGCGCCAGGAGCATTGATTGAAATCCAGCGCGGCACTCCCTTGGTCGTTACCAGCAGCAAAGACTCATTTGCAGACTTGACGCCGAGATGACGAAGATTGGCACGCGCCAGTCCGCCACCGCGCACCACGCCGTCGCGCGGGACACGCGGCCATCCCGCTTCAATAAAGAGTTGTCTGACGCCAGAACTAAGCGTTAAGAGACGCCCAACCATGGTCGCGTTTTCATCACGAAAGCGGTGCTTCTCGTCTTTCGCGATCTGAATGCCGGCGCCGTGGCGATTTGCTTCCGCGGCGACACTCTCGCAAGTGTTCATCAACCACTGAATGCCGGTGGAGCGCAGGAGGTCGTTGGCACTGCGCAGGGAAAGATAGGCGGCAAGATCGACATGACCTGCCATGCGGGCTCGCGTTTCTGCTTCCGCCAGGGCAAAAGCCCATGCTTCGTCGAGTTCACTCACTTAATCTGGCTCCGGCGCACCATCACTTGGCAACGCAAACTGTTAGTTTGTGGAGTTTGGGTCAGAGACCCTTTGCAGCCTTAAGCCTATCGGCACATCAGAGACTTGCCGTGCACCATTTACTTACATTCGTGACCTTTCGGGACGGATGTTATCATGCCCGCGATCAGTCTCCCGTAACCCCCCTGAGCTAAGTTCACCGAGTGCTTTGGCCGTATCCTGAAAGTTGTGCGACAAACGGCGGTCATCCTGAGAGCTGGTGCATGAAGATATCCCGTAAACCAAACACTTTGCCGCTGCTGCTTATTGCCCTGGCGCTAGCCTTCATCGGTCTGAGTCAATTCAGCGTGAATTCGCGGGCGCAGGATCAGACGCGTTTGCCGGCACGCTCAGGTTACGTCAACGATTTTGCAGGCGTGGTAGACGAAAGTACGAAGCAGCGGCTCGAAGTGATTCTGGCAAATCTACAGCAGCGGAGTGGGATCGAGTTTGGTGTGGCAACAATCCAAACGACCGGCGCTCGTGACATCTTCGATGTCTCTCGTGATCTCGCTAAGGAATGGAACTTAGGCGCGCGCAACAGTAGGAAGAAAGGTTTGTTGCTGGTGGTTGCGGTCAACGAGAAGACGGCCTTCACACAATTCAGTCGCTCAGTGCAGGCGGATCTCCCAGAAGGAATTCTTGGCGAAGTGAGCCAAATCATGCGCGGTCCGCTTGCCTCTGGTCATTTTGGTTCGGGTCTGAATGACGGGGTGCTTCACTTCATCGGCTCATTAGCCAGGAAAGTTGGATTTCCCGCGCAGGATATCGATCAGGCTCAAGTTGCCAACGCCGTGACGACCGAACCGGTGCCCGCTCCCACTCCCGCGGCGGAACCAGTTGAGACTGCAGTCAAGCCCGCTGTTGACGAAAAGCTTGCCCTCAGCACGCGGCCCCTTAGAGTTAACAAACCGAAAGAGATCGCAACGCCGGATAAGACGAAGACATCTTCGTACGTCAACACTCCTGAGGACGACGCAGACGAATCGGAAGAGGTGGAACTGGTGTTGACGTTGCCGCTCGCGGAACGTCCTGCCAAGCTCAAGGAGTTTTTGGAGGCCTTCCCGAAATCCAAATCGCGCGCGCGCGCGATCGAGTTGCTGGTCAGCACGTATGCGAGTCTCGGCGATCAAAAATTAAAGGACGGCGATCGAGCCGCGGGACTGCAACAGTTGTCCCTGACAATCAGCGAAGCGCCGCCGAACATTTCGGACAAGTTGTTTGCGGGTGTGGTAGCCCAGATCCCTTCCAATCTCTACCTGCGCGGCGAGCGCGAGGCTGCGTTTGATGCCGCGCGGGCGATCGAAACGAAATTTGGAACCGACCCGAAACGCTTGCTGGTGCTCTCGTCTTTCTATTTAGGAGTAGAGGAGGGTGAACAGGCTGCAAGACTGGCGGCTGAGGCAGTCAAACTTGCTCCCGAAATGGCTGACGCTCATCGCGCGTTGGGACTGGGGTTACACATTGCTTTGCGTCTCGATGAAGCGGCGGCCGAGTACAAACGCGCGCTCGAGTTAGACCCTAAAACCAAACAAGCCACCCGCCGCAGCCTGGCGGACTTAAATCGTGCTTCGGGAAAAGCAGAAGCGGCCCTCGCACTCTATCGTGAACAACTCACGGTGGAGCCCGGTGACCGGGCAGCGCGCGCGGGCGTGGTGCTGTCTCTACTTGAACTTGGCCGCGTTGAGGAAGGACAGAAAGAGCTCGACACGGCGCTGGCTAATGATCCCCAGGATCTGATCCTGCTTGCGGGAGCGGCTTACTGGTTTGCGGCGCACGACAACACCGAACGCGCGTTGGAGTTAGCCGAGCGAGCGGTGCGCCTGGAGCCGCGTTACACGTGGTCGCAAATCGCAATCGCGCGCGCGCTGATTGGACAGAAACGACCACTGGAAGCCGAACGAGCAATCCGCTTTGCCTTGCAGTATGGGAAGTTTCCGACTCTTGATTACGAGCTGGCGAGTGTTCTTGCTTCGCTTGGACTGTATGACGAAAGTGCGGAAGTCCTGCGCCGCTCATTCGTCTATGAACGCGGAAAGATCGCCACGCAGTTGGCCGGTCGCGTGCCGGTGAGTGCGGACAGCTTCACTGAACTGCTGGCCCCGGAACGTCGCGCCAGCATTTTTCAGTTCACCGGAGCAGAACGCCCTGGCGACGCCGCGATGTTGAAAGATCTTCTGGCTTTTATGATAGCGACCGAACCACGCGAAGGAGAAAAGCTGGACGAGGACCTGGCGGCAGCAGCAGCAAAAAAGTTTGCCTCCGGCAGCGACCAGATGCTGGCCTTCAGACAGATTTACGCAGCGAATCGTTTACTTCGTCGTGGCGTAGCACTGAACACAGCGTTGGAACTTACCCAAGCTGCGCGGGCGGGTGTTGATGCGGCGTTGGAAGTTCCAGGTGTAACAGTGGCCGCTCAGGCAGAAGAGATGCGCGACATCAGGGCACGCGCTCTAGCGCAGGGCGGCACTCCCGATGTTCCGGAAGCGTCGCGCAACGTGCTCGCGAACATCATGCGCGGACGGATCGAGGATTTGACGGGACTGACTCTGTTCAAGCAAGACAAGACCGCCTTGTCTATACGTCACTTCAAACTCGGGGTGACAGTTCTGCCTGAAGGGACGCCGGCGTGGCGCGACGCTCTCTGGCATCTCGGCACCGCGCTCGAACAGGAACGGCAGCAAGAGGAAGCACTCACTTATTACATTCGCAGTTTTAACGCCGGAGATCCCGATCCAGTGCGACGAGGAGTGATCGAGGAGTTGTACCGCAAGATAAATGGCTCCTTGGTGGGCCTTGAGGAACGGATCAGCGGAAGCACGGCGATAAACGTGGCGCCGGCGTCCCCGACCGAAAATCCGGTTACACCTGCGGCGACACCTGAGCCCACGCCGTCTAATGTGTTGCCTAATGAAGTAGCCAAGCCGGTCGAGTCGGCACCGCTCGCGACCCCGTCACCGGAAGTGAGTGCGACACCAACTCCGGCTCCCGAGTCGATAGCAAAGGCGGAGCCATCGCCCAGTCAGGAAATCCCGGCTGCTACTCCGGACGCGACTCCAGAAGCTACACCAGAAGCTACACCAGAACCAAAAACGGCTCCGTCTCCTGAGCAGCCGCGGAGTCGGGAAAATGACTCGCCAGTTGGCGAAATGCTGCCAACACTTCCGGCGACCGTAAAACTAACTGGGAAAATAAAGAATGCCGCTGGGGAGGGAATCGGCAACGTGGTCCTGGTTCTGATTAGCCCGCGGGGCACCGTGCTGAGTTCCACAACCGATGTAGAGGGGAACTACTCGTTTATCGTGACTCCTTCACGAATGGGTTACCGGATCATTCCCTCAAAAGAGGGTTTTACGTTTGCGCCGATAGATAAGGTCTTAACCGGAATTACTGAGGATCAGAAGGCGGTAGATTTTGTAGGTACGCCGGAACCGGCGAAGCCTTGATTCGTAAATCGTGAATCGTAAACTAGCCACAGATTTCCTCAGATAACACGGATACTGGAAGGAGCCACCATAATTTCTTTCTGATCTGTGTTATCCGCGGAAATCTGTGGCTAATTATTCACGATTCACGATTCCCGATTCACGATTTCCGTGCTAGTTCGTCTTTACTTCTGACGACGTCACCACCTTGCCGTCAGCATCGTAAACCTCAACCTTCCCATACTTCGCCAGCACGTCCCTTGCTTTGGAGGCATCGCCGACGGCCACGATCTGAATGTGATCGAGATCGATGTACTTCTGCGCTACCTTTTGAATGTCGTCGACAGTGATGGCCGAAACCTTCTGCGGATAGGTATCCCAGTAATCCGCGGGCAGGTCGTACAGCTTCTGCGTGATGATGTTTTGCAGCAAACTCTGCGGCTGCTCAAGGGAAAGCGCAAAGCTGCCGACAATCGCGCGCTTGGCGTTGTCGAGCTCCTCCACGTTCACCTTGTCGTCGCGCAGCCGCTTCAGCTCAAACATGAATTCCTTCATTGCGCCCTCGGTAACGTCGGTTCGCACTTCAGAGGCGGAGACCCAGGTACCGCGGAACCGCGAGCCACCAAAGTTGCTGTAGGCACCATAGGTGTAGCCCTTGTCTTCACGAAGATTGAGAAACAAACGCGCTGCCGGACCGCCCCCGAGAATCTTGTCGGCAAGCAAAAGAGAAAAGTAGTCGGGACTGTTACGTTCGATTCCGAGCGTGCCGAGTTGCAGCACGGTCTGTACCGAGCCGGGACGATCGATTAGCAGGATCCTTGAGGCGGCTTGTGCCGGCGCTGCCGGAATTGCGGTAGCGGGAACATCCGCCTTTTGCCAGTCCCCGAAAGCCTTTTCAATCTTCGGCAGCAATTCTTTCAAAGTAACATCGCCAACAATCGCGAGAATTGCATTATTCGGCCGGTAGTAAGTCGACTGAAAAGCCGCAAGATCCTTCGATGTAAGTTTTTTAAGCGACTCTACCGGCGCCGCCACAATCGCGGCGGGATGATCGCCGTAGATTGCGCGGCTGAATCGTTCCTGCGCTAGAAACTGTGGATTGGATCTCTGAAACTGCAATTGCGCCAGCGAGCGTGTCTTGTATTTCTCAACCTCATCCGCGGGGAACGATGGGTTGCGAATCACATCCGCAAACAGATCGAACGTCTGATCGAGATTCTCGACAAGACCAGAAGCAGAAACTGTGCTCGTCATACTCGAGAAGCCCGAATTGGAATTTAACGTTGCGCCGAGCGAATCCACTTGTTCGGCAATGTCCTTACTGCTCCGCTTCGTGGTTCCTTCACGCAAAAGAGAGGCGGTGAAAGAAGCCAGACCGCGATAATCCGATTTGTCAGCCAGGCCACCGCTGAGGATCACCATCTGGGCGGCGAAGGTTGGTACCTTGCTGTCGCGCAAGAGCACTACGCGCAAGCCGTTCGGCAGGGTAGCTTCCTCCGCCTTAGGCAACTTCACCCGAAGAACATCTTTGTTGACTGGCGCGCGGCCCTTTACGACGGCGCCCTTCGTTGACGGCGGAGCAGCTCCACCTGCTTGCGCGCGGGTCGCGGGCGCGTACAGGGCAGAGCCGATGGCAACAATGAGCGCGGAAACCGCGAGTGCGTATTGGTTCAATTTGCGTAACTTCATTTCTAAACTCCTTTACTGTCCCGTTGGGGCCGCGCCGCGGGCCTTCGGCATTGTGATCACGACGGTGCGATTAGTGTCGCGCAAATACTTATTAGCGACGCGCTGCACGTCATCTTTCGTAACGGCCGCCACTTTGTCGAGCCGCACATTGATCAAGCCGGGGTCGTTGTAATAGATCGCGTACTGCGTCAGATTAATGGCTCGCGAGAGCGAGCTTTGCAGGTTATTAATGAAAGCCCGGCGCGTACTGTTCTTTGCTTTCTGCAACTCCCAGTCAGCAATCGGCTCCTTCTTTAAACGCTCGATCTCTTCGTAGACGGCAGCTTCCACAGCCTCCGTCTTCGCGCCAGGCCGCAAGTTTGCGCCAATGTAAAGCGCGCCGAGGCCGCGCTTTTCATCCATGAAACCGCCGACGCCGGTGGTCAGCTCCTTCTCTTTCACCAGCTTCTGATACAAGCGCGAACTCTGGCCGCCCTGTAACGCTGCGGACAACACCTGCAACGCATAGAAGTCTGCAGTGTTTCCGGCGACAGCTTTGAACGCCAGATCGACGCGCGGCACGCGGGCTAAGACATCGTCCACGGTTTGCCGGCGTTCGGCCTTCTGTTCCGGCTCAGTCATGTCAACAGCGGGCGGATTCGGCTGGCGCGGAATGCTGTCGAAGTGCTTGGCAATTCGCGCGAGCGCGTCCTTGGTATCAAAATTACCGACCAGAGCGAGCACGGCATTGTTCGGCGCATAGTAGATCTTAAAAAACTCGGCAACGTCGTCTACGTTAGCCGCTGAAAGATCTTCCATCGAACCAATAACTGAGTGCTTGTAGGCAAAGTTGTCGTAGAGCAATTCCTGTTGAATTTCACCGCTTCTGCCATACGGTTGATTATCGAGACCAAGTCGCCGCTCCTCCTGCACTGCATTCCGTTGGTTATCGAGATTTTCTTTAGTAATCGCCAGGCTCCGCATGCGATCCGCTTCGAGAAACAACGCGAGCTCAAGTTGATTGGCGGGCAACGCGTTGAAGTAAACCGTGCGGTCTTCGTTAGTGGTGCCGTTCAGCACCCCACCATTATTGAACACTAAGACCATCTGCTCAGACTTGCCGATATTCTCCGAGCCTTGAAACATCATGTGCTCGAAGAGATGGGCAAACCCGGTGCGCCCCTTTCGTTCGTCTCGCGATCCGACGTTGTAGTTTACGGAAATAGAAACTACCGGAGCGCTGTGATCTTCAACCGTGATAACGCGCAGGCCATTTTTTAAAGTAGTCTCTTTGAAATCAACTTTAACTTTGCGTGGTGCCTGGGCTTGTACGGCAATGACTGCAAGCAGCACTACGAGCAGCGACGCAAAAGATGAAGAGGCACGTCTCATATAGCTAACTCCTTCCAAGGTAATGAAGCATGATGGTGAACGACTCTAATGTAAGTTACATAGCAACGCGATCTCGAGGGACACAACTCGAATCCGTCTTGCGGAGCTGTTTCGTGAGTCAGGGGAGACAGATTGTAGTTTTGAGTTTGCAACGCGCCTGCGCGCGGTCGCGAAACGATTCTCGCTGCGAGCGTGAACCGACTTTAAGTCGCTGCCAAGATTAGTGTCAAGTTGGTGGATTGCCAATTGCCAATTGCCAATCTCGGTGTTCGGAAAATCGCAGTGATCGGGCGTTCCTTTCAGTAAATCAAGGGGTCTGGGATTTCTCTTCTCAATTGGCAACGGCAATCGGCAATTGGCAATCGACAATTCATGGGAGCTTCCCGGCCAACCGCCTGCGCCTCCGACTACATCAAAAGCCCGACTGCATACACAGCCCGACTGCTATAGAGGGCGGTTTTAGCCCGCATCCTTTCCGGGGCTTCGAGCGCGTGTTTACGGAATCAGGCGAACCGGCGCTACTCGGATAGAGACTCCGCGGACTGTACAATCGCCAGTGTTTTCTCGATTATTAGCAGGAAAATCAATGACCAAAACAAGCTTCAAAGTTTCCCGGCTCTTCTCCCGGTTCCTTGCCACAGTATCCGTCACGCTGACCTTGTCGGCCTTAGGGATTTCCGCGTACGCGCAGCAACCCGCCGCGGCGCCCGCCGGAACCCGCTACGACATTACTAACTATCGCATCGAAGCGCAGTTAGTTCCCGAGCAACATCTTCTCCGCGCCGGTGCCGATGTCACTATTCTGCCCCTCGAACCCACGCGTTCGCTCGTGTTTGAACTTAACGGCTCGCTCAAAGTTGAAAGCGTTGAAACCGGCGGCAAGCCGCTCACTGGTGTGGTTCAGGATGCCGTAGGTGTCGGGGCCCTTGGTCCGAATGTCAGAGTAGATCTTGGTCAAGTCATGCCGGCGAATCAGCCGTTGACTCTCAGATTTCGCTGGAGCGGCGCTTTAATGTCGCCTGAGGGTGGCCCACTCGCGACGAGGCGTTTGGCTTACGTGGGAAACGAAGGCTCCTATCTAATGTATGCCTCGCGTTGGTTTCCTTTCCACGACTATGCAGTGGATCGCGCCACCGCTGACATCACTTTAGTGGTTCCGACCGGGACTCAGGTGGCCGGCACCAGCGACGATCCAGTTGTCGGAGTTCCGTCAGCCAAAGACGGCACAACCCGCTACCGCTTTGTGCAAAAGCGGCCGGAGCTGATTGGAAACTTTGTCGCCGGACAATACATCAGCAAGACACTGCACTTCGGCAATTACGACATTCTCTTTTTTGCGAAACCCGGCAGCGAGAATCGCATTAATAGTTATGCCGAGCTGATGGGTCATGTGCTCGAGTTTTACACCAAGCAATACGCCACACCGCTCTTTGGCAATCGTCTGGTCATTGCTCAAGTCGACGACGATACGCTCGACACCTATTCCGGAACCGGCATGATCTTCCTTGCTGCGCGAATGTTTGATAGCACGCGGCCGATTCCCGAAGAAAAACTGGAACGAGAAATTGCTTACCAGTGGTGGGGACAGACCGTGGGGCTGAAGTCTTTCGACGATGCCTGGATCTCGCAGGGTCTTGCGGAATGGAGCGCTTTTGCCTTCCGTGAATCCACTTTGACAGGCGGAGCGCTCGATGCCGCACAGCGAGAGCAACAGGAGCGGGCACTTACCTTTGAACAAACCGCTTCGATTGCGCGGGCGCCGGGGGCGCTTGACGATCAATCGGCGGCGTACCAGTCGATCATATTTCACAAAGGCTCGATGGTTTTTCGCATGTTGCGCGAAACGATCGGCAAGGAAAAGTTCGATCAACTCTTGCGCAACTTCCTGGAGACGTTCCGGGGCAAGAGCGCTTCGATTGACGACTTTGAAAAACTGACCACGCAGGTCAACGGCAGCAACATGCGCTACTTCTTTGCGCAGTGGGTGGAAGGCACCGGCGTTCCGGAGTTTACTGTCGACTATCAGATTATTCGCACAAGGGCTGGCAAGTTTCGCACGCGCGGAACTGTCAAGCACACGTTGCAAACGCTGCGCATGCCGGTGCAACTGATGCTGCGTTCTGAGGGGGATAGCCAGACAACCACCACGACAATTGAGGAGCGTAGTGAGGATTTCGACTTCGAGTCGAACGGCCAGCCCTTGGAAGTTGTTGTCGATCCCAATTACCGCATCCTGCGCATGTCCGACGAGCTGCGCGTTTCAATTATCGCGCGACGCGGCATCGAACAGATGAAGGAAGGACTCTACGCGGAGGCGCAACAACAGTTTGAAGCAGCACTGAAGTTAGACCGCTCGAATTCGTGGGTGTACTACAACCTTGGTCTGCTTTTTCTCGAGCAGCGCAACTGGGGCCAGGCACTGGATAATTTCGACGCGGCGCTGAATGGAACCCTGAAACCGTCGTGGATTGAAGTCTGGGCGCGTATCAAGCGTGGTAATGCTTACGATGCCCAGGGCGAGCGTAGTCGTGCAGTGAGCGAATACAACAAGGCGGTGCAGTCGGGCATTACTTACGACAATGCGCAAGCAACGGCGAAGAAGTTTCTGGCCACGCCTTATGATCCGAAAGCGACGCAGACTGCGGGTGTTACCCTGCCGGGGAACTAACCTTGGGCTTTAGTGCAAGCGCGAGAAGATAAGACAGTTTTCCATACCTCATTTTTCATTTGGGTTTAAGACCGAGTCGTCTCATCACACTTCGTGGCAGTTCGTGTTATTTCGTGGTTCCTCTTTGCCGACCGTTCAAGAGCAAACCACGAACTCACACCAATAACACGAAGAATCAACAGGCAGGGCTCCGGGGGAACTACTCAATTATCAAAGTCAATGGAAAATGAGAAATGATATATGGAAAATTATTCTCTTAGCTTATCCAGGACGTTTGTAATTTAAGGCATACTCCGGTGGCACAATTTCGGGCGATAGTTGAGGATCCGGAATCGGCTCCTCGGCCACCATGCGCAGCGGAACCACACCAGCCCAGACGGGCAAGTCGTAATCCTCTTCATCGTCGATTGGTGGCCCGGTTCGTACTTTCGCAGAGACTTCCTCCAGCGGCAGCACGAGCACGGTAGTCGCCTTCAATTCCTGCTCTGTTGGCTCGCGCACCTCCTGCCAGCGTCCCCGAATCACATGCTCGGAAAAAGCCAGGAGGGCAGCGCTCTTTTCCTCGGGATCCTCAACCAGGGTCGCGTTACCAAAGATGACAACCGAACGATAGTTGATCGAATGATGAAAAGCGGAGCGCGCCAGCACCAGCCCGTCGACAAGAGTCACGGTTACGCACGCGGCAACGCCTGCTTTCAGAGTGCGCAACATGCGACTTGCCTGTGAGCCGTGGATATAGAGCTTGTCACCGATGCGCCCATAGCCCGTCGGAATCACGACCGGCTTGCCGTCAGCAACAAAGCCAATGTGACAAATAAAGCCTTCGTCGAGAATCTTGTGAACCAGATCGCGGTCATAGAAGCCACGGGCTGGAAGTCTTTTAAGAGTGGTGCGATCGGTTTTGTTGTAAGTGGGCATGGCGGCAGAAAATGGTCTCAAGACTCAGGTCTCAAGACTCAAGTCTCAGGTTTGAAGGCTAGTCGACGTTCAAACATGAAACCTGAAACATGAAACCTGAAACCTGAAACTTGAAACCTGAAACTTGAAGAGACTAAACGGCGACAATCGCGATTCCATTCCGGTTCGCCAGCGCCAGCATCTCGTCACGATCGAACATCAAGGTTTTGCCGGCGGAGACGCAGAGACAAGTGGCGCCGGCCTCGATCATCGCTTCGATTGTGGGCAGGCCCGTGACCGGCACATCAAAACGCATGTCCTGATCGGGTTTGGCTAACTTGACCACCGTCAGCCGGCCACCTGCCAGGTTTGGGCGCTTGCCGCGCAGCAACCCAGCCAACCCGCGTACAATGCCACCGGGTGCTTCTGGTCTGCTTTCATCACTCTCGAGATGCGCCGGCACCTCCGGGCCTGTCCGCGTTAAGCTTCCCGCCCGGCGAATTGTCGCGTCCGTTCCTTCCATTGCTTCGATGGCCACGCACGCTTTGCTGCGCACCACAATAGTTTGCCCCAGATCCAGGCGCGCTATCTCGCGCGCTATTGCCAGCCCGTAGTCGATGTCGCCTTGTTCTCGCTCATCGGGTTGCCGGGTGGTGAGCGTGCCGAGTTGCGCTAGTTGGTCTTGCAGAAAGTGAGTGGAGTCGATCAGCTTGATGCCCTCGCTCTGTAATTCATCGGCAATCGCGCCAATCAAAGAGTCAGTATTGCGTCGCGGCAGTTTCCAAAGGAGCTTCAACATGCGCGCATCCGGCACCGCGCGACTAAAAATCTGTACGTGCCGGACTTGCCCCGCCATGATCGCTTGCTCCACACCTTCTTCCTTGAAGAAGCGAATCATTTTCCCCAGTTGGCCAATACCAACCCATTCGACGCGATCCGCAAGACGTTCAATGATGGGATCGGTTTCTTCGTGAATCGCCGCCACACATAAGCTGTCGCCCGCGCGCCGGGCCCCTTCAGCAACCAGGAGAGGAAACTTACCGTTTCCTGCGATTAAACCGTAGCGCATGGGAAACACGGGGGACGAAGGGGAAAAGAAACAACAGGGAAAGAGACGAGGTAAAGCAACAAGCCATTTTCCCAGTTACCCATTTCCCCCTTTCCCCTTTCTCCGGGAAATGGTGGTCCTGGATTGGGCATCGGATTTCGAAGACCGGGTCCTACTTAATCACCCCGCGCTGGGAGCTTTCGATGAACTGAACTAAAGCATCTACCTCGGGAGAGCCGGTCAGCTCCTGGCGAATCCGGGCAATTGCCTGACTGGTGTTGAGCTTGGCCGAGAGCAGCAGGTGAAAAGCATGATGCAGGGCTTTAATCGCTTCGCGCGAATAGCCGCGCCGTTTCATTCCGGTCGTATTGAGGCCGTAACAGCGCGCATGATTGCCAACCGTTAGCGCAAACGGCAAAGCGTCTTTGACCACCACGGAATACCCGCCAATGTAAGCCTCGCGTCCCACGCGACAGAATTGATGAACGCCTGAATAGGCACCGATATTGGCCCGATCTTCGATCACGACGTGTCCCGCGAGAGTGGCCGCATTTGCCATGATCACATCGTTGCCGATCACACAGTCGTGGGCGATGTGCGCCTGCGCCATAATCAAGCAGTCGTCACCAACCTGCGTGAGCAAACCGCCGTTCGCCGTACCGCGATGAATTGTGACGAATTCACGAATCTGGTTGCGACAACCAATCCTTGTTTCCGAGGGCTCGCCTGCGTACTTCAGATCCTGAGGCGCCAGTCCAATTGAGACGAAAGGGAAGATATGCGAACCGGCGCCGATGGAGGTCTTGCCGTCAACCACACAGTGGGATTCAAGACGAACACCATCTCCTAACTCCACCTCGTCGCCAATTATTGAATAAGGTCCGATCTGGCAGTTCTCGCCAATGCGGGCTCGTGGGCTAACAACCGCCGAAGGATGAATGTTTGCCGGATGCGCAGCTGTTGACATATGGGTCACACGGGAAGAGGGGAAAAGGGGAATAGGGGAACGGGGAAATAGGGAAACAGGGAAAGACGAGAACGGGTCAAGGTTTGAAATTTTGTGCGGTTCATCGCAAAAAGTTGTCTCGGTACCCTCGCGTTTCCCCGTTCCCCTTTTCCCCTCTTCCCCTTTCCCTATCGCTATCGTGTCGCATCGCGATCCGCCACGATACTCATGATTTCAGCATCAGCGGCGAGCTGTCCCTCAACTTTCGCCTCGCCTCGCATGCGCTGCACGCGCGAGCCTATGCGCATCGCCGTGACCTCAAGAATCAGCGTGTCACCGGGAACGACAGGGCGGCGAAAGCGCGCTTCTTTGATCCCGGTAAATAGCACTAACTTCTCGTCACGATTTTCGATCTCACGTAATGCGAGGACGGCGCCAACCTGCGCCAGCGCTTCGACTACCAGCACTCCGGGCATTACCGGCGCACCTGGAAAATGTCCCTGAAAGAAAGGCTCGTTGATACTCACCTGCTTAATTCCTACGATTCTTTCGCGCGGTACCAGTTCAATGATCCGATCGACAAGCAGAAACGGATAACGGTGCGGCAGGAGCTTTTGAATCTCAAGCGAATCGAGGACGGTTTCCATAGCGAGCAATATAGCTGGAAGTGTCAGCGTAAACAAAAACGTGGAGACGCGGAACAGTTACCGCATCTCCACGTCTGAACGCACCTGGCGTCGCAATCGAGGACGAACCTATTGCGGGGGCGTCACGGATGCCGTTGCCGGATTCTTGCCGTTGAAGTCGTTGATGAAAGCGCGCGTGACGTCGATGCTGTCGGCAGCATAAACGACTGGAACCTGGCTGCCATCAATTAGCACGGTGATGCCGCGCTGTTTGGCAAATGCTTCGAGGGCCTTGCCGATCGAGTCCTGGAGGGGTGTAAAGATCTCTTTGCGGCGTTTGTCATACGCCTGTTGAGCATCTTCACTCTTGCGCTTCAACTCAACTTTGTAGCCCTCGAGCTGATCGATCTTTGCCGAAATCGTTTTCGGATCAGCCACAGACTTGGTTTTCTCAATCTCGTCGCTGAGGGTCGTGGCCTTCTGTTGAAGCTGCTGCAGCTCGGTCTGGCGCGGTTGAAATTCACGGTTCAGGGTGTTTAGCAGAGTCGTGAATCTCGCAATGCCGGTCTTGTCATCAAGAAATGCGTCCGAATAGATGACCGCAATCTTGCTGTCGGGCACATTCGCTGCGGTTTGGGGCGCTGCTGCTGGCCCGCTCGCTGCGGGTCGTTGCGCCAGGACGGGGGAAATGCCAAGCGCCACAATGAACGCAAAGGCCACAATTAGACGATCGGTTTTCATAACTTTGTTGTAATGCTCCTTACATTGAAAAGGCGGTCGGTTCAACTGTCTTAGTTGTTGTGACGACCGCCATGGTTGGCCTCAAATTAACTAAAAAGTGCGCCCTACGCTGAAACGAATGACTTTCTTCTTCTCATTGAAACCGAAAGGAAAGCCCTGGATGACCTGGTTTGGCCGGGCGCTGGGATTATACGCAAAGATTAAGCGAAAAGGCACGTTTAGGACCGGCACCTGGACGCGAACCTCCATACCCAAGCTGGTTCGGAAGTCGCCTATCTTGTCAAAAAGACTCTGCGACAGCCTGACTGCGGTATTCGTCTGAGTGTCGCCACGCAGGAAAACCTCCTGGAAGCCAAACGGAAGACCCGTCAACGGGTTAAAGGGTCCGATATTTCGTGCATTGTCGAGCTCCTCCGTCGTGACGAGGCGGTTGTCTCTCATTACCAGCCCGAGAGTTCCGGTCAGTGCCAATTGCGTGTTGGCATTGCAGGCGGCGAGCGTTGACAGGCTGGTAGGCGCAAAGCCGGCGGTCCGCCGCGCGCAGGGAATGAACCCTACGGTTTGCAGAAACGGGTCATCCGATAAGAAATTACTTGAGAAAACCTGATCAGACTTGGTCCGCAAATTAAACGACGAACCCACGTCAGCGAAAGCTGCAAGACCCACGGTGTTTCCGATTAGGGGAATGCGATATTCGAAGTTGCCGAGCAATTGTGTGTCGCCGCCGACCGGAGTGAAGGAACGCGGCAACTGCGCCGTGTTATTTCCACCGATCCCCGTGAAGGTTCCAACTACACTTAGAGAGCTGGGCACATTCGGTATCGGAATCGCTTCGCCGAAGGCGTTTTGCGCGATCTTCACATTTTGCGACGTAATAAAGGTATCGAGTGGCGCGATGGGGCTGATCGAGCGAACGTTATAACCACGAATCGTGAATTCGTCACCCAGGAAGAACCGTTCAAAAATCGGAACGCCATCGACGAATGCCAGCGACTGCGAATTTCTCACTTTATTCGAAATCGCAAAACTACCAACCGTGCCGGCGAGAATGCGGAAACCAAAAACTTCCGGCCGTTCCGACTTCTTCCGGCGCACCGGGAAAAACTGCGTGTAAGAAACCGTTGGTTGGTAAGTACGAACATCGCCGCCCAGACCTGCCAGAGCGACGCCAATCGAGAGCTCCCGACCAGTAGTGGGATCGACGCTCGCGTTGCGGGTGTCGTAGGAAAAAGTCACCGTGCCGCGACTCGTAATGATGTTCGCCTGCTCGTACACCACCGGGATGAATTGTTCTGGATTGTCTTCGAGATTGACCTTCGGATCGGTAACGCTGGAAGTGGAGAACTGATACGAGGCGCCAATCCGAGAGAACTGAGTGAAGCGGCGTTTGCGGTAGAACTCCGAAAGCGGCGCGCTCGCGAAGATAGAGCCACCGTAGGAGTTGCGCGTAAACAGATTCTCATCGCTGGTCGTTAGAAAATCGAGCGCCGAGCCTGATGCTCCCTGCTGCGCCGACAGGTTCTGCGAAAGAAAAGTTCCCTCACCAAAAAACTTCTGACTGAATGCAAATACGGAAAAACCAGCCGTAATGGGCCGGTTTCTAATGTATGGCTCAGTAAACGAGAACTGAAACGAACGCTGACGGTTTCCTGCCGCCAGATTAATGGAGAGAATCTCGCCGCGGCCGAGAAGGTTGTTTGTCGAGTATTCCAGGCCGAAGAATGAACCGCCGATGCCGGAGAGACCGCCGTTGAATGAGATCTGTTGGCGCCCGCGCTCTGTCACCTTGAGATTGATATCAACGGTCGCTTCTTCTTCGCTGGTGCGGAAGTCCGCATCCTTATCTTTGTCGATGGGTTCGAAATAGCCTGACTGGTTAAGTTTGATAACTGAGTATTCCCAGTAGCCCTGGTTATAAATATCGCCCTCATTGATCAGCACCTCACGTCGCAGCACACTGTCGCGCGTGAAGGTATTGCCAGAAAACTCCAAACGCCGCAGCATAAACTGCTTGCCTTCCTCAATCGTGATTGTGAAATCGACGATGCCCTCGTTGGCATTCTGCGGGTTCTCTTTGAAGGTAGGCACCGGCTCCGCGGTGTATTCGATGAAGCCCTGTGATCCGTAAATCTTCTTTAGATTCTCGAACAAACCTTTCGAGATTTTTTCGGCGTTGGCCATGTCGCCTTTGTTTAAGCCGATAACGCTGCGAATCTGCTCTTCGGAGAAGATCGAATTCCCTTCGATCTTCATTTCGCCAATGCGATAGATCTTTCCTTCAACGATTGGGACTGTCACCCGCAATCCCTCGTCGACTGACGAAAGGAATGGCAGTGGCAAAATCGGAAAGCCCGTGCGCCGAGGCCCGACGCTCTCAACCCGCGGTTCGCCGTGACGCGCTTGGAGGTAACCCTTCGACCGCATGTAGTTGTCTACGTTGCGCAAATCGACTTCCAGCTTTTCGCGGTGCAGGATGTCCTGCCCTTTAAAGCGTGTGATCAAGCCAGCCTCTTTCACATACTTCATCGAGTTGCGCAGGCTCTTGTCGCTGAAGACGGTGTTACCTTCAAATTGAATCTCAACGACGCGCACGCGGTCGCCTTCATCGATCGCGAAGGTGACGGCAGTTGAGGTGGCGGAAACCTCGTCCCTACGTTCCTCGATAATTGCGTTTGGATGTCCGTGCTCAGCGAGCAGTTCTTTTAAGACTCGTATTGCATTTCGAACTTTGACGGGGTCATAAATGCTTTCCTTGGACACGCCGACTCGTCGTTCGCGAAAGGCCTTGAGCACGTCCGATTCGGGTACGCTTTTCAGACCCTCAAACTGCAAATCGCGAATAATCGGCAGTTCCCTAACTTCAAAAATTACGTTGACGCCACCGCGCGCACCTTCTTCGGTGAGAACCCGGGTTGAGGTCTTGTCGAAGAAGCCGAGGGCAAGAATTGCCTGCAGATCACGCTGTACCTGAGCCTCGTTAAAGGGGTCTCCGGGACGGGTTTGCACGTAATAGAGCACGTCGTCTTTCCGCAGACGACGATTTCCGGTGATATCAACTGATTCAACGAGGCGTTGGGTTTGTTGCGCTTGCGACTTGGGCGCAAGGAAGATGGTTGCAAAGGAGAAAAATGCGCTCAGCAAGATGAGCAGGGCCGCGCGAAATGAGTGCATGGAAGCCAATTCCCTCAGCGGTTCTTACCGGACCTCAGATACTTCGGGGAGTCGTATGACTTAGATAAAATTAAGCTTTACGAGAAAAAATAAAGGCTAAACTATCGAACGCTACCTGCCGGACAAGTCTTGGAGACTTAGTGGAACTGTTTGATTCAGAAGCGTCAGCGACACGTTGCCACTCCGAATAATACTTGTCCAGCAAAGTCGCGCATTATACCGAACCAACGCGAAAAAAGTAAAAAGGCAAAAAGAAAGGCAAAAGCAGGGGAAATTATTCAGCCCCAGACTCTTACCCTTGCTTCTGCCTTGCTGTAGGGGGATCTAGTGGATTGCTAGAACGTCGTCGTCTGCTGTCTCGACGTCCACCGGTCGATGAGTTAGTTCATCACCCTCGAGGGAAACCTCAATCAGGCCGGCGCGACCCAATTGACCCTGAATCATCGCCTCGGAAAGGGGATCTTCCACATATTTCTGTAGGGCACGCCGTAGAGGCCGGGCACCATACGAGCGGTCGGCGCAGGTCTTATCGACAATCCAACGCTTCGCTTCGTCCGTCAGCCTAACTTCCAGGCCGTGGGAGAGCATTGTGCGATTCATCTGTTCTATCTGGAGCTGAACTACTTCAAGGAGCTCTTCATCCAGCAATTGGTCGAAGATGATGATTTCATCGAGGCGATTGATGAATTCCGGATTGAAGGTCTGCCGCACTTGGGACATAACCATTTCTTCCAGCTTATCGCGCGAAGCTTCAGCAGTGCCCTGGAATCCCATGGTGCCCTTCTTTTGAATAAAGCGAGCTCCAATATTCGACGTCATGATGATGATGGCGTTCTTGAAGTCGATGGCGTTGCCGAGCGCGTCGGTAAGCAGTCCGTCTTCAAAGACCTGTAACAGGATGTTGAAGATGTCCGGATGCGCTTTTTCGATTTCGTCGAAAAGCAGAACTGAATAGGGCGCGCGCTTGATGCGTTCAGTTAGCTGCCCTCCTTCTTCGTGACCGACGTATCCGGGCGGCGAACCAATCAGTTTCGACACTGAGTGTTTTTCCATGAACTCAGACATGTCGAAACGAATCATCGAGCGCTCACTGCCGAACAGGAAATGTGCGAGCGAACGTGCCACTTCTGTTTTGCCGACACCGGTGGGACCAAGAAACAGGAATGAGCCTACCGGCCGCATCGGATTCTTCAACCCGGCCCGGGAGCGGCGAATCGCTCGAGCAAGCGCGGAGATCGCCGGACGTTGCGACACGACGCGTGTGTGCAGTTCACTTTCAATGCGGAGAAGTTTGCGGGTCTCTTCTTCCTTCAAAGAGGTAACGGGAATGCCAGTCCAGCGGGCGATTACTTCCTCGACGTCGTCGCGCGTGACTTCGGCTGAGACCAATGCGTCTTCACTGTTTTCGCGCACGGTCTGATTCTCATCATAAGAGCGAGACCATTCGTTGAGCTGATTCCAGTCAGCAAGATTGCCCTGTTCGCGGCGAACGCGAAGCTTTACGCGCGCGCCGGCTTCATCAATCACGTCGATAGCCTTGTCCGGTAAAAAGCGGTCGGGAATATAGCGATGCGATTGGGTGACAGCCGCTTGCAGGGATTCATCCGTGTAACGAACCTGGTGAAAACTCTCGTAGCGTTCGCGTACGCCGTTAAGAATCTCGACTGCTTCCGCTTCCGACGGCGGCGGCACTTTCACGGCCTGAAAACGGCGTTCGAGTGAGCGATCTTTTTCGATCGACTTGCGAAACTCGCCCGGCGTTGTGGCGCCAATACACTGAATCTCGCCGCGAGACAAAGCCGGCTTCAAGATATTGGCAGCATCCAGCGAGCCTTCTGCGGAGCCCGCGCCGACGAGCGTGTGCAGCTCATCAATGAAGACGATGTACTGCGGGTTTTCGATCAGCTCACGCATGATCTGTTTCAACCGCTCTTCAAACTGACCGCGGTATTTCGTGCCGGCAACAATCAGCGACAGGTCGAGAGAAAGAATGCGTTTATGTTCGAGGAATGAAGGCACCTCGCCGCGCACGATTCGTTGGGCCAGGCCTTCTACGATGGCGGTCTTTCCCACTCCGGGCTC
>JBAPXA010000415.1:0-7115 GCA_049283975.1 Pyrinomonadaceae bacterium | reverse complement strand
GTGTATATCGGTGGCCGGCTTGCATTTAGTCGCGAGTGAGAATCGGGGAGGCAATCGGCCGACGATTCGGGGGCACTGCTGGCGTGGGGACTTGAAAAATTTCGACTTACCCCTCCGGCGCACTCCGGCTGAGGAAAAAACCGATTGACGCACGCTCCAACGCTCATTTATTATTTACGCAACACTGAAAAGGAGGTGATCAAATAATTTATGAGTTCTTATCACAGTGAGGTGGCTGCGGCCTGACCTCTGAATCGAGATTGTTAGGATTACGGTTCAGTCGTCTTACTGCTTGGTGCTCCTCCTCAGGGATGTCAGCACACGGTTAGTCCACAGGCCAATCCCAACAGTTCACCGGAAGCCGCTCGCGTCCAGGCGTGGGCGGCTTCTTCTTATTTGCTGCCAAATATCCGCCTCGCTAAAGTCAGGTGCTCACCCTCCGCGGCTACGGCCATCTAACTTGCTGACCACAACATCTCAACTCCGTAACTCCTCTTGAATGGCTGGGGAATAATTGCCTGGTTCTGACGCTCCAATCTTTTTTGACCCTGGCGGACGACGCTGGCGAAGGACCCGTCGTCTAAGCCTGGCACTTGCCGTGGCGATAACAGGGCTTGCCGGCATCTTTGTCGCTAGCGTTCTTGTCAATCCACTTCTGCCGCACCTGAATCTGCGACCTCTCGCCGGCCTGCCTCACGCCGTAGATATCAAACCGAAACCACTCATCTCGCCCGGCAATCCCGGCGCGCAAAGGGCAAAACACGCAGCCGCTGTTCTGCAACGCGAGCTGGCGAAAGCAAAACATGTCTTACCGGCGACGAGAGCTGCGCAAACCGTTCTAATACCCGCGCCGCAACACGTTCCGCTTCCCCGTACGCCTGCCAACAAACCTCTGGCAATTGGTTTCTATGTGAACTGGGATGAATCAAGTTACGCCTCGTTGAAGCGAAATCTAGATCACCTTGATTGGGTGATTACCGAATGGGCGCACCTTCAGGACAGTCCTGATCAGTCGAACCCCCTGGCAACACAAATCGACGCGCCGGCCCTTAACCTCATTAGGCTGACGCGACCGCAGGTACGCATCCTGCCGATGGTCCAGAACCTGGTTAATGAAAAATGGAATTCCGAGTTGCTCGCTCGCTCCGTCGCGGACGAACCGGCTCGCCAACGTCTGATCAATACCCTGCTCGGTTTCGTTACTGAGAACAAGTTTGGCGGAATCTGCATCGACTTTGAGGAGCCGGCACCGGCGACACGCCCGAACTTGTTGACCTTCATGCAGGAACTTCACGCAGTATTTGGTGCTCAGGGACTCACTGTTGCGGAAGCAGTTCCCTTTGATGATGCTGATTGGGACTACAAAGCTTTTGCCTTCGCTACCGATTACTTGATCCTGATGGCGTACGACCAGCACTGGGCAGGTAGCGATCCAGGTGCGGTTGCGGGTCAGAGTTGGTATGAAGGCTTGCTGGCAGATCGGATGGCTCAGCTGGATCCACAGAAAACAATCGTGGCCTTCGGCAGTTATGGATACGAATGGATTTCCGGGGAGAGCGAAGCTCGCGAACTAACAGTTCAGGAGGCCTTGATCTCGGCGCGCGACTCGGAGGCTGATATCACCTTCGATGATGCTTCCAAAAATCCTCACTTCGAATTTACCGAAGACGACAATTCAACTCACGATGTTTGGTTTCTCGATGGTGTGACCGCCTATAACCAAATCAAGGCGGGCAGCAAGTTCAATTGCGCCGGTTATGCACTCTGGAGGCTTGGTTCGGAAGATCCTTCAGTTTGGTCAGTCTTCGGCTCGGGTGAGAATTCAGTGGCAGCTGATTCCCTCCGACGAATCACCTACGGTTATCTGGTGGACTTCGAAGGCTCGGGCGAGTTGCTCAAAGTTGTGTCGAGTCCTCAGGAAGGCGCGCGTGATCTGGGAGTCGATGACCAGTCAGGACTGATCACCACGGAGCACTACGTCTCGACTCCTTCGTCGTATGTGATTCAGCGAGCGGGCGATCATCCCGGACTGATTGCTCTTACTTTTGATGATGGCCCGGATCCGCGGTGGACTCCCGCCATCCTGGACATCCTAAAACGGGAAAATGTCCCAGCCACATTCTTTATCATCGGCTCGAATGGGCAGGCTCATCCGGACTTGGTCAAACGTATCGTCAATGAAGGACATGAAATCGGAAACCACACGTTTACCCACCCGAACCTGGGGGAGGTGCCAAGGCCGCTCGTGGATCTCGAGCTCAACGCCACTCAGCGGTTGATTGAATCGTTGACTGGTCGCTCCACGGTCCTGTTTCGTCCTCCATATTTCGGCGACGCCGAAGCGGACAAGCCTGAAGAAGTTGAACCGGCTATGAGAGCCGAACAGCTTGGGTACATCATGGTCGGACTGCGAATCGATCCCGGAGATTGGAAGACTCCGATTTCGCCTGATGAGATCATTCAACGCACGACAGGAAGAGCCTCAGATACAAACCCGGAAACTCGCGGGCAGATTGTGCTGTTGCATGATTCAGGCGGGGATCGCTCAGCGACAGTTGCCGCACTGCCGGGGCTAATCCACGAATTGCGGGCACACGGTATGCGCTTCGTCTCCGTTTCCGAGTTAGGTGGTCTCACGCGCGATCAGGTGATGCCGGTAGCAATGCCCGGCCAACGAGTCTACACCGAAGCTGATATCGTCTCTTTCTACTTTCTTTCAACTGGCGGCTGGTTACTCCAGTGGGTTTTCCTGATTGGAATCCTATTGGGCTTGGGACGGCTGCTGTTCATCGGCGGGTTGGCATTCGCACAATGGATTCGTGCGCGACAAAGGCGGCGTCTGCACGTGGGCGAAAGCTACTCGCCCTTCGTCTCCGTGATTGTTCCCGCTTACAACGAAGAGGTTGTAATCGCGAACACCATTCGCAGTTTGTTAGCGTCAGATTACCGGGAGTTTGAAATCATCGTTGTTGACGATGGCTCCAGGGACAACACCAGTGAGGTCGTTAGGGAAGGTTTTGCTAACGAAGCACGGGTGCGACTTTTCCGAACCTCTAATATCGGCAAGTCAGGCGCGTTGAATTTGGGTTTGCGTCACACGCGGGGCAAGATCGTTGTTGCCCTCGATGCCGATACCTTATTCGCACCGCAAACCATCGGAGCCCTGGCACGCCGATTCGCCGATCCCCGTTTAGGAGCGCTTGCCGGAAATGCGAAGGTCGGTAACCGCATCAATATTGTCACACGCTGGCAGGCCCTCGAATACATCACTTCGCAGAACATGGACCGGCGCGCTTTCGCTAGTCTCAATTGCATCACGGTAGTACCTGGAGCCGTAGGTGCATGGCGCCGTGACCTGCTCTCTGAGATTGGCGGCTTTTCTTCTGACACACTTGCCGAGGATCAGGATCTAACTCTACAGATTCGCCGTCTGGGGTACTCCATCGGCTATGAGGAAAATGCCATCGCCTGGACTGAAGCACCCGATAGCCTGCGCTCTCTGGCGCGCCAGCGTTTTCGCTGGGCGTTTGGAACCTTGCAGTGCATGTGGAAGCATCGAGATGCATTTCTTCGTCCGCGTTACGGCACGCTGGGCTTTATTGCGATGCCGAACGTTTGGATTTTTCAAATTCTATTTGCGCTGATCTCGCCGGTGATGGATTTGATTATCGGCTACACCTTGATTGCGGCAGGTCTGGAAAGATGGCAGCAGCCGGATGGGTATCGCTTCACAAACTTGCGACAGGTACTCTTCTATTACGCCCTGTTTCTGGCAATCGATTGGGCGGCTGCCGGTTTCGCGTTTCTCCTGGAACGACGTGAAAGGTGGGGGCTGCTCTGGTGGTTGTTTCTTCAGCGATTCTGTTACCGGCAAGTGATGTATTACGTCATGATCAAGTCAGTGGCGGCGGCTTTCCGCGGCGCCTTTGTCGGCTGGGGCAAACTGGAACGCAAAGCAACGGCGGAGGTCCAGCCCTGATTCGTTAACCCAACTCTCCGATGTTACTCCAGCGGAAAGCACTGTTGGTTTACGTCGTGCTTTTGCTTACGGCGTTATCATTCAGGTTCTATCTCGCCACCTTCCTTCCCAACGACGAACCAAATGATGGGAAGGTTTACGCTCAGATTGCGCGGAACATTCTCGAGCAGCGAGTTTATTCGCATGCGACCGAACCGCCTTATGAACCATCACTGATCCGCCTTCCGGGTTATCCGTTATTCCTGGCTTCGATCTACTCCCTTAGCGGACATTCAAACAATCGAGCCGTTCGTGTCGTGCAAGCAATAACGGACACGTTCGCTTGCGGGGTTGTGGGTTTCATCGCCTATATCTGGGAAGCTGATCCAAAAAGAAAACTCTTGGCGGGCAGCTTCGCTCTCGCACTTTCTGCTCTTTGCCCTTTCACCGCAATCTATGTCGCCACGATTCTCACGGAAATACCTACGATCTTTCTGGCAGTAACGATGCTCTTGAGCGCTTCTTTGGCTTTCCAGGCAAAGTCGGCGCGACGCTCGGTCGCACCGTGGATAACAACGGGAGTAATTGGTGGCCTTGCTGTGCTCTTCCGTCCAGACAGCGGTCTGTTTGTCGCGTCAATTGGCTTAGCCTTTGTAGGTGTGACGGCTTCTCGCATCCACAAACATAGCGACCTTGGATTGGGGCGCGCAATGCGTCGCGTTCTTCCCCGGAGTTGCAGTTCATTGATCGTGTTCGCGCTGGGTTTCAGTCTGGTCCTCGCGCCCTGGACGGTTCGCAATTACAGGGTCTTTCACTTATTCCAACCACTCGCTCCAGCGCACGCGGAAATGCCGGGCGAGTTTGTGCCGCGCGGTTATCTTAAGTGGGTGCGCACCTGGATTGAAGATCAGCGGGCCGTTGGTCCCGCGCTTTGGTGGCTCGATGAGCACGCTATCAAACTCAGCGACTTTCCCGAACAGGCATTTGCCTCGCGCGCGGAGCAGGAGACAGTTGCCGCCATGCTCGATAAGTACAACCATCCGGTGGACTCGCAATCATCAGAGACATCGGCTGAGTCACAGACAGACGAGAACACGAAGAGTGATGAGTCAAGTGAAGCGAGACCAGGCGATGAAGCAGAAAGTTCAAGCGCCGCTGAAGAGGAAGACGGAAACAAGGCTGATGCTCAGAATACGGATGCTGAGGAACAGAACGTGGAGATGACACCAGAGATTGATGCCGGATTTGAACTCCTGGCGCAAGCGCGAATCGCTAACAATCCTTTGCGCTACTATTTCGTACTGCCATTAAAGCGAGCTCTCAACCTTTGGTTTGATACGCACTCGCAGTATTACCCGTTTGATGGCGAACTATTTCCTTTGTCCAATCTCGATCACGATCTAAACCAGCAATTCTGGTTGCCGCTGTTTTGTATCTTGACTGGCTTTTACACCTTACTGGGAATTATCGGTGGGTCGATTCTTTGGATTTCTCGCAAGGCCGGGGCGCGACGCTGGTTGCTGCTTGCGGCCCTGTTGGTGCTGACTCGAATCGTTTTCTTTTCGACGTTAGAAAACCCGGAGCCACGCTACGTCGTGGAGATCTTTCCTTTCCTCTCCATTCTCGGAGGCATCGCGGCCGCGCGAATCACGGCGTTCTTCTTACCTTCCCAAACGGCCAATTGAATGATTCGTCTAGCGACCAGGACTTGGCGTCGGCGCGGCTGTCGGCACCTGCTCAGAAGGCATCACTCGTGACGGATCGGGTTTGTCTGGCGAAGTATGCAGATGGACCGCCTTCCAGTCTTTTCCAGTTCGCTTGAAGACGAGCGTCATGCGACCCGAGGCGGTCTCCGGAGTTTCCTGATATGTCTGCGATTGATTCCAAAGACAAGTAACCAGGGCGCCATCTCGTCCGAGCATAGTGATCTGCACATCTTTGACGTCGAGTGTCACGTCTTTGAGTTGCGGATAAGAGCTCTCGCGATTTTTCCGCAATTGCTCCCAACCGCGTGTGACAGTTCCATTGTTATTAAACAGGAGCAGGCGCGGAGAATTCAGGTAGACACCGGTCACCATCTTCACGTTCGCTTTGCGAATACCTTCGATTAAGGCGTTGAAAGCTGAAACCACTCCGGCGGATCCAGGCACTTCCGCAGCGGCAATTTTTGGCGTCGCTTCCGTTCGTTGAACCGCGGGGGCGGTGGTTGCCGGTGGCCGGGTGTCCGCGCTTTTTTGAGTGCTGGCCGGGGGCTTACTCGTGTTGGTATTTGCGGCGCGCGGACGCATCGTAGTCGATGAATTGGTGTTTTGCGCAGCGGTTAATGACGAAGCTGCCAATATCAGCGAAATGATTACTGTAGTTTTGTACGGCATCGCTTTCCTCCCTAGCTAAATTCCTGGTAGCGGGCTCCCAACCTAAACATCGCCTAAGGCATTCATCGCGTCGAACCAGGGAACACCGCTGTGCAGGCGTTCAACCGAACGGTTCTGTCCGAGGATCTCGAACACTTCAAACATCGATGGCCCGACAGCTTGACCCGTTAACATTGTTCGCGAGCCGTTGATCAGCAGTCCGGCTTTGACTCCCTGCTCTTCGGCAAACCCTCGCAACGTGGCTTCAACGGTTTCGGCAGTAAACGAATCAAGTTTGGCTAGACGATCTGCAAAGGCTGGCAGAAGTTCGCGCAGTTTTGGCTCTTTGCGTAAGTTCTTGTTAACGGCTGCCGGCTCGAAATCAAAATCATCAGAAAAATACGCGCGCCCCTGAGCGGAGAAGTCTTTGAGCGTGTGGAAACGCTGCCGGATTAGCTCGAGAGTGCGCAGTAGCCAATCGCGATCGTCGTCCTCATATTCATCGCGCCAAAGTTTGTTAGCGCGCAGTTCCGCTTTCACCATCGGCAAAAGCTCTGCAAGAGGCATTGTGCGGATGTACTCGGCGTTCATCCATAGTGCTTTGTCGTCGGTCCAGTGTCGCGGATCATTTTCCTGGAAGTTGAAGATGGCGTTCGCTCGACCAATTCCTTCAAGTGAAAACTCACTGGTCAGCTCCTCAAGAGTCATGATCTCTTTCGTTTCGGAGGGTGACCAACCAAGTAGTGCCAAAAAATTGCGAAATGCCGCAGGCACAAAACCGCGGTCACGGTATGTGGTAAGCG
>JBAPXA010000414.1:0-9477 GCA_049283975.1 Pyrinomonadaceae bacterium | reverse complement strand
AATGAACGAAATGCAAATCACGACAGTTTCGAGATTGAAGCAGGTGGGGATGGAGCGAGATCAAGTTCAATTAGCTCCGGCAAGAGGAGCGTAACTCTCTCGGAAAACAAGAGAAGAGCCGCACTTGGTCGTGAATCCGAGAACGAGAACGAAGCCACCCGAACTGTTTCACAGCCGGCGGAAAAAGTTCCTAGTCCAGAGTCGATCTCTCCAGCCAAGCCCGATCCGACGCCAAAGCCCAAAGTAATCCCGTGGCCCTAATGTTTGTGTGTCTCTTGCCCAAGTCTCTCATCTGAAGTCTCTCAGAAACGGAAGGCCGCTGGCCCCAACCGAAAGACCTGCTCGGCGCTGCGCGCGGCGCGCCGGACAAACGGCTGCAGGAGGGCTTGCCTCAAAAGTCTCAATTGAAGAAATCGACGCATCGCGTCGAAATGATCTTAGCCCGGCCTTTCAAGGCCGGGTTAGCGTCCGTTAAATGAGTTTAGGTCGCGTAGCGACCGAACCAATCGCAAATACCTGATTTCAGGCGTTGCTGACGCGACGCACCCGCGAGCGTCACCTTGATCCCGGCCTTGAAAGGCCGGGCTAAAATCACTCCGACGCAACGCGTCGTACTTTTACAAAGCTTACATTTGAGGCAAAGCTGCTTAAAGATTTCTCTAATCGTCTCCTAACTCTTGCCGCTTTTCCCAATTTCGGTTTAGATTCCGCAACCGTCCGTGAAACTGGCTCGCATCAGTCTGACCACAGCCGGGGCTCCCGATAGAAACTCTCAGAACAAGGAGAAACAATCTTGCGAAAGCTCAACCTCGCCCTGGTATTAATGCTTTTCACGTTGGCGGTAGCTCTGCCCGTCTTATCCGACACTTATGCGCTAGCCAGGACCAGCCCGGCGTTATCAAAACCTCCGTCCAAGTGACCGCTCGCACACCACGACCCGCAAACCAAGGTGCAAACAAATGACTGCAATTAACGCCAGCAAAACCAAATTCGAAAACGCGACTCCGATCTTGAGCGTCAGCGATCTAGTCGTCAGTGTTCGTTATTATGTTGAGACACTGGGATTCAAAAGCGCAGACTGGGGTAGCAACATCTTTACCTCCGTGAATCGCGATCAAGCCGGAATTTATCTTTGTCAGGGGGGCCAGGGGCGACCAGGCACATGGGTTTGGGTTGGGGTGGAAGATGCTGCGCATCTCTATGAAGAATACAAAGCGAGCGGCGCCAGGATTCTAAGACCACCACAGAATTATCCCTGGGCTTTTGAAATGCACGTGGAAGATCCGGATGGCCACGTTTTGCGCTTCGGCTCGGAACCCAGAAGTGACCAGCCCCTTGCCGTTGCAGACTTTTAATACACCAGCTGCCGTCGCAGCTAGAAGAGTTAAGAGCTTCGCGTCGCTCATGGCTAAACCTAAGAGTGTCAGGTTCGCTGAGGATGTCCTCGAGAGGTTGCACAACTCGAAGATACTCGGCGTCTGCGCGGGGACGGAGCACCGCTTTACGGGCGTCTGGATGGTAGTAGTTGAAGGGCGGCTGTTTGTACGCTCCTGGAATAACAAACCGACAGGATGGTTCCGGGCCTTCCGAAGAGAACCGGATGGGATTGTTCAAGTCGCAGGCCTTGAGATTCCAGTGCGGGCAAGGCTCACTCGAAGCGCACGCTTGCGCGGGGCGGTGACCGTCGCCTACGGAGAGAAATACGACACCAAAGCGTCTCGGAAGTGGGTAGAGGGATTCGCCGAACCGGAGCGTGAGCTCGCGACTCTCGAATTCGTTCCCGGTTAAGGTGCGGACGCAAGCCTTTGGTGGATACGACTAGACTCGGTGCCGTGGAGGAACCGCTTTGCTCTACATGATCATCGAACATTTTAAGAATCAGGATCCGGTGCCGGTATATAGCCGCTTTCGGGATCGCGGCCGACTGGCTCCAGAAGGTTTGCAATACATATCAAGCTGGGTCGATTTAAAGCTGGAACGGTGCTTTCAATTAATGGAAACAGAGCATCCCGAAGATCTCGACGCTTGGGTTGCAAATTGGAATGATCTTGTTGAATTTGAAGTTTATCCGGTGATTTCTTCAAAGGAGGCGGCAGAAAGGGTGGCAACGTTGTTGAAGTGATGAGTACGACGCGTAGCGTCGGAGAGATTTTAGCCCGGCCTTTAAAGGCCGGGATCAAGATGCGCAGGCGGATGCGTCGCGTCAGAGACGTCTGAATCTGGTTCTTCCGATTGGTTCCGTCGCTACGCGACGTGGAACTCATTTAACCGCGGCTAACCCGGCCTTGAAGGGCCGGGCTAAAATCATTTCGAGGCGAAGCGTCGATTTCTTCAATTGAGTCTTTTGAGGCAACGCCGATGAAACCTGCACTTGATCAGCGAGAAATGCTGCTTGCAGCTTGGAGAACCAACAACCGTGTCACCACCTTCCTCGTCGAGAAGTTACCCCCGGAGCTATGGGGAGCCACCGTGCCAGGTGCTCCCAGACGAACCGTGCGCATGATCGCGGGCCACATCCACAATGCGCGCTGTATGTGGATCAAGACGTTAGGAAGTGAGCACGGCATACGCGTGCCGCGTCCTGTCAATCGACACAAGGTGGGACCGAAAGAGGTGCTTTCCGCGTTGCGCCGCAGTAGCCGTGGCATCATCGATTTGCTCAACCTCGGATTTGACCGGGGCGGTTCAATTCCCAACTCCTCCTCTTATGCCTGGCGTAATCTTCCGCTGGACGTGGGGCATGTTCTAACCTATTTCGCAGCGCATGAGGGTCATCATCGCGGTCAGATTGTCATGCTGGCGCGGCAGTTGGGCTATCGTTTACCGGTTGAGGTTACGGGTGGACTCTGGCATTTCTCGAAGCGCTCCAGGGAGGCTGAACAAGGAGACTGAGTCATTGGGAGATTGAGAGATTGAGAGATTGAATCATTGCTTTTCGCGTGACATCGGGTCTGTGACCATTCAATCAATAATTCAATGCCAGAGACTCAATGACTCAATCTCTCAATGACTCAATCTCTCATTGAGCCCTTCTTACGTTCACAAGCAGTCGCGCCAGATCCAAAACCAGCGCCACAGTGCCATCTTGAAGTTCAGTGGCGCCGGCAACGCCATACCAGCGGCCAGCGTGCCGTCCGAGGTTGCGCACCAACACTTCTTCGCTGCCACTGACGCTGTCAACAACCAATCCAATTAGTCCCTTCCCATTACGCGTTTCAAAAAGTTCTCCCGTTTCACCGGAAACGTGCAGCGGCAACTCGCAAGTGATGACACTTACTTCGGCCTTCGCGTTCGCGGGTCCGGGAGAGCTCAATACCTTTCCCAAACGGACGAGGGGCACCACTCCTGACTCCGTGCGCAACGACTCACCTTGAGTTTCCTTAGCAGCGATCTGCTCGCTCCTGATCACGTCACTGTTGGCAAGGCAATACGTATTCTCGCCCGCTCGAACTATAGTCGAGTCGAGCAAACTGAAAGTCACCGGCAAGCGGATCTCGAAAATTGAACTCTGTCTCCGTTCACTTGAGACCCGCACTTCTCCCCCTACCTGCTCCACCGTTGTTTCGACGATGTCGAGTCCTACGCCCCGTCCGGAAATCGGGGACGCCACCGGTAGCGTCGTGAAGCCGGGCCGAAAGATCAGGCGCACACTGCGAGAGATATCGAGATCCGGAGGAGTATCAATTCCCAACCTGGCGGCAGCCTGGCCGATTGTCGCGGGATCGATGCCGCGCCCATCGTCCGTCACGCGTACACGCGTGCGACTCCCGATGCGAACAGCTTCAATCACGACTTTCCCCGGCGCCGGCTTTCCGACTGCGGCACGCGCTTCCGCGCTCTCGATTCCATGGTCCACTGCGTTGCGTACCAGATGCACGAGGGGATCGGCGATAGCATCACGAAGCAGTTTGTCGAGGCGCAAATCAGCGCCAATGATTTCAAATCTGATTTGCTTATCAACGGCGCGGGCCGCGGCTCTTCCCGCACGGGCGGCACGCTGCAGGATTGGAGCGAGCGGCACCATCCGCAGGCTGATCAGCTCGCTTTGCAATCGCAGAAACGAGCGGCGAATCTCTTCAGCCTGAGTTTCGAATTGTGGTTGTTGCTCTTGTGGCAGTCTGGCTTGCGCACCGTCGAGCGCCGAAATTGTGAGCCGCGACAGTTCGTTGGTTGCCGAGAGTATTTGATCGAGATCGTTCAGGTCGGTACGAATGAAGGTTGCCGCCAAAGCGTTTGCTGAACTTTGGTTCGTGGTTGCCTGGTCTTGCGAATTTGAAGCTGGTAAGAGTTTGGTGATCGAAACCTGGGGAAACACTTCCAGCTTGCTGCCCAGGGCTTGAACACTCTGATCGCTGGCCAGCAAAATTTGAAAGCTAACTCGCCCTGCTTGTTCCGGATCGACCGCCGGAGCAGTCGAAATCACATCACCAGTTTCCATTAACTTTTCCTTGAGGCTGTGGAACTTTTCTTCGAAGCCGGCCATTTCGAAGCTCGTGGCGACGACGTATAAAGAATTGCCGGTGGCGTAGCGGCGTCCAATATGGCGCTTTTCATTATCGGTCAATGCTTGCGCGAGTTCAGGCGGAAGTTGCGAAAGAACTTTCTCAATGCTCGCTTCGAGAATCGGATCTGCTGCGGCAGCGGGCGTTAAGGAGCGCAGCTTCGCAAACAATTCACGACGGGAGGGCTCGATTACCCCTGAGGCAGCGAGCGTCAAACTTTCAGAGAGCGCCAGGGTCGCGTTATCGCAAGCGTCGACTACTGCGTCGGCGAGAAACACTCTCTCGGAACGCATGGCGCCTAACAGGTGCTCAAACTCGTGCGCGATTTCCGCGAGGCCAGTAAAACCAAACGATGCAGCCGAGCCCTTGAGACGATGGACCTGACGAAAGATGCCCGCAATCAGCTCGCGCTGTTGCTGCGGAGCCGGCTGCTCCCGAAGTTCGTCGAGCGACGCAAAGACTTGCTCAATCAGGTCTTCGCTCTCCGAAATAAATTGTTGGCGGGGTAATTCCACGGGCTAGATAGTAAATCGGAAACGGGGAATGGAGAATGGGAAATGATGAGAAGGCCCGTTTCGTTAACACGCACGAGCCTTCCAGGATGTCGTGTGACGGGGTGCGGAGGCGGTATTGGATTTGAGCTCGTCAATGCCACCAGGCTTTTGTCGAGATCAGCTGTGGTCTAAATGCCGGATTCTTCTTGGCTGGAATCTTCCGCTTCCAGATCCTCTGGTACGGGAGAGAGATTCTCCTGCGGCTGTTGCTCATCGAGATCACGCTTGATGGCATCGAGGATGCCGTTGATGAACTGTGTGGCTTCGTAGGTGGAGAAGCGGCGGGCGATCTCCAGCGCCTCATTGATCGCCACTGTGCGCGGCGTTGGTTCGTAGAGAAATTCGTAGACAGCGAGGCGCAGGATGTTGCGATCAACGACCGCCATGCGCGTAATGCGCCAGTGTTCGGCGCGCGAGCGAATGCGTTCGTCAAGCGCGTCGAGGCGCGAGAGGGTTCCGGCGGCCAGTCGCGTGGCAAAGTCGCGGGCCGGAGCTTCTAACTCTGCTTCGCCAAGCTCGGCCCAATAGGTCCGCACCACCTCCTCGGGAGGTGTCTCGGCTACATCAGCGGCAAAGAGCATTTGCAAGGCGCACTCACGCGCCTTACGTCGCGAACCCATAATATTAAAGGGATGAGAGCGGAGGGATGAGGGATGAAAGTATCACCTTCATCGTTTCATCCCTCAGCCCTCATCCTTCATCCCTTTCAAACGCTTCCTTGTAGAGATTTACTAATTCCACAGCCGTGGTTGCGGCCTCAAATCCTTTATTGCCCAACTTGACGCCGGCGCGATCAATGGCCTGATCCACGTTGTCGGCAGTGACGATGCCAAACACCACCGGAACGCCAGTCTCTAAACCCGCCTGCCCAATTCCGCGCGTGACTTCATTCGCGATGTACTCGAAATGCGGAGTTTGACCGCGGATGATCGTTCCTAAACAGATTACGGCATCAAACTTTTCCGTTTCTGCGGCGGTTAATGCCACGAGCGGAATTTCAAAGGCGCCGGGAACTCTAAAAACTTCAACCGCAGCTGCTGCCGCTCCCAACCGCTCGAGCGCATCAAGAGCGCCTTCCAGTAACCGCGAACTGATAAAGTCGTTCCAACGGCTTGCCACAATCGCAAAGCGAAATCCCGCGGCGTTTAGTTGTCCTTCGTGAGTTTTTGGTTGCAATTCGTTCTCAAGCGCTGCGAGCTGTAGTTGCCGACACTTTCAGTATAGCTCAAGTTTTCAAGTCTTAAACATTTCACCGCCAAGGCGCAAAGGCGCCAAGACGCAAAGAAAGTTTTTGACAGTTAGATCGAGGGGTTTACACCTTCGAGGGCGAAGTTAGAACCCCGACGTTTGAAAGGTGAGATCAAATGCCCGGTCATCTTTTGCGTCTTTCCGTCTTGGCGCCTCTGCGCCTTGGCGTCTTGGCGGTGAATAGTGTTCGACGTGAAACCTGAAACTTGAGAGCTATTCGCCTTTAAACGCCGGCGCACGTTTTTCCAGAAATGCGCGGGTGCCTTCGCGCATGTCCGCCGTCGCAAACAGTTCGGCAAAGAGACGAGTCTCAACCGCCAGCCCTTCATCGAGCGAAAGCCCCAGTCCAACCCGGACAGACTCGAGGCAAGCGCGAATCGCGATTGGCGCTAGTTTGGCGATGTCGTGTGCCAGAGACTTTGCCTCAGTCAACAAACTGGCAGCGTCTACCCGCCGGTTGATCAGTCCCAGTCTTTCGGCCGCAGCGGCGGCCACTTCGCGTCCGGCCAGCATAATCTCCAGCGCGCGCGACAGACCAAGTTCACGAGGCATTCGTTGTGTGCCGCCGTAACCGGGAATGATTCCCAGCTTCGCTTCGGGCAAGCTAAAGCGCGCATTTGTTGTTGCCAGCCGGATGTGACAAGCGAGCGCTAATTCGCAACCACCGCCCACCGCCAGACCGTTAATGGCGGCAATCACCGGCACCGGACAGCGCTCGATCAAATCGCACAGCGTCTGCCCGCGCTTTGAAATGTCCTGGCCTTCGCTTTCTTTTCCAGCGGTCAGCTCGCTGATATCCGTGCCCACACAAAATGCTTTTTCACCTGTTCCGGTCAGAATCACCGCGCGCAGACTGGCATCCTGGGCGAACCCGCGGAAGAGATCACTAAGCGCAAGAATCATCTCGCGTGTAAGCGAATTCAATTTCTCCGGACGATTCAGCGTGACGATTGCAACTCCGTCATGCTGCTCAAAGTCAATGAATGACATTTCCAAATTTCGAATCCTTTACCGCTAAGGCGCGGCTACCGCTAAGGCGCGGCAAGTTCGTCAAGTCTCGGCGGCTAATGCCAACCCAACATTCGAAACGCTTAACGCCGAGGCGCAGAGTCGCCAAGACGCAAAGAGCGATTTAACAGTTAAGTAAAGGGGGCCTTTCAAACGCGGGCGATTTTATTTTAGTTTGTACTCAGGGGCTTTGCGCCTTCGCGCCTCTGCGATTCCCTGACCTGGCGATGAGGCGCAACTTAACCGGAAACGCGAACCGACTCATTACGTCAGCTTCATCGGTACCGGATTCTTCGGATCGCTATAGTCGTAGAAACCTCTTCCTGACTTGCGACCGTAGAGTCCGGCCAGCACCATGCGCTTCAAGAGTGGTGGCGGCGCAAAACGTTTCTCGCGAAACTCATTGAACATGATCTCCGCGATGTAATAGGTCGTATCGAGCCCTACAAAATCGCCGAGTGTAAACGGACCCATTGGATAGCCGAGCCCTAACTTCATCGACGCATCGATATCTACAATCGATCCCACTCCTTCTTCGAGAGCGCGGATCGCATCCAACATGTACGGCACGAGCAAACGGTTCACGATGAAACCGGTAGTGTCGTTGGCCCGCACGGGAGTTTTGCCCAACCGTTTGCCAAACTCGATTGCCTGTTCGTAGATCTCCTCATCAGTCAGGATCGTACGTACTACTTCCACGAGCTTCATGAGCGGCACCGGATTAAAGAAATGCAGGCCAACAAAACGCCGCTGCCGTTCGGCAGAAGTCGCAGTCATCATTTCCGTAATCGAGATTGACGAAGTGTTGGAGGCGAAAATCGCTTCCGGTTTACAAATCTGATCGAGTTGCTTGTAGGTGGAACGTTTCTCTTCGATGTTTTCAATAATTGCCTCGATAACAATGTCACAGTTAGCCAGGTCGTCGAACGTGGTGGTGCCACTTAACCGCCCACGGATTTCCTGTTGCTGATCTGTAGTGATGGTGCCTTTTTCCGCAAACTTTGCGAGCGACTTATCAATACCAGCAAAACCTTTCTTAATTAGCTCGTCGGAAACTTCGCGCACCACCGTCTGAAAACCGGCGCTGGCTGCCACCTGCGCGATGCCTGAACCCATCAGGCCACAACCCAGCACGCCTACCTTCTTTATTTCCATGCCTCTTTCTCCTCTTATGCTTGAGTCAATTTTTATGGCCAGAACCGGAAAACCTATTGAGATGGTTGCGGCTTAACTTCGAGCAAGCCGCCGTATTTCTTACCTTCAGTTTTCAACCACTCATTGTAGTCTTTGGCCCAAACTCCAAATGCCTGGATCAGCTTGGTCTTTTTCTGTTCAGTCTCTTCAGCGTTGCTGGGTGCAGCCGCTGGTGTATTGAGCGCTGCCGCTGCCATCAGCAGATCTCTAATGGTTTCGCGCAGCTCGTGAGCTTTTTGATCCAGATAGGGAGCGTTGTTCAGATCCCGCACCGCACCCGCGATGTATTGTGAGTCGCTCTCCTGAACCGCCGCATAGAGCGCGTCCTGCGCTTCGTTCATCGCCTTTGCATAGACAACGAAATCGTTGGCGGTACTTTGGGGGCGGACTGCAACGGGGACCAATGAAGCAGCTACCGGGTCTCGAAAATGTCTGACGATTTGCACGAAGCTGATTGCCACGAGGCCCAGCGCGGCTACTCTTAATATCTGCCAGACGAGCGCCACGCCCGATCGCTCGCCCGGACGCCGGTAGTCGACAACCAAAGCCAACGCCGCGCCGGTAGCGAGCCCGCCCAGGTGAGCAGCATTATCGATGATGCCGCGTCCGACGTAGCCGATGAAAAGATTGAGCACAATCATCGGCAGCAACCCAATCCCGAAGGCCCGCTTAAAACCTTCGGGTAACTCGCGCCGGAACTTAATGCCAAAGACAAAAAGCACGCCCACGAGTCCGAATAGCGCACCTGAGGCACCGGCTGATGGTTCGTCATGAATCTTAAAGATGAATCGTCCCAGCGCGCCGAGCGGAGCATCGGGACTGACAACTGTGAGATAACTGGCGACGACTCCGGCAATTCCGGTCACAACCCAGAAAACTACAAACTTTGAAGAGCCGTATAGTTTTTCCACGTACGGACCAATGATCCAGAGGCTATACATGTTGACCAGCAAATGCAGCAGGTTGACATG
>JBAPXA010000413.1:0-5050 GCA_049283975.1 Pyrinomonadaceae bacterium | reverse complement strand
CACTTAGACATAGGGCGACGACGCTTTCGGAGTGATTAAGGCACCGTCCTTGGGACACGCGGACATCGACAGGTTTGATCCTCAAAGAGACGCGCTGGATTGCAAACGGATTTGCAAACGAACCACGCAGCAAAGCATGGAACGGGGCACCACAAGCGGCACCGGTCAGCATGAGAATCTTAGAACTCGAAAACCGTTGTACGGGTAACCGTACCGTGGGTTCGAATCCCACCCTCTCCGCCATATAGTCACTTGTTTTTCCAGAGAAATCTCGCTCTCCGAGATTACCGCGGAAGTTCCGCAGGTTAGCCCCGCCAACGGCGCAACCGGTCCCCAGGGAGGGACGTTCGGAGAAATGTGGCGGCTCGCTGTCGCAAATTCTCTGTTCGGCAATTCGGCGGTCCGGTTAGGTGCGGCCGAGATCTCAACGCGTCATCGAGGATTGGTCCGCGTCGCTTTCACGCGTATCGTTCTTCGTCGCCTGCTAAGTTTCATTAACCGACATGCGAAGTGAGGGCGCTCGAACAGCCTCCCTCGCGCTCACGAACTTGCTCGTGGAAGCCATCGCATGCGTCTCCACGAATAGCCTGATCAACTGTCGGATCGGTAGAGGCACTTTTACCATGGGGCCTAGCGGCGAATCAGGCATGCCCGTTAGAGCGCGGAACATGATCCGCTTCAGTTCGCAGGCTAGTTCAGGCACGTCAATCGGCTTCCCTTCGAGGCAATCCCAGAGCGGGGCTAATGCGAAAGATGACGTGCCAGGCAGCGAACTGGCCGGAGCATGCACCTGCAGAGAGCTGACTAACTCGGCCAACGAAAGCGGAGACAGAAAGACAAACTCCTCTGCCAATCTGATAGCCTCAACCTTGGTTTCGTGGAGTTCAGGCGCGACGATCGACGTAACCTGGACTCTGGCACCACGCCTCCGCTCCAGTCCTGGGTATTTCACTCGGAAATCCGTTTTCTCGAGGAAATCTTCAAGCGGTGCAACTCTAGCGCGGCGGTCATCTTCGTTCAGAATGTCCAGTATCAAGTGCTCGAAACACCTATCCTTGGGCGCGCGGACAATTCTCACCTCTCCTTTCAGTGGCTTCGGGCTGAAGCGGTCAAGAATTCGCTGGAGACCAAGAAGATCACTCGAAAGCCGGCCAACCGCACTCCGAACCAACGCCTGTATCCTCATCAAGCGTATGTTCTGACCCGGTGCCAAGGCGAAGCGGCTCACTGAGGCGCTCGCCCGGTCCAAGTCACCAAAGCGATAACTGTGCCCCGCCGCTTCCCCGGTCCGTGGATCGCCGAAATCCCTGGCGGCTATAAGGTGGTCGATGCCACCGGGCAATCGCTTGCCTACGTCTATAGGCGGGAGACGAAGGCGCAGGCCGACATCGCAAAGGTTCTGACGATGGACGAAGCACGGCGCATGTCGGCGAATATTGCCACCGACACTGCTGGGACACAGGGCAAATTGATTTTTGTTGACGTGAGCAGGGATGAGAGTCACCATGACCATTCACCTCGCTGCAAGGCGAGGTTGTCGCCCAGGGGCTAGTCCTTCGGGACGGGCGTCTGAGGTGATAGGAGAGGGCGGCCTTCGGGTCGCCCTTACCTTATGTGGCCTGCCAACTCTGCAAAACATCACACACTGGCGACGCGCCCTGCGCCTTTAGCGCACGCTGCGTCGCGCCCTTTCGAGTTTGCTTCAGCGCATCGTGTCGGCCTAATTCAACTCAGCCCCGCACTCGCGGGGCTTTTTGTTTTCTTCATGGCAGTGAATAAGGAAGAAGCCCGGATGCGGGGGAACAGCCGGGCTTCAGTATTCTATTACTTCCCTGGGCGTTGGCGTGGACTGCAGGGAAGCGGAGCCACGCTAACACCTCTGAAAAGAAAACCCACCAAGACGGGAATTGTTCCGAGCCCCGACCACGAAATTGCTTAAGCAATGCCTCTAAACCGATCAACGGCTCGTGCGTTAGTCTTTCAATGGATTGGGATCACCTAGACCATGATCCGTTGCCCCGCGCGGCCGTTATCTGTCTCGGGGCCTGTTTGGTCGTGGCTGTAGTCATCTTGGCCCTGGCCACGCTTTGGTAGACTCTGAATCGGGAGGCGTTCGGATGTTTCAGAAATCGGCAAAAAGCGCCACAGAACTCGAGTGCATAATCACAGCCGAACTGCGCGAACATCCGGAGTGCGAAAGCGCCGCGGTATCCGTCAGACCAACGGGTGCCGTCTGGGATGCCGTCCTCATCCGCGAGATGCCACAAACTAATGACGCCTGCGAGACGAAACTCGCCGAAATAATCAGTCGGCTTCGCCAAGAGTTCGATCTCAGCGAATAGGTATTCGTCTTCCCGTCGAAATGCTCTTTGTCTGCGTCGGCCACCGCCTTGGTGGCGTGCACGACGCAATCGCGATGGTTCGGCGGAGCGTAAAGTGTGTAGAGCTTCATCGGGCCTGACGGCCCGTTGATGATGTTGTGGCGAGTGCCGGCGGACACGAGGATCGCGAACCCGGGCTTGATGCGATGCTCAATGCCATCAAGCACAGCCTCCAATTTAGCCGAAATCTTGTCTAGGAGTGCGGAAGCCTCGTTTCGATATCGTCGCAATGGGTCGCTTTGTCACTAGCCTGGCCGTCTTCACTGTGCGGTGAGAGGCTTGAGCTGCCGCCCATGCTCTGGCCGAGATCTTATCCTGGAGTGTGAAGGCCTCGTGTCGACATCGTCGCACTGTTCGTTTTATCGCTAGCCTGACTGTCTTCACTACACGGTGCGAGCCTTGAGCCGCCCCCGCGCTGGCCGAGAACCTTTCTAGAAGTGCGGAGGCCCCATTTCGACATCGTCCAAACCGGAATCTGAGGAAGGCTTCTATTTTCACTACCGAGCACGCCAGGTTGTGCAAACCCACGTTTATGCGGGACGTTTTGTTCTCTTCGAGAAGTTGGCGCGCAGTTGCCAGGCCCTCTTCAAGCGCAGCCCGCGCTCCGGAGTTATCGCAGGCGTTCCGCCGGGCGTTAGCCACCTTCTCAAGTGTGAGCACGAGATCCAACTGGCCCCGAGCGATCGCGCGACGCTTCCGTTCGACATCACTCTCTTCGGCGTTAGTACAAAGCGTGGGGCTCGGCGCTGTATCCGGGGCGTCGGGGTTATGGCCATTGTCTTGTGCGACAAAGCGGCGCCGGATACATAGGCTCTCCTCGTAAAGTGCGATTGCGGCGGCATGGTCGCATTCAGCTTGCCGAAGATCCCCGACCTTCTCAAGCGTAACGCAGAGGGCGCGTTGAAATTCTTCGTTGTCCTGGTCGGTGTCGGCAAAACGACGGCGGATAGCAAGACCTTCTTCGTAGGCGGAGAGTGCCCCAACTGGATCGCCATGACGCATTCTGACGTGCGCAAGTTCGTCCAAGTCCGCTAACAAATCATATTGATATTTCGCATTAGTGAGGCCGGAGGCGGCCAGCTGGCGGGAGACAATGAGGCTCTCCTCGACAGTCGCGAGGCTTCTTGTGGGGACGTGAGTCGCTTCGTGGCCCTCGTTAACGCTGAGGGACAACTTCTCCTGGATTCTGGCATTAATTTGGTCGATCTCAAACAACAGACGGTCGATGTCTTGTAGTTCACTCTGAGCGGCGAGCTTCGCCGCCCTTTCCTCGACGACATGCTTGAGATCGCTTATTTTCCGAAGGCTCGATGAGACTCCGTCCTGCCATTGGCAGTTAGAGGTGTCCACCTCGACAAGATGGCGGCGAAGGGCAAGGCTCTCTTCGTAGGCCGAAGCCGCTGCATTGGTATGGCCGAGAGCGAGCTCTATGTCGCCAATCCGCTCCACACTCAATGACAAATTCCACTGCCATTCGGTGTTGCCGCCGTCGTTCGCTACCAGCCCACGATCGATGACGGCCCTCTCTTCGTAAGCCGTGAGCGCTCCGGTATTGTCACCTGCCTTAAATTTGAGGTTGCCGATTTTTTCGAGACATTCTGCGAGATTGACGCGCCAGAAGTAATTATCTGGATCCCGTTTCAAAGATCGTTGCCAATTAACGGCGCTTTCCTCATAAGCGGCAGTCGCGCCGACGCTGTCAGCTACGGCGAGTTTTGCACCGCCGAGCTGTCCTAGGCTTATCAAAAAATCGAGCTGTCGATTCCGTGGATCCGTTTTCGCCAACTGACGCCATATGGCGGCACTCACCTCGTAAGCGGCGATCGCTTCCTGATTGAGTCCCCCCTTGCGATATTCGTAGCCGATTTGATCGAGAATACAGGCCTCGTCGTACCGCCATTGGGCGTTAGTCGGATCGATGCAAACCAGCCGATGGCGAAGCGCAAGGCTCTTTTGGTAATCAGCTAGCAAGCCGGCATGCTGACCGAAATCATTCGGCACGCGAGCAAAGTCCAGGCTGGATGGAGTTGGATGGTGCGCGTTAGGGTTTGGAGGCGAGCAAACCTCGCGGCGCCCGGTAGATAGCTTTTCTGCGCGAAGATCCCGCATCGACTCCCCCGCTTTGCCCGCCCCCAGGTTCAACAAAAATTTAGATCGCCCGTCGCAGCCTCATCGTATCTGTGACGACGGCGGGTGCAAACCTTGCGTTTGGTAGTTGTTGTATCTGGCCTGCTTGCACGACATGCATGAGCATCGCGTGCACGCTCTCCTGAGCGCTATCACCATCGGCAAAATAGCCTTCGTGAATAGCCAATCGACAAAGGTCCTCGCGCGACATAGAGCCGACTTCGCTCAGCTTGCGAACGAGGAAATCGGCAAGTGGCTGCTGAGGTTGCGCCTTAGGCCTAGAGCTGGCGTTGCGAAGCCTCCGATGTTCGATCTCCATGACCCTGGTTACGGCCTCAAGTTCGGCATTGAGATCGACAAGTTTGCTGTCCTTTTCCCTTTTCAGCTGCTCGATCAGTTTCTCGAATTGGTCCTGTGCAGCATTGATCCGCTGTTCAAATATGGTGGCCCGTTCTTGCAAGTCTTCTCGGATGTCACGCATCGATTCAACCCCCGCTCGTTTAGTTCCACCCGCGCGTAATGTTAGCTGCCCCAAGCAGCCA
>JBAPXA010000412.1:0-6854 GCA_049283975.1 Pyrinomonadaceae bacterium | reverse complement strand
AGTGAAGGCAAAACAAAAAGCCAGAAGTCGGCGCAGATGAGTCGTTGATAAAAGTCGAATGGTGTTGGATCAGCGGCGGCAAGTGAAGCCAAAATTGGGGTGACCATTAATTTGAGCGGGGGCAGGCCCCCCTTCCCTACCTGCAAATGTTCCATCCTGCAAAGTTTCCACCCTGCAATTTTTCAACCCTCGCAAATTTTTTGACCTTGGTCGAACTGTTGGCGGAGATAGTGCATCACAGAATTCCCCCGACAACAATCCTCACACCAGTGCATAATTAGGATCATGAACAAGGACAGAGTTCATATTGTTGTAACAGCGACCGTGAGCGCGGTAGCTATCGCGCTTCTATCTTTCGCGCCAAGCGGTAGCAGCGGTCAATCACGCCGTTCGCGAGGTAAATCGTCGGTTAAGCCAACGGTTATGCTCAAGAACCCAGCTACCACTTCCAAAGCGAATACCTCGCCTGAGCTGGTGGCGGCAGCTGAGAGGAACGCCATTCTGAGTAGCGAACTTAACTGGACCTTCGGAGGAAAACCACAGCGCGGTTGGTATCTCTACAATTTGCTGATAGCTCAAACCCTTAAAACTGATGACGATCCTGGCTCAAGTGATTTCGCCGCGGCGCTTGGAGTTTGGCAGAGAAATGCTGGTTTGAGTCCCAGCGGTGTACTTGATGAAGAATCGCTGCTGGCAATGGTGATGCAGTGGCAAAACAATCGGCTCAAAAATCGGGACCTCGCCGTGTCTGACCAATTATTGACGGTGCCTTCATCCGATTTTTACGATCCCGAGCGAGAGGAAGAGCTGCGACAGATCGAGCGCAATACATATGCGGCATACAAACGAATGGTGAGGGCCGCCATTGCTGACCCAACGCTCAAACTCGCGCGCACGGCATCTGGTGAACTAGCGCCGGCTGAGAAATACTTCAAAATTATTTCGGCTTTTCGTACACCCGAATATCAGGAACGCTTGCGGCGCGAATCACCTAATGCGGGAAGCGCGGGACTTGCAGTGAACAGTCCGCACTTTACCGGCAAGGCGCTGGACATCTACGTGGGTGGCGACCCGGTCGATACCCGGGATTTCAACCGCGCACTTCAGGTCAACACACCTGCTTACAAATGGCTCGCGCGCAATGCTGAGCGCTTCGGCTTTCGTCCTTACTTTTACGAGCCGTGGCATTGGGAATATGTACGGTAAGAAGGATTGCCTTCCTCATGAGGCACGGTTGCTATTACGGGGTTGACTAACCGGCCGACTCGCATCCTGATAATCGGTTTGCCTCGCGCTTCTTTCATCCCGTATCTTATCGACCTGCAATAAGGACCAGTAAGAGGATGGAAAGCGATGATTCACCATGCGGTGTCAGTCCTGGGCTTCATAGTGTTCGCGGGAATAGCCTGGTTACTTTCCAGTAATCGACGCAAGATTGCGTGGCGAACGATAGCCTGGGCAGTCGCACTGCAACTCTTGATTGGTCTAGTTATCTTTCGCTTACCTGGTTCTCATCGATTACTACTCTGGCTGAATGACGCGGTGCTGGTATTACTCAATGCGTCAAAGAGCGGCTCGGTGTTCCTGTTTGGACCACTTGCGGCAAGTCCCGGAGAGTCAGGATCCATCGGCTTCATCCTCGTCTTCCAGGTTCTTCCGGTGGTGATTTTCTTTGCAGCGTTCACTTCTATGCTCTATCACCTGCGCGTGCTGCAGATATTCGTGCGGCTCTTCGCCAGGCTCTTCCATCGAACGATGAAAATCAGCGGCGCAGAATCACTCTCCAGTGCGGCGAACATCTTTGTTGGCATCGAATCCGCATTGGTGGTCCGACCTTATCTGGAAAGAATGACGCGCTCGGAGTTGTTGCTCGTATTGACGACGGGTATGGCGACGGTGGCATCGAGTACGCTCGGTGTCTACGTGGCCTTTCTATCTGGAGTGTTTCCGCAAATAGCGGGACACCTGATCTCTGCTTCTCTTCTGGCGATTCCTGCTTGCGTAGTCGTAGCTAAGTTGCTTATCCCTGAGACTGGAACGCCAGAAACGCTCGCGGCGGTTCCTCGGGAAGACGAATCGACCCGATCAAAGAATCTGATCAGCGCAATTATCGAAGGAGCTATGGAAGGATTGAAGCTGGCTGCGGGAGTTTCAGCCCTACTTATCGCAATCCTGGGAATGGTGGCGCTGGTCGATAAATTACTCGGCGCCGGCAGTTCGTGGTTGGGAATGAACGAACCGCTTTCGTTTGTGAGAATCTTGAGCTGGATTTTCTATCCCTTCGCCTTTCTGCTGGGAGTGCAAACGAGCGATGTACCAATAGCGGCCCGCTTGTTGGGTGAGCGAGTAATACTGACTGAAGTCTTCTCTTACAATCATCTCGCCCAGTTGATTTCCAGCGGACAGATCACCGATCCTCGGACCGTAGTAATCCTGAGTTACGCGCTTTGCGGATTCGCACACGTGGCAGCGATGGCAATCTTTGTCGGAGGCACTGCGGCGCTAGCTCCGTCACGTCGTGATGATCTCGCCAGCCTCGGCTTACGAGCCCTGCTGGCGGCTACGTTGGCGACGCTGATGACGGGGTGTGTGGCTGGAATCTTCAGCGGCGGGGAAGGCGTGTTGGTCTTGAGGACAGGTTAAGTACCAAGTACTCGAAACTCTCTTCCTCAACAAGCTCCGCCGCCACCACCCTTGTAGACTGGACGCCAGGTGCCCGCCTGCCGTTTGTAAATCACGTAGAGAATGTTCTCGATTTCGAAGCCCTCGGCGATGACCTCCGCCGTGCCGTCGCTATCAAGGTCAACCACGTCGACGAGATTGCGGTCTTCGTACCCGTTCTCATACCAGTTCCAGGCCGCCTTGTATTTCCCGCCGGCGGTCGGCTCGAAGATGACGAAGAGGTTGTGCTTGGTCTCATTTGCGCCGTCAATCTGGAAGCTCCCAATCAGTTCGAACTTGCCGTCGCGCTCGATGTCGGTCGCTGTCAGATTTACTGTCTTCATCTTACCCACGAGAGCAGCCCCCACGCGCCGCTGGCCGTAAACCGCGCGCGCGATTTCGAGCGCCGAAGCGCGCTCTGCTTCGGTCGGCGCACGGCGCGAACTCGCCCCGCTGCCGATCTTGTCGGACGAAACCGCCAACGCGAGCACCGCACCGCCCAACCGCGCTGTGGTCTGAGCGCCGACGTCCGCCACCAGGTTGCCGCACATATCCTCCTGGTACTTTTGCACCATCACACTCCCTGCGTCGCCCCCGCCGAAGATCACGCGGTACTGTCGACCGACTTGGAAATAACTATCAGTGAACTTCTTCAAGACGCCGGAGTCGCCACCGGCAGGTGGCTCTATGTACTTGCCGCCGCTGATGATCACTATTGGCTCAATGTGGAAGCCCGCCTCGGTGTCTTTCTTCAAGGAGAAGATGACGGTGCCGCCGCTCGCGCTTTGTCCGCGGCGCAACGCGTTCGTCTGGGCAGCGCCCGGCGTCCCAGGTATGAGTAAGGAGATGAGCGTTAATGACAAGATCGGGAGAATGATCTTGATGCGTCGCATCTGGTCTCCTTTCACTGAGCCTGGGACGGTGAACTTCGATTGACCCGAAGCTCGCATAGCCAACGGCATCTCATCAGACACCACACAATCCAAGAACGAAAAACAGCGAAGGCTTACGTTCATCCCCCACACTCGCCTCAATGACGTCTTCCAGGGATTACAAAACCTCCTCCACCTCGTCGAGGACCTCCAACAATTGTTCTCGGTGCGACTATGATGGTTCGACGAGCGGGGAAAGCGCCCTGATTGAATAACGAAAATGGATGGGTTAATAAGCAGGAAGGACTGGGATTAAAGCCGCACGGAGATCCCTGACGGAATCTGGAATGGAACGGAAATACGCCGTTGACGGGCAGGATGTCGGGCCAATAATACTGCCCACCCTGATAAGTTGCATTCAGTCGCGCAGCCATTTCGGCCCGAATCTGCGCCTCGCGTTCACGCCGATTCGTCTCTTCCTCAAGCCTTTTCCTTGCTAAGTATTCATCCAGCGCCGACTCCCTGCGTGCCAGCTCGCGCCGTATTTCTTCAAGAGAAGGCAGGCCCAGTTCCTTTTGACGCTTTTCCCAAGCCGCCTCATTTCTGACACGAGCGCGTTCGTACGGCTCCAGCTCTCGGTTGGTTATCGTCCGGGTTGCTTTCTTGATCGCCGTTGTTGATGGTCGTGACTGAACTTGCGCTCCGCCGTAAAGCCCCTTGGTATGTGCAAACCGAATCGAGCTCGTCCTATGACCAGTTGATTTGGCTTTTCGGTTTTCTGCTGTTGATTGGCCCGAACTGCACCCAAACTGTTCCGGATAATTGGCCAGTTGATCCTTTAGAGCTGCCGGTACGTTCTTCAAAAAATCAGTGCCGTTGAATGAATGCTCGATCAAGTCGCGATTAGCGGCGCGCGTATAATCGGCGAATCTTGCGGTAATGTCGCCGCTCGCCTTTAAATTCATGTCGACAATTTTTACTTGGCTGCCGCATGAATAGTCGAAAGACTTTGCATCAATCGATCTGATTTGCGGACTCTGCAGCGTGCGGAAGTAGATCCTTCCGCGTTTTTGGTCATAGACGATGCCCCACTGCGTGTATCCTGGCTGCGCGACGTTGCTGAGAATCTCAAAAGCATATTTGACAGCGTCGGCGTCCGATCTGGCCTGCTTATCAAACTCTCCGGTTTTGTTCGCGGCACGGGCAAAACGCTCGAGCGAACCATTACCTCTCGCCTTTTCAAGCGAAGTCGTTTTCGCATAACCGAGCGACTTCGCATACGTGTCGTTCGTTAATGTCGAAACCGGAAGGGTGGCGCCACGGTGGGCCACCAGATTGCCGTTTAAGAACTCAATCGTCGTGGTGTTCCCTGCGCGGTCGTTAACGAGATAATGAAGTGGGACTTGAGACGTGATTCGTACTTTTTCCGAATTGTTGATCACTTCCTCGACAGTGGCGGAATTATCGAGCTGGTATTGAATCCATTCCAGCACGTCCACTACCGGACGTGAATCCTCGTTCGGGTATTTAGATTCGGCAAGCCACATCAGTTCGATCACCAGGCCTGCTTCATTCATTCCGCCCGAAGGATTTTCTCTACCGTACTGATTGAAGGTAACGCTGCCATACCGCGAGACCCATTTGGCGGGATTGGACTCTTCGGCCGAGGTTTTGACAACTCCACGTTTATTAAGAAACACCAACCCATCACCGATCATCCAATCGTAGTTCTTACCGAACAGTACCTCGCCACTGCCCTTCAAACAGAAGGTCGTGCATGCAAACGCGAGATTAACTGGACAGCAAAGAAGAAAGAAAAGAGATGCGCCGATAATTGTCCTTTTCACAATGCCCCCTCCGAATAGTCCAGCGTCGGTAACAAAGCCGCATTAGCCAAAGTCTTTACGCTTGAGGCGTTAATGTTATCAACAGACGCTGCCATTAAGAAGCCCAAAAGCTCTCGAGTCGGCTCATATCCAGGTTTCTCATCCAAGGTTAATTGCCGACTGTTTCACTCCACCGTAACATCGACGTTCTTTTGAAGATGTACCTGGGCGCCGCACGCTATTTCCTGACCGCCGGTTTTTCCGAACATATTATTCAATGAACACGTTTCTTATAACGATAGCCAGGTTCTCAATGGACAATCTGCTCCCTTTCCCCAATTGTGTTAGTGCTTCTGTTTCTCGGCCTTGTCGAGCCCCTCCGATCGATTACTCTCGACCGATCATACGCCTCACTACGAAGCACACACCATCTAAAAGGATGACATCAAATGAAACAAAGCGTTATGTTAACCATCACGTCTCTGCTCTTGATCCTCTTTCTTACTTTTCACCTGACGGACGACATCGTACGCGGGTTTGAACCGGGAGGGCTCTCAAACCTGGTGGGCGGGGTGCTCATCTCCGTCGTCTTGCTGTACGGCGCCACCGTGCTTGCCGAACGGCGATCGGGATACATCATCATGCTCCTCGGGTCGCTCTTTTCGTTGATCGTCCCGATCATCCACATGAAGGGGAAGGGTGTCGGCGTCACCAGCAGGCTCGGCAATTCCAGCGGACACTTCTTCTTCGTCTGGACGCTAATCGCGATCGGCGTGATCGGTCTCTTCTCGGCCATCCTCTCGGCACGCGGACTGTGGAGCCTGCCATGGCGCCGGCCCCGATAGCACAAACTACATTCGTGCCCGGGGCTTCCTCTGAAACAATAAAGGGGCCATCGCTGGCCCCCTTCTCTTTATAACTGCTTGATTCTAATGGTAGGCGCGTGGGATTTGAACCCCAGACCCCTACCGTGTCAATTCTCTTACCTGCTTACCACTCAATATCACTGAGTAATACCTAAGCATTTCACTCGCTACGACTTGAGCATTCTTCTCTCGCTCGGTGTCAGTCTATATATATATAGGTGTCATTCAATGCGCTTTCAATGAGGCATGGCATAAACTACGGCATAAATTCTTTATAGAGCGAGGTGTTCAGTTCTGACCTGTTACCCCTGTTACCAGAGTTACCCTGTTACCACTGTGAGTGGTGTTCACTGTTACAGCTGTTACCTATATTTTGTTTTAAGTGTTCCCTTAGGATTGGTCACCATTCAATTAGACAAAACGGCTGGCGCGTCCTCTGGATGGTGGTAGCGCTCTACTGAGTCAGAGTCATAATGAGCTTTGTGGCCGCAGCCCAAACAGGTAACGAGATAGACACCCTTAATCTCGGCGGTGCCTTTTGATAGGTCAGGAAAGAGCACCTGGTTTGAGCCGCACTTTGCGCAGTTAAAGCGGAGATACCACTCACCGGGGTGTAGAGTGTGCATAAG
>JBAPXA010000411.1:0-2540 GCA_049283975.1 Pyrinomonadaceae bacterium | reverse complement strand
CCTGGGGCCCTTCGATTACACCAAGGAGAACTATACAAAACTGCTGTGGGTGGCCGAAGGAGTGACCTCCTATTACCAAGACGTGATTATGAAACGTGCGGGACTGATCACCGACAAGGAGTTTTTGGAAACGATCGCCAAAGCCTTTCAGAGTTATCAAAGAGTGCCGGGGCGGCGGGTCATGAATGCGGAAGAGGCGAGCTTTGATACGTGGATCAAATACTACCGCCAGGACGAGAACTCGGTGAATTCGCAAATCGATTACTACGATAAAGGGGCAATCCTGGGATTGTTACTGGATTTGGAGATTCGCAAGTTAAGTCACAATGCAAAGTCGCTCGATGATGTGATGCGAGCGCTCTACACGGAGTTTTTTAAGCAGGGCCGTAACTACACACCGGCAGACGTCCAACGGCTTTGCGAGCAAATGGCCGGGGCTAGCTTGGACGACTTTTTTGCGCGCTATGTTCGCGGGCGCGAAGAGCATGATTACAATCGAGCGCTCGCGGCCACCGGGCTGCGGCTGGATACCAGCGAGGCGAGTGGCGGAACGAAGGCAACCGAAAAAGCTTATCTGGGTGCTGATCTGAGGCAGGAAGGTGATCGCCTGATGGTGTCGCGAGTGCTTGAGGGCTCTCCGGCTTATGAACAGGGTTTGAATACGGGCGATCAGATCGTGGCCTTTGACAACATGCGGGTCAACAAAGACTTTTTTGATGCCCGCCTGGCAGAAAAGCGCCCGGGACAACTTGTAAGCCTGACCATTTTTCGTTTTGATGACCTCAGCGCCTTGCCGATCAAATTAGGTTCGGCGAGCAACGAGGTCTTCCGAATCGTTCCTGTGGAAAAGCCAACGGACGAACAGAAGCGCATTTATCGGTCTTGGCTGGAGACGAATTGAAGAGATTGAATCATCGGGTTATTGAGTCAGTGACGATTGTCAATTGCCTATTGGCGATTGCCGATTTCAGCTTCACGATTCATGATTGGCGAACCATTTCAGTTTTGGAGAAACGATTCCCAATGACCCAATGACCCAATGACTCAATGACTCAATGACTCAATCTCCCAAGGACCCAATCTCCCGATATGTTCGAAAACATCAAATTCAAAATTGAAGATCGGGTAGCGCAGATCACGTTCGCGCGCCCACCGCTGAACATTTTCAACATCGCCATGATGAGGGAGATCGGCGCGGCACTCGGATCTTTGACCGAGCAGCGCGACATCGTGGCTATCGTTTTTGCAGCTGAGCCTGGAGCGCGGGCCTTCAGCGCCGGAGTCGCAGTCGAAGAACACGTCGCGGAAACGGTCTATCAAATGTTGGACGGCTTCCACGGCATTTTCCGGCAGCTTGAACAGCTTGCGCGGCCCGCAATAGCGGTGGTGGAAGGCTCTGCCCTCGGAGGCGGTTGCGAGCTGGTCGCAGGCTGCGACATCGTGATCGCGAGCGAACAGGCGCGCTTTGGGCTACCGGAAATCAAACTCGGCGTGTTTCCTCCAGTCGCGGCTTTGCTCTTACCGCGAATTATCGGCGACAAGCGTGCTCGCGAACTGATTTTCACCGGAGAGCTGATTGACGCCGCCGAGGCCCTGCGCCTTGGCTTGGTAAATCACGTAGTCCCGGCCAACGAATTAGAACGAAAGACGCGCGAAGTTCTCGCCCGGCTGCGCGAGCTTTCCGCTACAGCTCTGGAAATGACTCGCAGAGCACTCGATCTCGGTAACGGCCGCACCATCGATAAAGCGTTGAAGCAAGTCGAAGACATCTATCTTCATGAGTTGATGAAGACCAGCGATGCCGGCGAAGGCATTAGCGCATTCATTGAAAAACGCAAACCGGTCTGGCGGAATAGGTGAAGGACGAGGGGGAAGCGGAGACGCGGGGACGCGGAGAATGGGTGAATAGTGACAGGTAACAGAATCCTAGCAAAGCTCTCCTCGGTGTTGCTGGCCCTGGTGATTGCCGGCAGTGGCATCACCTTTGCCAGTGCGCAACGCCGACGGGCTCCAAAGCCAACGCCGCAGGCCAGTCACGCTAGTGAGCCTATGTCTCCTGAGGCGCGCCAGCTGGTTGAGCGCGCGATTGACGTCGCCTGCCGGGAACGGCGCAGAGATCCCAAGGGCAGCATTCCCATTGACGAGATGCAAGGTCGACCCTCATTGCCGGTGCGCAGCGCTGAAGCCATAGCCGGGTCGGAACGGGCGCAACGCCTTTTGCCAGTAGCGAAAGATCTCGTGATCGAGTCGCTCAACTGGCTAGCTACTGAATATAGATTTTCCTCCCGGAGTTCCCGACTCAAATTGCAACAAGCTATTCAACGGGTGCGGAGGGTCAGGAGAATCCGACCGGACATGGATTCGCGTGATAATGCCTCGGTGCTGATGAGAAATCCGGTGACCATTACCTTTGGCACGATTTTTTTAGCAGGCTTGCCGTCTGACGAAGCGATGATCAGTGTGCTGGGCCACGAGCTGGTGCACATCGCGGACGGAGATCACGATGCTTTGCTGGGGCTATACGGAGCGGTAGGTAAGCG
>JBAPXA010000410.1:0-7283 GCA_049283975.1 Pyrinomonadaceae bacterium | reverse complement strand
TTGAGCGAGGGTTGAGGGAGAGTGGTGCGACGGCGTTAATCGGAGTGCCACGGCTCTGGTACTTGTTTCATAAGAAAATATTTGACGCGGTACACGCTCAACCTGCCCCAATTAAGATCCTGTTTCGAACCATGCTCACACTCAACGGCTTAATGCGTGATTGGCTTGGCCTGAATGCTGGTCGGTTTTTCTTCAGACCAATTCACCGATCCTTTGGCGGAAGACTACGCCTGGCAGTTTCCGCAGGGGCTAGTTTTGATGAGAACGTCGCCCGGGATTTTCATCGCCTGGGCTTTACGATCTTGCAGGGGTATGGGCTGACCGAGACCAGCGGCGCCGCAACCGTGACACGTTTCGAAGATAATAAGATTGGTTCGGTCGGTACGCCCCTGAACGGTGTTCAGGTGAGAATCGACAATCCTAACGAAGAAGGAATTGGTGAGGTTCTGATCCAGGGTCCGATAGTGATGTCAGGTTACTACCAAAACCCGGAAGCCAATGCCGAAGCTTTCACCGCGGACGGATGGTTCCGTTCGGGGGATCTGGGACGATTTGATAAACAGGGCCACCTCTATATCGTGGGGCGGAGAAAGGACGTAATCAAACTGCCATCGGGTAAGAACGTCTTTCCTGAAGATGTCGAGGCGCATTACGAACACTCGCCGTTTGTTAGCGAAGTTTGTGTGCTCGGAATCAAGGACAAATCAAGTCAGTTCAGAGGAGCAGAAAAGCTGTGTGCGATCGTGGTGCCCAATTTCGAATACCTCAAGACTCAACACATCGGTAACGCGCGCCAGTGGGTCGTTTGGGAACTAGAGAATCTCGGCCGCGAACTGCCCGAATATCAACGCGTGCATGATTTTGTTCTCCGGGCTGAACCTTTGCCACGCACGAGCACGCGTAAGCTACGTCGATTCGAACTTCGCAGTGCACTTGAGGAGTTGCGAGAACTGGACGGAAGAGAATCGCGAGACGTTCTGCTCGGCGAAGCAGATCGGGCACTGCTTGAGTCTCCAGTGGGCCGCGCCGTCGTCGTGGCTGTAAAACAGCACGTTCACGACGTTGAGTTAATCAGCCCTCAGATGAACTTCGAGATCGATTTGGGACTGGATTCACTTGCACGCGCGGAATGCATCGTCAGCGTCGAACAGACTCTGGGCATCGAACTGAAGCCGACCGAAGTGTCCACCACGCAAACAGTAGGTGACCTTATTCAATTGGCCAGCGCAAAAACCGGCGGCGCTGTGACTCAAGCGGGAGACGTTGAAGAAAAATTTAAGTGGCGCAAGGCTTTGACGGCGACGTCCGACGAAATACCGGAGCTGGGGCAACTTCTCCGGCCTAAGCCGGCATTGGTGCTGCTTGCTTATGTTGTCTTGCAGCTAATTCATCTGGGCGCACGTGTTCTTTTCCGCATGGAGGTAAAGGGGAGGGAAGTGCTCTCGCAGCTCGAACGGCCTTATCTAATCTGTCCGAATCATCAGAGCTTTATAGATCCGTTTCTTGTGTGCTCGACCTACCCACGCCGAATACTCGAAAACACCTTTCATGTGGGCGCAAGTATGTACTTTACCAACGCCCTGATGGCTCAACTAGCGCGTCTGATCAACGTTGTTCCGATTGACCCGGATGCCCAATTGCTTCATGCGATGCGGGCCGGTGCTGCAGGCCTTCGTGCGGGGAAAATGCTGAATATTTATCCGGAGGGCCAGCGGTCATTTGATGGGCACCTGCTCGATTTTAAGAAAGGCGCGGCAATTCTGGCCACAGAATTGGAGCTGCCGATTGTGCCGGTGGCATTGGATGGCGCTTATCGGATTTGGCCGCGCAAGTCGTGGCGCATTCGCCTGGCCAAGGTAAAGATCAGTTTTGGCGCCCCTGTGCACGCAAGCGAACTGGCGGCCGGCGAAACAGATCAAGAGATCGTTTATGAGAAAGTGATTTCGGTGGTAAAGGAACGCATTCAACTGATGCTCGATCAAATGCGGTCTGCACAGTGAGGCATCGCCCGCTTTCACCTGAGTGTGGTGCTGGTGTGTACAGTTGCTAAATTCACCAGAGAACCATCCCCAACAAGAATCTCAGAGTGCCGGCACCAACAATCACCCAGAAAGGGTTGGGCCGAAAGCGCACCAGCACGACAGCCGCAGCCGCAGCTAAGAGGAGTCCGATCGACGTGTGAATACCTGCTCTTCCAATGCTGATGGCTGCGGCGACGAGCAAGCCAACCACAGCAGGAGTGACACCGCGCAAGAACGATTGCACTACTTGGTTGTCGCGAAAGCGACGCAAGCTTGATCCCGCTACAATAGTCATCAGGAAGGAAGGCAAAAAGATGCTAGTGGTGGCCACCAGGGCGCCTAATGTGCCCGCCACCTGATAACCAATGAATGCGGCACTAATCAAGACAGGGCCAGGCGTGACCTGTCCCAGAGCCGTTGCATCTGCGAATTCCTGGTGCGTTAGCCAGTGATGACTATTCACCACTTCCGACTCGATCAGCGGGATCATGACGAAGCCACCGCCGAAGGTGATTGACCCGATTCTGAGAAACACCGCGGAGATAGTAAGAAGCAGTCCAAGCTTAACGATGATGGGCAGCGACAGCACCAGCACGGCGACAGAATTCAGAGTCGCTTTTGGAGGTGATTTAGAACTATCGTCAACGCCATCAGAATCGTGGCTTTCACTTTCGTAACTTGGCTTCGCAGCTTGCTCTACACGCTCTTCGGCAAGGGCACGCATCAAATACCCACCAATGAATCCCTGCTCTTGGCCGGCCTTGTGCTTGCGCCGCCGAGAAATCATACGAAAGACGACGCGTCCGCGCCTACGCGAAGAGTGGTTACGCACACTCCACCACTTCTGCAAATGCTTTTCAGCAAATGAATCTATGAAGATGCCAATAACACCCGCAGCCAGTACAACCTCAACGACGGTCGCGCCGATGATGACGACCGTTAGGCAGGCCAGAACACCTACCACCCATTGCCAGCGCTTGTTGAGCGTGGTCTTCCCCATTCGCCATGCTGTCACTGCTATCAGTGCGACGAGGGCCGCGTTGAGTCCATGGAAAAGCTGATCTGTTTTAGGAAGGTAACGTAGGTGGCGGTAGAGGATCGCCAACCCGATCATCAATAGAGTCGAAGGCAGAATGAAGCCGGCCATTGCCACGCCTGCTCCACGCCACCCACGCAGTTTCAGGCCGACGTAGGTAACTATGTTTCCCGCGGCCGTTCCGGGCAGGGTTTGCGCCAGGGCAAAGCCTTCAGCGAACTCAATATCAGTCAACCAGCGACGCCTGCGAACCGTAAGCGTTCTTACCTGCGCAATCACAGCAAGTCCACCGCCGAAACCAACCAGACCGATCTTAAGAAATGATAGGAAAAGTCCGCCGAGGGTGGCGGTTCGTGAGATCCGCTCTATCTCCCTTCGACTATAGCGCACGCGCGCACGCATCTTGCGCGTGCGAAGCTTTATTCTGTCTACTTTCTTATCTGACTGCTTCTGCACTCTAGAGCCAGTCTAGCACACGAGTTTTGGCGTTCATTCGATCAACCCACTAACCTTTTCGAAATGATTTCGGTGGTAAAGGAACGCATTCAACTGCTGCTCGATCAAATGCGGAAAGCATAGTGAGGCTTCATAGACCTGCCCTGGCCACTCTCATCTCTTTCCCAAAAGCGTGCGCATGAAAGATTCTTTTAGTGATTTCAGAGACGCCTGCGTAGACGAGCGTTATCAATCCGAGAAGCATAAGGAAAGAGAATGGCAGAGGAGTGAAACCCAATACTCCCCGCAGCGGACTATAAGGCAGCAGCAGGGTAACGAGCAGTACCATGATCATGGCCACAATCAGCGACCGACTCGGCAGGCTCTTGTAAAAGGGTTTCCAGGTACGCATGACAATAATGATGAGCACCTCGGTCATTACTGACTCAACGAACCAGCCCGTCCTGAATTGTTCTGGCGTAGCAGAGAGGATGAACACCAGGACCCCAAATGTAAGGAAATCGAACAGTGAGCTGATTACACCAAACACGATCATAAAATTGCGGATGAACCGAAGATCCCACTGTCTGGGCCTTTCCAGTACTTCGGGATCGACGGTGTCCGTAGAGATAGCCATTGCCGGAAAGTCAGTTAGAAAATTGTTCAGCAGGATCTGCTTAGGTAGCAGCGGGAGAAAAGGAAGAAACAGCGCTGCACCTGCCATACTAAACATATTCCCAAAGTTGGCACTCGTGGTCATATAAATGTACTTGAGGGTATTGGCAAAGGTTTTTCTGCCTTCGCTGACTCCCATCGCCAACACACTCAGATCTTTTTCAAGCAAGACGATAGTCGCGGCTTCCTTCGCGACATCAACCGCGCTATTGACCGAAATTCCCACATCCGCAGAATGAAGCGCCGACGCATCGTTGATTCCATCGCCGATGAACCCGACTGTGTTCCCCGATTGCTTAAGTGACAGGATGATGCGTTCTTTCTGACTGGGCTCAATTTCCGCGAACACGTCGACTAATGGCGCCCGCGATCGTAGCGCCTCGTCACTTAGAAGCTGGACCTCGCCCCCAGTCAAAACGTTGGGCTCGTAGCCCAATACAGTTCGCGTCACGCTAGTCGCCACCCGCACGTTATCGCCAGTAATCACCTTGAGAGAGATTCCCAGTTTGCCCAGGTCTACGAGGGCTTGCACAACTCCAGCTTTGGGCGGATCGAAGAAAACGAGGAGCGAAAGAAAGGTCATGCCAACTTCCTGCTCTTTTTCGATTCGAGTCACTGCTCCCAAATCTTTGTATGCCAGTCCGAGAACGCGAAAGCCCTCGTCGCTTAGTTTCTTGAATTCTCGCTCGATCGTATTGCGCACCTCGTCGATATCGCAGCGGCCGCTGGCCAACTCAGCCGACGAACAGAGTTCCAGCACATTGCTGAGGGCGCCCTTGGTAATCATCAACTGCGCTCCATTCTTTGAAACCAGAATGCTCAAGCGCTTGCGCAAAAAGTCGTAAGGTACTTCGTCGGCTTTCCGATATCCCGTGAGATCAAACTGGCCGTGAGCGCGAATGGCTTCGTCAATCGGGTTCGTGAAGCCAGTTTCATAAAACGAATTGAGGTAAGCGAAGAACAGGGCCTTCTCGCTTGGGTTCGCCTCTGCATCCACCGCTCCCCGTAACACCACCGTTCCTTCGGTGAGCGTTCCTGTTTTGTCTGCACACAAGACATTCATGCTTCCCAGGTTTTCAATCGAAGCCAGCTGCTTGACGATCACCTTCATGCCAGCCATGTGAACCGCGCCAACTGCGAGATTGATACTGATTATGGCCGGCAGTAATTCGGGAATGATGCCTACAGCGATGGCCAACGCGAACAGAAAGGAATCAATCACGGGTCGCTCGAGGTAAACCGTGATTCCAAAGATCAAAATCACGAGTATCAAGGTCACTTCGGTAAGTAGATAACCAAAGCGCCGGACTCCTCGCTCAAACTCCGTTTCCGCCGGTTTTAAGCGCAAGCGCTCCGACACTTTGCCGAATTCAGTTGCGGCCCCCGTGAAGATAATTAAAGCGCGGGCATTCCCGCTGACGACGTGCGTGCCCATGAACAGAGCATTGGTTCGTTTCATGAGCGACGTTTCCCTAGCGAGTGTTCCAGGTTCCTTTGCTGCCGGAAAACTCTCACCAGTCAGGGCAGCCTCCTGCACAAACAAATCCTTCGCTTCCAGGATCGCGGCATCGCCCGGGATAATGTCACCGGCATTGAGAACACAAACATCGCCCGGCACAACCGTCTCCGCCGGCACGTCTGTTTCGATTCCGTCGCGCAGGACACGAGCCTCAATTCTCACGATGGCGAGCAGGCTCTTTACGGCATCGGCTGCGCGCTTCTCCTGCCAGAATCCCAGCACGCTGCTTAGGATGACTATCGCGATGATGATTACTGCATCTACCGGCTCGCGTAGAAAGAACGAGAGGATGGCTGCGGCCAGGAGGATGAGAATTAACGGACTCTTGAACTGCGCCAGAAGCAGCGTTAACGCATCCGTTCTTTTGGTTGGTCGCAGGCGGTTGGGGCCGTAAGTGTTGAGCCGGCGTTTCGCCTCTGCGGTTGTAAGGCCAAGGGGATCGGTGGCCCCTTGTCTGCAGAGTTCATCTGTAGGCAGACTCCAAAACTGTTGGACGTTTTCAGGCTTGGCCACGAATTACAAAAATGCAGATCATTCACGCTCCGCGCTTATTGCGGGCGAGACGCCTGCGATCCCAACACGGCATCATTCCAAGCTCAAAATGCGAACACGCCACCCACACCCTCGTATTTTTCAACTTGCACGGCAGTCAGTTTGTATTCGGGTGTCTTCACATACTGATCTCGATGGGGGCTTGTCAGACGATTGATGAAGGCCTCAGAGGTGTGAAAGGTCGCGAACAACTCTCCGGGCTTTACTGATGATGTAATTCGAATCGGAAGTATCGCCTCACCATACCGACTGCGAATCCTTACACGTTCACCATTTTTAAGTTGCAGTTGAGCTGCGTCGGCTGCGGAAATATCGAGCAAGTCCTTAGGCCTAAGCTCAGCATTGGCGGTTCGCATCGTCATCGTGCCGGCATTGAATTGGTACAAAGTCCTTCCGGTGATCAGCAGAAAGGGAAATTCTTCACTCGTCACTTCTTTGGTTGGGCCGTACGGTATTCGTCGCAGCGCAGCTCTCTTGCCTATTGGAAATGTCTCGCTGTGCATTATTGCCGTTCCCGGATGATCTTCGTCCGGACACGGCCACTGCAAACCACCACCATTCAGGCGCTCATAGCTAATTCCGCGTCCGCCGGACCAGACAGCTCGGATTTCGTTCCAGATTTCTTCGGGAGAATCGAAGGCGAAGTGATCTCCTTTACCCATCGCCCTGGCAACAGCGCAGATGATTTGCCAATCAGCTTTCGACTGACTGACCGGCTCGATAGCTTTGCGAATGCGCTGAATGCGGCGCTCGGCATTCATAAAGGTGCCATCTCTTTCGAAAGACGAAACCGCAGGCAGAAAAACGGACGCAAACTGACGAGCTGTTTCGTTGAGAAACAGGTCCTGCACAATGACTAGATCAAGTGAACGCAAAGCCCGCTCAGTGGAGTCGGTATTGGCGTTCGTAAGAGCAACGTCGTAACCAATTACCCACATTGCTTTCAACTCTCCGGCTGCCGCGGCGTCCATCATCTGCAACATGTTCAGCCCCTGCTGATGCGGAATGGAGGTCCGCCAAACCCTCTCGAACAACGGCCGCGCGT
>JBAPXA010000409.1:0-7578 GCA_049283975.1 Pyrinomonadaceae bacterium | reverse complement strand
CAATTGGGTTCAACTGGGATGGTTTCATAGGGACGCCCTGGCCATGCCTGAGCGTCCCACCCCCCTCGCTCGCACTCCATAATGCTGTTCTATGGAATCGTTTGGGGCTCGCCGTAGATGAAGTCATCCATCATGACGATGTCATTTTTGTTGTCTTCGTCCGGGCCTGGTGCCACGTTGCCAGCCGTGATCCGCACGCGTGCGATTCGAGCGTCGCTATACGTGATACCGAAGAAAGACTGACTCCCATCGCCTGGCGAGGCAGGAACAAAACTGCTGAACAACAACTCACCGTCCGCAGCGAAAAACTCCAGCAGCGTGCTGGCTCCGCGGTTGCCCAGCTTTTTGCCCGGGCCACTCCCATCTGGTTGGTCGACGTCAGTGAAGACCACGCCAAAGCCGCTGACTGTCGCGGGAACATTACCGTTTGAACCGGGCAGAAAAAACACTGCGTTGGTGACGTTGCTTCCTACCGGCGTAAAGAGGCGGAGAGGACTGAAGGCTCTGAAAATGGTGCCATAGGTCGGATTGTTGAAGAGGCCTACGAGTCCGCCTTGCGGTCCCCCCGAGGGCGGTGCTTGCGAGAGTCCTGTCCCAGGTGTGGTGAACTGACCGCCCCGCGTGTTCAGAAATACGTTGAACGGCGTCACGGGAGCTGTTGTAGTGTCATTGGCTCCGCCTCCGTCCCAATTAATCTCGCGACGCCCGGTAGCGATTGGCCCCGGCGCGTTACCGTTATTCGGATTTCCCAATGCTGTGCGGAACGCATCGACGGAGCTTTGAATCGAGGCGATGCTTGGCCCGGAAGCCTGGAACACCGTCGGCGGAACAAAATCTCTGGCCGTTCTGCTCTGAACTGCGCTGGGATCTGCAGCTGGGCCGAGGCGTGAGCCGACGTACCCTTTGCTCTGCGCTCCAGCAGGGACGAGGGTGAAAATTAGAGCAAGACCAAAACTGGCTGCTGTCGCCCACAGCAGGAACGCTTTGGGCCTGGTCGCGTTTTTGATTCGGGCGACTCCACCCGCAACATAACTCGTAAACTTGTTCATCGTCATTCTCCCTTTCTGTGTTGAAGTAATTGCATATGAAGAGGCTGCGATCCGTTTTTCAGAATAGTTTTCTGGACGACACGACTCTTGTGATCCTCTCAGCATTCAAATGTCTCTCTCTCCGTAATGTGTCGCGGTTAGGCGTTAGTGCAGATTGCGTGCCGCGCAACTCAGCAGCGGATTTAGCTTCAGCTTTCAGTTTGATTGTTGGAGATGTGGGAACTTAAGGGGCAAACGTGGGCGACGGATTCTTAGAGTTGGACCATGAGTCCACGATATTTGGTAGCTAACGAAACTAGAAGTTGGTAGGGGAGCTACGATATGCGGTAGACCGACGCTATTCGGATTTCTAAGCCCAAGCGTGCTGCTGATAGCGACTCATTCCAGCACGAGTCCCAAAGAGAACCGTTAGATCGCAGAGAGTTGTTGTGGCGGGAAAAACTTGATCAGATGAACAAAGAAAAACTTTCCAGGTGGGAGGGCCCGCGAGGAAGACCCACCTTCGCCGCGATCACTTAACGGACATCACGATCCTGACGCAGGCGAATTGCTGGTTTTTGGTGGATATTATTCACCAAATAACTTTAGGGCCATCGCTCCATGAGTCGCTGCCCCACCCGCGCGCAAGGCAGCGGCAACAAATGTGGCTTCGACTAACTCCTGTCGCGAGGCGCCTGCAGCCTTTGCTGCTTTCGAGTGAACATCAATGCAATAAGGGCACTGGGTGGTAACTGCCACGGCGACTGCAATCAGCTCTCTATGCTTTTGCGGGATCGCGCCATCGGTTCGGCCCACGATCTTATCTAGATTCAACCAGGCATCGAAGTCGACCGACGCTAGTTTCCGCATATCCTTCAATAGACCCAGGTCTTTTTCTTCATGATAGTGATTTGACATTGTCTCAGCCTCCTATGATGTTTGATCGCAACTGCCTTATTGCAAGTTACGACTGCAGATTGCGTGCCGTCACGACAGGCTGTGAAAACAGCCTTCACGCGTTAGCCTTTGATCACTGGGAAGGTGAGATTACCGAGAAAGAGTGTTCAGGCGACGGCCAAAGACCGTAACCCATCGCTGATGGTCCACTACATTTTAGGAGTTAACGAGATAAGCCTTTGGCAGGCGAGCTACTATATGCGGTGGTCGGAGCGTTTGATCCCTAACTTTTCCATTCTGTGTCGAAGCGTATTTGGGTGCATACCAAGAGTTTTGGCTGCACCCTTCGCGCCCTCTATCACCCCGCGAGTCTCTTGCAGCACGGCAGAGATGTGAGCCCGCTCGACCTCTTCCAAGGTCTGCAACACAGAAGAGGGTTCGATTGGCTGAACCGCCTCAGCCACTTCGCGAAAGGCTGCGGACGACGAAACGCTAATCAGATCGGTTTCTAATTCCAAAATCGGGCCCCGACTAAGAATCAAAGCCCGCTCGATGACGTTTTGCAACTCGCGCACGTTGCCTGGCCAGGAGTAGTTCTTGAGCCTTTCCGTGGAAGCGGCCGAGATTCCGTCCATCCTTTTACCGAGGTTCCGGGAATATCGAGCCAGGAAGAACATTGCAAGTTGAGGAATATCGGAAGCACGTTCACGCAGCGGTGGCACCGCTAGCGGAAAGACGTTTAATCGATAATAGAGATCCGAGCGGAAACTCCCGGCACCAATTGACTCCTGAAGATTTCGATTTGTGGCGGCGATAATTCGTACGTCAACGCGCACGGTACGGTTGCTGCCGACTGGCTCAAACTCACGTTCCTGTAACACGCGCAGTAACTTAACCTGAGTCTCCAGAGGCAACTCACCAACTTCATCCAGAAAGAGTGTGCCGCCGTCGGCGAGTTCGAAACGGCCGATGCGTCGCTCAAAGGCACCGGTGAAAGCACCCTTCACATGCCCAAACAGCTCGCTCTCAACTAAACCGGCAGAGATGGCACTACAGTTGACCTTTACCAGTGGACGATTCTTACGTGCGCTGCGGTTATGAATGGCGCGCGCGATCAGTTCTTTCCCCGTGCCTGTTTCACCATAGATGAGCACGCTCGAGTCAGTTGGAGCGACCTGATCGACTCGTCGCAGAAGGTCCAGCAGCGCCGGGCAATTACCCACTATCTCCTCAAAATTGTGCTGGGTGCGTATCTCCTCCTGAAGATAGACATTCTCTTTCTCAAGCCTTGCCTTCAGCGCTGCGATCTCTTCATAGGACTTCATATTAGCGATCGCCATCGCTACCTGATTCGCCACTTCCTGCAGCAACTCTGAATCAGCTGCGGAGTATCGGTTCTTTGTTGCACTCCACACTGTGAACGTGCCAATGCTGATCCCTCTCGCGACGAGTGGTACCACGCAATACGACTGAATACCTTCGGCTACAAGCCGCCTGTCACCGGGGGACTTTTGTTCCTTATCGAGATCGCTGCGGACGACCGCCTTTTGATTATCAAGAACCCATGCCGAGACCCGCGTCTCCTGAAGGTCATATTCCTTTCCCAGACGGAAGAACTCAGATTCGGTGTTGCGGTCCATAGAGAGGAGCTTCAGGGTTTTTGTTTCGGGCTGGTGCAGCAGGAAGGCTGCCCGATCGAAAGGAACAACACGACGAATAGCTTCATAGGCCGATGAGAAAAGCGCCTCTTGAGTGAGGTTGTTGATGATGGCGTTGTTAACCTCGAGCAGACTGCGTTTCCTTTGCTCGCTCGTCCGCAAAGTCTCTTCCGCCTTTTTTCGCTCAGTAATGTCGAAGAAGGTTATGACGGCGCCGACGACTTTGTCGTCACGAATCATCGGGTGGGACCAATACTCTACCGGGAAGCTGGTACCGTCCTTTCTCCAAAAGACGTCATCATCAATATGGACCCCGCGGCTTTCGTGAAAGCCTATATAAATAGGACACTCCTCGATAGGAAAAGGAGTACCGTCTTTGCGAGTATGGTGCTCAAGAGTGTGCATATTCTCGCCAAGCAATTCGGACGGTTCGTCGTAACCGAGCAGTCGCACTGCCGCGCGATTCGTGAAGAGACAAGTACCGTTAGGGTCGCAACCAAAGATTCCTTCCGCGGAGGAATCGAGGATGAGTCGGACTCGTTCCTCGCTTTTTTGGAGAGCTTCTTCTGCTTGTTTGCGTACGGTGATGTCCTCCGAGAGCGCCATGATAAATTTTGGTACGGTCTCGGTGCCTGGAACCAATGAAATGTGATCCCTCACCCAAATAGGACTGCCATCCTTGCGCCGGTACTGCTTCTCGATCTGAAACTGCTCTCGTTTCCCGTCCACCAGCTCCGCAGCCAGAACCTCGCAAGTCTCCACATAGTCCTCATGGGTAAAGTCGAGAAATGAAAGCGTTTGGAATTCCTCTTCCGAGTAGCCCAGCATTTTTTGGTAAGTGGGATTAACCGCAATTAAGCGGCCAGTCAGATCCGCGAGCGCAACACCAATCGCTGAATTCTTGAAGACGGATCGCCACCGCTCCTCACTGCTTAACAGAGCTTCTTCGGCAATCTTGAATTCCTTGGCGGCTTCCAAAGGAGGAGGGGTCTGACTTTCTTTTGGGCGGGGCCTGGCGGGCATAAAATTCCTTCCCCGTGGCTGCTCGACATACCCAATTCAGCTCGAGCGGACGGCAACTGAAAAGCCCAAACGGGCGTTGGGACGCAATGATTCAGAGAAGCTCTGAAAGACCATAACAGCCTTGCTCGAATCCCCTATTCGAAGTTTTGTGAGGACAAATCGCGCAGACTAAAACACGGCGAAAAACTAATCTCTTGGGATGCACAAATCTTGTTTCATCGGAAGTGGGAAGTCAAGGCAGGGCATCGGCTGGTACTGATGCAGTTTGGACTTATTGGCTGACGATCATTGGATGAGTGTCTGGTTCGGACCTCATGGGTCCGTTCGTTCGTGGATTGTCAAACTGCATCAGTACCTATCCGCTGAAGACTCTCTATTCTCATCCGAAAAATGGGAAAGTTGGGAATCAAATGTCCTGGCAACCGCATATGGTAGCTCGCCCTGCCAAAGCTAATCTCTTTACCTACCAAATACCGTGGACCACTTGCTGAAGCGTTCTGCTCCTTCGCGCTTGCTGGAACCGTTTGCTCAGCAAGTTCCTCACGTCCCCAGTAATCCAGTTGAAGCTGAGAGTAGAAATTGCGCAGCAGTTTGCGAGGCACGCAACCTGCAGTGCGGTGAATTGCGAGAGGTTTCAAAATGGAGACCGCTCACGCTCAATTTGGAAAACGTCTAATTCATCAAATCAGGACTGATTACCTTTTTATCTCTCCTGCGAAACGAAATCTAACCGCAAGTGCGCGACGCACTTGTCGCGCTCATTCGGAGAAATATTATGCGGTTCGCATGCAGTCACTTAACTCGTTCATCTTATCTGCTCAACCTTCACTCACGTCGTTTTATCTCTCGTCATCCCTTTGTGTTGATAACGATGGTTTCGCTGGCAGCGTTGCTGGCATTCGCTGTCAGTGGTTCGATCACGAGCGCCGCTACCTCCAGCTTTGCCGCCAAGCAGGACTTTGCCACGAGCGCCAACCCGCGATCCGTCACGACGGGTGATCTCAACGGGGATGGCAAACTCGATCTGGCCTCTGCGAACCTTAATTCCAACAGCGTGTCGGTATTGCTCAATACCACTGTCCCAGGTGCTGCCTCGCCAAACTTTACCGCGAGACAAGACTTTGTTACGGGCGCGGGCCCAGTATCAGTAGCGGCGGCCGATCTCAATGGTGATGGCAAGTTGGATCTGGTAGTCGCGAACTTTAACGCCAACAACGTGTCTGTGCTGCTCAATACAACTACTCCGGGCGCCACCACGCCCAGCTTTGCTGACAAACAGGACGTGGCCACCAGTGAAGGCCCGATATATGTCACGACGGGTGATCTGAACGGAGACGGCAAGCTCGATCTCGTGGTCGTGGACCTGCTGTCTAATACACTCTCTGTTCTGCTCAACACCACTGCTCCCGGTGCTGCCGCACCGAGCTTTGCCGCCAAACAAGACTTTGCCACGGGCGACGGCCCTTTAGCCGTGGCGGTGGGCGATTTGAACGGCGATAGCAAGCTTGATCTTGCGGTTGCGAACTTTAATTTTGGCAACGTATCGCTACTGCTCAACACCACCGCACCGGGCAGTGCGACCGTCAGCTTTTCCGGAATTCAGGACTTCACGACGGGCGATGGTCCGGCGTTTGTCACGATGGGTGATCTTAACGGGGACGGCAGGCTAGATCTCGCCGTCGCGAATTTTGTTTTCGACACCGTGTCGGTACTTCTCAATACCACCGCTCCCGGCGGCAGCACAGCCAGCTTTAGCGTCAACCAGGAGTTCGCCACTGGCACAGGTCCGATATTCGTCACGATGGGCGATGTGAACGGGGACGGCAGGTTGGATTTGGCAGTGGCTAACTTTAACTCCAATAACGTATCGGTATTGCCTAACGCAACAGTGCCTGGTGCTGCCGCTCCCAGATTTGCCGCCAAACAGGACTTTGCCACCGGGGAGGCTCCGTTATTTGTTGAGGTTGACGATTTGAACGGAGATGGTCTGCTTGATTTGGCAGTCGCAAATCTTAATGCCAGCACCGTGTCGGTGCTGCTCAACACAACTGAACTGGGCGCCGCGACGCCTGGCTTCGCCAGTAAACAGGACTTCGACACGGGTGCCTCACCAAGATCCGTTTCGTGCGGCGATCTGAACGGCGATGGCAAGCTCGATCTGGCCGTCGCGAACATTAATTCCGCCACTGTCTCGGTGCTGCTCAATACCACCGCTCCCGGCGCCGCCGCTCCCAGCTTTGCTACCAAAGAGGACTTCGCAACCGGCACTGCGCCCGTATCCGTCGCGCTAGATGATCTGAACAGCGATGGGAAACTCGACCTCGCCGTTGCGAACATTAATTCCAACACGGTTTCGGTGCTGCTCAACACCACGGCGACAGGCGCCGGCACTCCGAGCTTTGCTGCCAAAGAGGACTTCACTTCGGCGGATGGCCCGCTGTTCGTTACGGCAAGCGATCTAAATGGCGATGGCAAGCTTGATCTGGTAGTCGCAAACTTAATTTCATCTGTATCAGTTCTACTAAACAACTCTGCCCCGGGTGCTACCACCGTGGCATTCGGGGCCAGACAGGATTTCGCTACGGGTGACGGCCCGCGGTTCGTTGCGGTTGTTGATGTCAATGGGGATGGGAAACTCGATCTGGCGATCGTGAATTTTGGTTCCAATAACGTGGCGGTGCTGCTCAACACTAGTGTCCCGGGAAGCGCTGCGCTCAGCTTTGGCGCCATTCACGACTTTCCCACGGCCGTTAGACCACTATCAGTATCAGTTGGCGATCTAAACGGGGATGGCAAGCTCGATCTCGCTGTCGCGAACGTGGCCTCCAACAGCGTGTCGGTGTTACTCAACACCACTGCGCCCGGTGCTACCACACCCAGCTTTTCACCCAAACAGGACTTCGCCACGGGCTTCATCCCGACCTCAATCACGCTTGGTAATCTCAACGGGGATGGGAAGCTCGATCTGGTGG
>JBAPXA010000408.1:0-6332 GCA_049283975.1 Pyrinomonadaceae bacterium | reverse complement strand
AAGATATTTAGCTAACACCCAATATCGTTTAATCACCGTCGAGTATGTCGATCCCGACAATAAGAAAGGCAACAACGAACCACCAGATCGTTTCCGCGTAATCTATTACGACTACACCAACGAACGTTCGATCATCGTCTTAAGCCAATTCTCGAAGCCCGGCGATTTGGACGTTTCGGTTTCCTGGTTCCAGCCGCTTCCCAGTCCCGACGAATTCGACGCCGCCGTTAAGATCATCGAAAACGATTCCCAACTTGGCGCCGCGCTGCGCGAAAAGAAGCTCGTTCCTTACTTTCCCATGCCACCGCTCTATTTCGCCCCGGGAATCAAAACGCGACCCGAGCGCGTGCTCAACGTAGGTCTGCGCGCAAAGAATCCTGATGACCCGGCAATCGAACGCGAAAACGAGATTGTCGCGGTCACCATGGGCCGGCAGAGTGTGCGACGCTTTACCAGCGGTGCGCCACCGACATCGTCGGCGCAACCAGCCGCGGATTGCTCGCCGCCACCGTCAGGCGGAAGTTCAACCGGACGAGGCGTTGCCGGTCAATACCAGTTTGAAATCAACGATCTCGCCGGCGTTCAGCTTTGGTCCTTTCTTGCCATCAGGCCCTCAGCCTCGTCCGGATCTGATGGTTCGGCGATCGAGTAAGAGATGTTCGTTATCGAGGCCGGATGGTACTCAAACGTGCCAACGTGCCAATTCTGAATGTCCTCTATGACAACAACGCTTGCGGTCCTTATCGAGACTGGCAATATGCCGAGAATCAGTTTGCCGCCGATCCCACCGCGGGGACGACGCTAGCCCCAGGTGTGCGCTCGTGCACGGTGCCGGCCACAACGGTTTTGGAGACGGATATTGATTCCGGTAATCACCAGGGCATTGCCTATTACAAAGAAGGAAACGGGGTGGTTCTGGTGAGTGAGTTATCGGCTGGTTGGTATCGCTACATTTCAGAATGGCGCTTCCTCGATGATGGCACCATCAAACCGCGCTTTGGAATGGGAGCCGTGCAGAACAGTTGCACTTGCCTGCCCCACGTTCATCACGCTTACTGGCGCTTCGATTTCGACATCGATGGAGCTGCGCCGAACCGCATTCTTGAACCACGCGGTCGGATCTTCAACGCCCTTCCCGGTTCCTCTAGAGGCCAAGCGCTATCGCAAGGCAGGCACACAGGAAACATGGATGGTTGACAATCCTGCGACGGGCAATAGTTACCTGGTTCGTTCGAACATATCCGACAACAGCGCATCAAACGATCCCTACGCCCGGGGTGATCTTTGGTTTCTGACTTATAGCGGTGCGGAGTTTGACGACAGCGCTGTGCGGACCAACACGCAGGCAAACATTGACGCGTTTCTTACCAATAACAAGCTGAACAACAACGATATCGTGGTTTGGTACGGCGGTCATATTCCTCACAACCGTGGCATGTACAATCGCTATCACGATCACAGCATCAACGGTCCCACGGTTGCCGGACCGGACTTGATTCCGTTGCGGTGGCAGCAGTAGCGACGTCAGAAGGCAGGGCAGGCGGCAGAACCAAAGACCATTTTCCATATCTCATTTTCCAGATCTCATTTGGAAAAACTGAACCGCCAAGGCGCCAAGATCCGCAGAGGGCGCCGAGAATAAAACGAGCTTTGAACTTCGTCCTTTGAACTTTGTTCGCTGAATATGAGTAGGATGTTAGCGCTACTGGAACAAAGCAGAAAGCACAAGGTACTAAGCACAAAACACTAAGCTCGTTCTTTTCTTGGCGACCTCTGCGCTCCTTGGCGGCTTGGCGGTTTCAGGGCTTGGCGGTTTCTGCGATGACAAATGAGAAATGAAAAATGAGATATGGAAAATGGTCTTTGTCTTCTGCCGTTACCGCCGTTTCTCCAGCCCGTAGTCTCGTAGGCGCCGGTAGAGTGTTGAAGGCGAAATTCCCAGGATCTCAGCCGTCTTTCCCCGGTGCCAGCCAGATTGTTCCAAGGCTGCGAGTATCTGTTGGCGCTCCACCTCACGCAACGATGCGGGCGAGCCCACCGGATTTGCACCAGCGTCTGCTGCACCCGCGAGCGAGGTTGTTACCAGGGCCGGCGCATAAACACCGGGGCGGGCTACTTCAGGAGGTAATTCATTGAGGGTAATGCGGCCGTTGTTGGAAAGAATCACGGCGCGTTCGAGTGTGTTCTTTAACTGCCGTACATTGCCCGGCCAACTGTAGGAGCGCAACGCATCGAGGGCCGCGTCTTCCAACTCCGGCGTCGCGGGTCCACCAACTTGTTGCAGTAGATGCCGGGCGAGCGGTTCGACATCTTCGGGTCGATCACGCAACGGCACGAGATCAATCTGAAATCCATTGATGCGATAAAGCAGATCGGAACGAAATGAACCATCCGCCACAACTGACTCCAGGTTCCGGTTTGTCGCGGCGACAATCCGCGTGTCGACCTCAACTTTGCGCACACCGCCAACGCGGAAAAAGGTTCTCGTTTCGATCGCACGCAACAGTTTCGCCTGCAATTGCGCCGGTAGCTCAGTTACCTCATCAAGAAAAAGTGTGCCGCCGTCAGAAAGCTCAATCAACCCGAGCTTCCGTCCCTTGGCTCCTGAAAATGCGCCAGCCTCGTATCCAAAGAGCTCCGATTCCAGGAGCGACTCTTGAAACGCCGCACAGTTAAGATCGATGAACGAAGCATTCGCCCGATTCGACAGCCGGTGAATCGCGTGCGCAATAAGTTCCTTCCCCGTTCCTGACTCGCCAGTGATCAAAACCGAAGCCTCGGACGGTGCTACTCGCTCGACCAACCTGATCGCTTCCTTCATTACTTGTGAAACCGAGACAATCTCAGGCAGCGCTGATTGGCGTGCGAGCTGTTCGCGTAGGCGTAGGTTATCAACGCGCAGCCGCCGTTTTTCCACAGCTTGCCGCACGCGCACATCGAGTTCTGCAATTCTGTATGGCTTAGTGAGGTAATCGTAGGCGCCCAGCTTCATCGCTTCGACGGCCGTCTCAACCGTCGCCTGGCCGGTTAGCATGATCACTTCGGGCGGATTCGGTCGTTCGTGGACCCGTCGCAGCACCTCCATGCCATCGATGCGCGGCATGTTGATATCGCAGAGCAACACATCTACGTTGCTCTCTTCGAGCTTTCGCAGGGCTGCTTCGCCATCAGGCGCCGCCTGCACCCGATAGCCGAGTCGCTCGAGCTCCTTCTGCAACACCAGTCGCAGGTTAGCTTCGTCTTCGGCGATCAGAATCCGTGCTGCTTGTTGCTCGCTCAAGCGTTGGCTTCTCCGAGTTCATTTGCTGCCGGCAAAGTGATAGTGAAAGTCGTGCCGGCTTCAGGTGCTGATTGCACGTCGAGACTGCCGCCATGCTCAGTTAAGATACCATAACAAACAGCGAGACCAAGTCCGGTGCCCTGCCCGACTTCCTTGGTTGTAAAGAATGGTTCAAAAATCTTGGCGATGTTTTCGGGCGGTATCCCAACACCGGTATCGCTAACCTCAACCAACAAGTTCCCGCCATCACAACGCGAAGAAATTGTCAGCACGCCTTCGCCCTGCATCGCATCGAAGGCATTAGTTGCCAACGTAATGATTGCTTGCTGCAACTGCCCGGGGTCGCCCATCACAAGTGGCAAATTGTCAGCGGTTTCGATCCGCAGATCGATCCTGCCGCCGCGTTGCTGATGCACCAGCAGCTTCGCCGAGGAGTTAATCACGTCAGACAAGTCGAGCAATACATGTTGGGCCGTTCGCGTGCGGCTAAAATCCAATAAGCCAGTCGTGATGGACTTGCAACGAAACGCTTCGTTGCGGATCAAACTCAAATACTCACGCAGGTCGTCAAGCGCGGGCGACTCGGCGAACGAGCCGTCGGCAATCCGCGATTCGAGAGCCTCAGCACACGCTGAAATCGTCGCCAGGGGGTTGTTTATTTCATGCACCACGCCTGCAGCGAGGCGCCCGACGGCGGCAAGCTTTTCCGCGCGCGCGACCCCGCGATTCGCTTCAACGCGCGCGGTTATGTCTTCGCCAACCGTGATGACGTGAGAAACCTTTCCACTATCATCGATCCACATCGGGATCTTGCTGATCAGCCAATGCTTGATTTCACCGTTTGGCTTTACAGTCTCCTGCTCGATAATCTCGATTTCGCCGGTGGCAAAAACCTGCTCAAACTCCGGGTGCAGAACCTCGCGCTTTTGTAGTGTTAACACCTCAAAGATGTTCCGACCGAGCGCAGAGCCACGCGGAATGCCCAGCTCACCTAACTCGCGGTTGCGGTTCCAGGCGACGATCCGATACTGACTGTCGACTGCATAAAGCGATAAAGGAAGACTGTCGATGATTGCTTCAGTGAAACGTCGCTGCGCAATTGCTTCGGCAGTGCGCCGGTCGACTTCCTTTGCCAGGTTGGATGAAGTCTCTCGGGCTGCCTGATACAGGGACGAAATATGCGCAGCCAACGCCGCCTGCTGCGCCGCAGCGTCGATCAGCCTGCTTTCAGTTTCGCCAAGGTCTTCACGACGGTCGAACGCAACCACCAAAACGCCCTTGGTGCGTCCACCAAATCTCAAGGGGGCGGCGTATTCAATCTCACGCGCTTCATCTCGTAACAGAAAGCTTTCGCGTTCAGTGAGACGCTGAGGGGTGGTAGTTGTCGGCAACTCCAACCAGGTCTGAACCCTTTCACGATAGAGGTGCGACACATCCTCAGCGCTTCCCTCACGGTCAAACACACAGCCCGCTTCGCAATCGTCCGACAGCTTCACATACGCAGCGCACAACACAGCGCCAGTACCTTCATACGTGGCGCCGGCAATCCGTCGCACGAGCTGATCGGGCTCAAGCGCGCGCAGCAGCCCACGACCTAAATCTGCCAGGAACCGCAACTCACGGTTACTACCGATTAGATCCCATTCTCGTTGCGCCGATTTGAGTTGCGCATTGACGCGAGAAATCAGCTCGCCAGGTGATGAAGGTTTGATGATGTAGTCGTCGGCACCGGCTTCAAAAGCCTTGACCTCGGTACTTTCAAAATCGGCGCTCGAAAGCGCAATGATTGGAAGTTTGTTAGTGGCAGCTTGCGAACGAAGCAGGCGGCATAACGCGAGTCCATCAACTCCTTCAATCTCAAGATCGAGCACAATAAGGTCACAATGCTCCTTGTGAAGCACGCTGAGCGCTGCCGAAGCGTCGGCGGTGGCGAGCGTACGATAACCGGCAGTCTTGAAGATGTCCTCGAGTCGGCCGCGCACACCGCTTTCGGCGCAGACAATCAGCAGAGTTACATTTTCAGGAGCGGTGATGGCGGGCGCAGACATGCTTCAATCGTAGATGACCAACGGGCTGGCGGGTGGGGACTTGGGTGGCCATGTTCGGGCCTGGAATCCCTGGAACACGCCCCCCCGCTAACGATTGAAAGCGATGCGGGATGAGAAGTCAAGACTTTCGAAACTCAAGCAATGCATCAATTAACCGAAATCGTAGTAAGAGCACCATTCTTGAGATTAGGAAGAGCAGGTTCAGCTTCGCTCGCGCCCCTAACCTTAACGAGTTTGTGATCGGACTTCACGCGGTACATCGCCTGATCGGCTGCCACCAGGAGCTGATCCAACGTCTCGCCGTCTGTGTCGTAGGTGGCCGTTCCAATACTAATGCCGACGCGGGCCCGCTTGTCGCCGCGTACGTGTAGAGAAAACTTCGCCACGGCACTCTCAATGCGGGCGCGCAACTCTTCCACCTGGGAACCGACTAGTTCCTGAACCACTGCCACAAACTCATCGCCGGCATAGCGCGCCAGAAAATCGTACTCGCGTAATTGCCGTTGGATGATCAACGCGACTTCACGAAGCATCTTGTCTCCAACCTTATGACCGAACGTGTCGTTGACGAGTTTGAAGTCGTCGAGGTCGAGCATCATCACCTGGAAGGTACGTCCCATGCGCCGCGCCCTTGAGGCTTCTTCCTCAAAACGCAGCGCCAGGTACCGACCATTGGGTAGTCCAGTCAACACATCTGTCAGCGCGTTGGAGCGCGCCTCCGCATGGTGCACAGCGTTGCCGAGCGCATCTGAGGCCAGCTTGGTTACCGTTTCAAGGCGCCGCATCTGATCGTCCGTATAACGGTCAAGCTCAGTCGAATAAACCGAAAGCGCGCCCAACAAGACATCTCCTTTAAAGAGCGGCAACGACGCCATGGACTTGTATTCAGCGAGGCGCTCTGATTTGACATCAACAAAATCAAGCGACGGCCGGAGTTGATTCACGGAGCTGCGATTCGCGAGCGCAAAACCAGTGACACCTTCACCAGGGGCAACACATGTCGT
>JBAPXA010000407.1:0-5623 GCA_049283975.1 Pyrinomonadaceae bacterium | reverse complement strand
GTCTGCATCAGCTTGATCGATTTTGAAAGTTAGTATGGGCGCGGGATCAGCATCCGGAGACTTGGCATCTTTAGTTTCCATTTATCATTTCATTGGCAGAGGTGTAAACGCCAAGACGCCGATGCTTTGATTAACCGCCAAGGCGCCAAGACGCGGAGAACGCCTAGAAGCATTCAACAGCTACGGTGAAACTGTTAAGTTCTGATTGAGGTTCAAGTCAGCTGTTCAGTCTTCTTCTTTGCGTTCTCTGCGTCTTGGCGACTTGGCGGTTTCAGCTTCTAAAGAGGGAAAAGGAGCGTTCAAACCTCACCCGTGTTTCCGTTCAAATTCTTTCATGAACGAAACGAGAGCGGTGACGCCTTCTTTAGGAAATGCGTTATAGATGGAAGCGCGAATACCGCCTACCGAACGATGTCCCTTTAACCCATCTAAACCTTGCGCGGTTGACTCCGCACAAAACTTCTTTTCCAGTTCTTCCGTCGGCAACCGGAAGGTCACATTCATGATGGAGCGCGAATCGGTGTCGGCGTGACCACGATAGAAATCGGTGCCGTCAATAGCGTCGTAAATGAGTTGCGCCTTTTCCTCATTCTCCCGTTGCATTTCCGCGAGACCGCCTTTCTCGCTAATCCATTTGCAGACGAGGCTGATGATGTAAATGCCCCAGGTGTTTGGCGTGTTGTAGAGCGATTTGTTTTCGACGTGCGTGCGGTAGTCCAGCATAGTGTGCAGGCCGTCCGGGATGCGGGCCAACAAATCGTCGCGCAGGATCACAAGTGTGACGCCGCTGGGGCCCATGTTTTTCTGCGCTCCGGCGTAGATCAGTCCATAGCGTTCCACCGGAATCGCATGAGAGAGAATGTCAGATGAAGCGTCGGCGACGAGCGGCACGTCGCCGGAATTTGGCTCCTGCTTCCATTCGACGCCTTCGATAGTTTCATTCGTCGTCAAATGCACATAAGCCGCATGGGGATCGAGATTCAGTTCTTCGTGTGCGGGGACACGGGTAAAACCGCCGTCAGCAGTCGTTGCCGCAACCCTTGTCCCACCAGAGCGCTTCGCTTCCTTGAGCGCTTTCTTGCCCCAGCTACCGGTGATGATGTAATCGGCACTACCCTCGGCGGGCAGGAAGTTCATAGGCACCATTGAGAACTGCAAGCTAGCTCCACCCTGCAAGAAGAGCACGCGATAGTTGTCGGGAATGCCCATTAGCTCTCGTAGCCCGGATTCCGCCCTGGCAATAATCTGGTCAAATGTCTTGGAGCGATGGCTGATTTCCATCACTGACATACCAACGCCCGGCAGGCTCAACATATCGCGCTGCGCCTCCTCCAAAACCGGCAACGGCAATACCGCCGGTCCCGCGCTGAAGTTAAATATTCGTTCGGTCATTACTTTTTCTCCGCTGATATCTCTCGCTGGTCTCATTTTTCACTCTCCCCAAAGCTCTTGCGCATCATCCGACCCGCAACTCGGACCACCACCGAGCGCGGAATCAAGCGCTGCGCTTCCACCATCGCAAAGTTGCCCAGTCCTGAAACGACATGACCTTTGCCCCGTCCCAGGGCTTTTAAGGCAGTGCCAACGACTTCGTCTGGCGTCTGCGCTGCCCGTGCCGGCGGCTTTTGCCCATGTGCTGCTTCGAAGAAATTGGTATCAGTCACACCCGGACACAACGCCAACACCTCGATTCCGTAGGGCCGGTTCTCTTCGCCCACCGCCTCAGAAAAGGAAAGTACAAAGGCCTTGGTCGCAGCGTAAGTGGCCATGAACGGCACCGGTTGAAACCCGGCGGTGGAAGCGACGTTGATGATTGTGCCGTGCTTCCGAACTCGCATCGGCGCCAAAAATCGATAGGTGAGGTCAACCAGCGATTTCACGTTGAGGTCGATCATGTTCAGCTCGCGGTCCAGATCCTTTTTCTGAAAGTCACCAAATGAACCAAAGCCAGCATTGTTTACGAGCAGGTCGATTTCCAGTCCCCGCTTTTCGCATTCGGCAAAGAGCCGAGACGCAGCATCCGGTTGCGAAAGATCGAGGACGACGTATTGCGCGCGCACGCGGTTAGTTCGTCCCAGCTCGTTGCAAAGAGTCACCAACTTATCTTCTGAGCGCGCAACCAGAAAGACGTTACGTCCGAGCGCGGCGAGGCGGCGGGCGAATGCTTCGCCGATTCCACTCGATGCTCCAGTGATCAGACTTGTATTCATTTGCTTAAAGCTACTCGGACTCCCGCCTTCTGCCTTCTGCCTTCTGCCTTTAGGACATCCCCAGTTGCAGCACATTCAGCTCGATGATGTCTGTGTTCTCTGCCCGTAACCGCTCCAGAGTCTTATGATCCGGCGCCTTATCAAGATTGATTCGGGCCACCGCGGCCTCTGCGCCTTCAAATACAATATTCTCCATCTCCTGGACGTTTATTTGTTCCGCCTTGATGGCATCCAGCACACTCGCGAGCACGCCAGGGCGATCCTGGTGACGCACCACGAGTCGATGCGTCGCCGGAGTCTGCAAAGCCAGGTTCACAACGTTTGGCACTTTTCCGGTTTCTTTGAACTCGCGGATGATGCGCACCGTTTCTGCGGCGATGGCTTCCTGCGCTTGATCAGTAGAGGCGCCAACGTGATGTGTTCCATACAGACTTGCTTCATTTCGAATCGCATCGCTGAATTCGCCGGTTGACGCGGTGGGTTCCGCGGCGAACACGTCGAGACCCGCCCTAATACCGCGAGTATTCATCGCCGCAATCAGAGCCGCTTGATCGACAACATCACCGCGTGCGGTGTTGATGAAGTATGCGCCCGGTCGCATGGCCGCAAAGAATTCCACACCGATTAGCCCCTTGGTTTGCGGTTTGAGGGCGAGATGCACGCTAACGATGTCTGCTTCAGAGGCAACTTCATTTGGCGCGGCCCGGAATCCGACGCCGAGTTCCTCCGCGCGGTCTGGAGTCAGGCTGCGACTCCAGGCGATCACCGGCATCCCAAAAGCACTCGCGCGCGGAATCATCTCCTGCCCAATCTTGCCAACCCCAATCAAACCAAGGGTGCGCCCAAATAATCCGCGCGCATTGGAAAACTCCTTTTTGTTCCATTCGCCCCGTCGCAAACTGATCACGTTGTCTGCAATGCGCCGGTCCAGTGCAAGAATTAGAGCAAAGGCTAATTCGGCAACGGCAATCGAGTTCTTTCCCGGACAGTTCGAAACGTAAATGCCGCGCTTCGAAGCTGCGGCAACATCAATAGTGTTGTAGCCCGCGCCCGCTCGCACCACCAGTTTTACCGAACCGGCATCGAGCATTGGTTCAGTAACCTTAGTTGAGCGCACTACCAGTACATCGGGACGACTAGTAGCAATCGCGGCAACCAGTGCGTCGTCTTTCAAATCAGGCTGGCAAGAGACCTCGCAGCCGAGCGCCTGCAAACCGTCGCGTCCCGATTGTTCAAATTTGTCAGCGATTAGTACGAACATGATTTTGATTTCCGATTGCCAATTGCCGAATACTCAAATTGGTCTTTGGCCTTGGATCTTTGGTCTTCGAAGGCTTTGTTTTGGAGCATGGACCTGTTGCTAGCGAATTCAAGTTGTTGTAACGACTCACCCAAAGACCAAAGGCCCAAGACCTAAGACCAATTGGCAATTGGCAATCAAATCTTGTGTATCAACAATCCATCCCGCAGTTTTGGTTCGAACCAAGTCGACTTTGGCGGCATGATTTCCCCAGCGTCAGAGACGCGCAGCAGATCGTCAACCGTAGTTGCATGTAGCGAAAAGGCGACTGCCGCTTTTCCTTCGCTGACCAGGCGCTCGAGTTCTTTGGTGCCGCGTAGGCCACCGACAAAATCGATACGCTTATCCGTGCGCACGTCCTTGATTCCCAGAATGGGATCCAATAAACGATCCTGCAAGACGGAAACATCTAGAGAATTCACGAGGCCTTCCGGCGGCGCCACATCATCTTTCAGCCGCAGCTCGTACCAACGCCCGTCGAGATACATACTCCAGCTCCGCGGTTGTGCGGGCGCTGGATTGCCGTCTGCGGTGACTGCGAACACCTTGTTTACTTCTGCAAGAAATGATTCGCCACTGAGTGCATTCAGATCCTTTACTACACGGTTGTAGGGAAGAATTTGCAATTGGTCATCAGGAAAGATCACCGTGAGAAAAAAGTTGTATTCCTCGTCGCCTGTGTGGCCGAAACTTTGATCCCTCAGTTCTGCGCGTGCCCGGCTGGCGCTTGCGGCGCGATGATGGCCATCGGCAATGTAAAGCAAGGGGACCTCGCGAAATGCCTGTACAAAACGAACTGCATCCGGCACGTGCCAGATAGTGTGTTGAATGCCATCGGCGGCCGTGAAGTCGTAGAGCGGCTTCGTCATTGCGGTCTCAAGTGCCATGTTATCGATGTCTGGGCGCGCCCGGTATGTGAGAAACACGGGACCAGTCTGCGCTTGCAGCACCATCATGTGCCGTGTGCGATCGTCCTCTTTGTCGCGGCGCGTGCGCTCATGCTTGCGAATCACATCCTGATCGTAATCGTCGACCGAACAACAGGCGACCAGACCTGTTTGTTCGTGGTCACCCATTTTCAACTGGTAGAGATACAAACTCGCGACCTCTTCAGTCTGTAACGGACAGTCTGCGATCAGCTTCTGAAAATTTTCGAGTGCTTTGCGATAAACGGCATCACTGTAGAGATCAGTACCGGCGGGCAAGTCGATCTCCGGACGCGAAACGTGCAGAAAACTCAAGGGATTGCCGGCTGCCAAGGCCGCCGCCTCTTCGCTATTCACCACGTCATAAGGAACGCTGGAGACTTGTTTGGCCTTCTCTGAGGGTGGACGCAATGCATTGAAGGGATGAATGACCGCCACCGAATTCCTCCTGGAACCAGTCGGGCTGCACAACACTGCGGATTCAAGACCGTGCCGGCCCGATTCTCTTTTGACTTGATTGCTAAGGCTTGAAACAAGACTATCTGGTCAGGCGCGATCTTAGCAAGCCGCGACCCGAACCGGGTCGAAGGGTGAGGGATGAAGGATGAAAGAGTAAAATATCCACTAATGGCAGACCGTAAGCCCGATGGGCTCATAGCCCTCGAAGAGAAGCTTCGAAGTCTTGAGGAGACCTTCGCGCGCGAGATGCGTCAGCGAGGCTTTGAACCGGACCAGGCTGAGAACGTCGCTTTGCCGACGGCCCTGGCACGGCTATACACCGAGCGAGAAGCGTTGAAAACCGAACTGGACGAAATGAAAGGTGGAACCGAATGAACGAGACTGAAAGAATTCGCGAACAACTAAAGCGGGCATTCGCCGGCGGAGCGTGGCATGGCCCGGGCGTGCTAGAGATTCTTGAAAACGTAACGGCAAGTCAGGCAGCCGCGAGTCCGGTCGCCGGCGCCCACAGCATTTGGGAACTCGTGCTTCACATTAAGGCGTGGGAAGACGCGTGCCGGCGTCGCCTAACGGGAGATCGCGCAGAACTTTCCGACGAGGAAGATTGGCCCGCGGTTATCGAGACCAGCGAGAAAGCCTGGAGCGATATCTTGATTGGCTTGCGTGAAGGCCATCAACGGTTATCTGATGCCATTGCCTCCGTCGATGAGGCGCGGCTTAATGAGCCC
>JBAPXA010000406.1:0-3180 GCA_049283975.1 Pyrinomonadaceae bacterium | reverse complement strand
AGAATGTTTGTGTTGACGCAGTACAACTCCGCTTCACTCAATCGTCACATCGCACAGACCTATCGCTTTTCCCACTTCTCGAATGGTTTCGTTGAGATCCTGGCGGCGGAACAAACACCCGAGAGTCCCCAATGGTTTCAGGGAACTGCTGACGCAGTGCGCCAGGTGTTGCCGCACATTGATGATTGGGGCATCGATACGCTCCTGATTCTTTCGGGCGATCATCTATATCGGATGGACTACCGGCAGTTTCTTGCGCGCCACTATGAAAGTGATGCGGATGTAACTGTTTCCGTGATCCCATCTGATCCAATCGATGCCACTGACTTTGGTCTACTGAAAACCGATGCCAGCGGCCGCATCATCGAATTCAAAGAAAAGCCGAAAGGTGCGGAACTGGAAAGCATGCGGGTGGACACTACTACGTTGGGGCTGAGCGCTGCCGAAGCACAAGCTCGTCCGTTCCTGGCTTCGATGGGAATCTATGTTTTCAAGTATGACCTGCTGGAAGGTTTACTCGCGGAAGAACCGAGCTGGGTTGATTTTGGCAAGCACGTTATCCCGGGCGCAATACAACGGGCTAACGTGCAGGCATTTGTTTTCGATGGTTACTGGGGCGACATCGGAACCATCAGTGCTTTCTACAAGGCGAACCTGGATCTGACTTCAAAAATTCCGAAATTCAATTTGTTCGATTCCGAAGCCCCGGTGTACACGCGAGCGCGTTATTTGCCCCCGTCGAAAATAGAGGAATCGGAAATTCACGACTCGATCCTGAGTGAGGGTTGCATTATCGGCGGGGCGCGCATCACAAACTCCGTGATTGGTTTGCGCAGTCGCATTTCCAAAGGCGTGCAAATGGACGCCTCGTTCATGATGGGCGCAGACTACTATCAGACACTCGAGGAGATGCACCTCGACCGCGCGAGCGGCACTCCACGCGTGGGCCTTGGTGAGAACACCATTATCAAGCGCGCGATTATCGATAAGAACGCTCGCATCGGTAGCAACGTTCGCCTCGTCAACGAAGCGGGCATTGCAAACTATGATGGTGATGGCGGTGCTTACTTCATTCGCGATGGGATTATCATCGTGCCCAAAAATGCTGTAGTGAAGGACGGCACAATTGTCTGAAACGAAGCCGCCGTTTTCGTTGGAGGTAGGCAAGTGGCTATTGGCTGGGGAAAGTCTTTCGAAGATCAGGTTGAGGAAGGGAATCAGCGCCTATCGCAAGCAGAGCGCCCGCCGCGACTCAATGAGGTCGAGCGAGCCCGAGCACAACGCCTGGAATCGTTAAAGCTCTCGCGTTCGCGAGTTCTGGAGCAGTTGGATCGTTCCCGTCATGCTGCCCATCGGGAGAGCCTGCAGAAAGGCTTGCAGGTGATTGAGCAGGAGATCGAAGACTTGAACTCGCCCGAGGACTGAGGCACTCAAGCTTCCAGCTCAAGTCTTACTTCAAGCCCTGGTTCAAGATTTGGCCTTAGGCATGAGAACAAACCAAGTCGTAAGTTAAGGAATCACTTTAAGCATGCCCAAGGCCACCAAGATCCCCACTCGTGATTTTCATCCGGCCAAAGTTCAACGCGCCCCAACACCCCCTCCAAAAAGCAAGGTCAAGCCAGAAGCGGTCAAGATCCCCAAAAATGAGGTAGGCGCCGAGCTCAATGTAGGCGGTCGGATCGTCAAGCTTACGAACTTGCGGAAACCCTTCTGGCCGGAACTGGGCATCACCAAGCGAGATCTAATCCAATATTACGCAGATGTTGCCCCGGTGCTGCTGCCTCACTTACGCGACCGGGCGATGGTCATGAAGCGCTATCCCAATGGTGCCACCGGCGACTTTTTCTTTATGAAGCGCGCACCTGCTCCGCGTCCTGAATGGATTGAGATCTGTAGCATCGAACATTCGTCGGGAAACATCATTGATTTCCCGATGATTCAGGATCTGGCCTCACTGCTTTGGGTGATCAATCTCGGGTGCATTGACTTGAATCAGTGGTATGCGTGCTGTGATGACGTGGATCGGCCGGACTATGTGCACTTCGATCTGGATCCCGTCCCGGGTGCCACGTTTGAGAAAGTGGTTGAAGCCGCGTTGTTAATTCGGACGGCACTTGAGTCTCTAAAGATTGCTTGCTTTGCCAAGACGACAGGCTCGAAGGGAATTCATGTGTATGTGCCTATCGTTCGCGGGCCGACGCAGAAACAGGTTTGGACTTTTGCCAAGGAGTTCGCGAACGCCGTCGCAGCACAAGCACCGAAGCTCTTGACGACAGTTTATGTCGTCGCGAAGCGACCGCGGGGAAGGGTGCTGGTTGATTACAACCAAAACGCCTGGGGTAGGACTCTGGCGTCGATCTACTCGGTACGGCCGCGACCGCGAGCGTCCGTCTCGACGCCGGTTAAATGGAGCGAGCTTGAGCGCGGGGTGGGGATTGATGATTTTCGCATCGACAACGTACCTGCACGGATCAAGCGGGTGGGCGATCTCTGGCAGCCCCTCCTGGAAAAGCGTGGGCGATTCAAGCTTGAAGCGTTTCTTTAACGTTGGCCTTGGGTCTTTGGTCTTTGCCCTTTGAGCTTTTGACGTAACACTTCAGAAGTCGGCAACCAGACAGTTGAAGTTCTCAGTTAGCTCTCTTTCCGACGCGGAACAAGTTGAGATGCCAAAGAGCCGGCGAACAGGATCAAATGACTCGGGTGTGGGAAGCATCTGGACTGTAGGTCACTCGACGCGCTCGGCCGAAGAGCTCAACCGTATTCTGAGCGCACACCAGATTGCGGCCCTCGTTGATGTTCGCAGTTTCCCCGGTTCAAGGCGCTATCCACAATTCAACAAAAAGGAGCTTGAGCAGTCTCTCACGGCCGCGCACATTCAATATCACCATTCACCTGCGTTGGGTGGCCGGCGGCGCCCAAACGCCAATTCAAAAAATATCGCCTGGAAGAACGCGTCGTTTCGCGCCTACGCAGATCATCTGGATAGCGAAGAGTTCAAGCATGGAATTAAAGAACTTCTTGAGGTTGCACGAAAGGATCGCACAGCGGTGATGTGTGCAGAAGCCTTATGGTGGCGCTGTCATCGGAGCCTGATTGCGGATCACTTAAAGTCGCTAGGCTGGGATGTTTTTCATATCATCGGCGAAAAGGAAGCCGAGCTTCATCCGTATACGAGTGCGG
>JBAPXA010000405.1:0-2456 GCA_049283975.1 Pyrinomonadaceae bacterium | reverse complement strand
CAAAATCGTGTCCGCACTGGCAATTCGACCCCATATGGTTTCGCGTACATTCTTGCCTGCAGGGCATTCGGCCTTAGACAGACCGTTGCCTTCAAAACCTTCAGAATAGACTGCTACCGTTCTTATAACTTTTCGAAGGTACTTTTCTGGTGTAGAAATGAGTTCACAAAAATCGGTTTCAATTGGTTTGTCAATCGAGGCGGTTTGATTCGTAGGAATACCAACAGCTTTTGCCATTACACCGACACACAAATACAAGGAAGCCACCAGCGCCAATTGTTTTGTTAGGTTCATCGTTATGTCTGTCCGATTGAATGAAAATTGAAGAGAGGAACTATTAGGAAAGATGCTGACGCTTGGATTAGAACGTCTAGTACGCAGCGGCTCCCGTCCCGGCAGGCCTTTGTCCCGCCGCTTCCTGAGCGATCTTCACGCCGACACTGGCACCGATGCGTGTGGCGCCCGCTTCCACTAGCTTGCGCGCATCTTCGAGTCCTTTTACACCGCCCGAGGCTTTCACGCCTAAATCAGCACCAACGGTGCGTCGCATCAAAGCGATGTCCGCAACCGTGGCGCCAGTCTTGGAAAAGCCCGTGGACGTTTTTACGAAATCCGCGCCGGCCTTTTTAGCGGCGAGACAAGCGCGCACCTTCTCATCGTCAGTCAACAACGCGGTTTCGATGATCACTTTGCACGTGACTTGATATTCATGTGCGACTTCCACGACTGAGCGGATGTCGTGCTCTACCAAGCAATCATCACCACTCTTCAAAGCTCCGACATTGATGACCATGTCCACTTCACTCGCACCGTCAAAAATGGCCCGTCTGGCTTCATAGGCTTTGACATCTGCGAGCGTAGCACCGAGAGGAAAACCAATCACGGTGCAGACCGGAACCCCGGTTCCGCGCAGACTGCAAGCAGCAACTTTTACCCATGTCGGGTTCACACAAACTGAAGCAAAACGATAACGAGCGGCTTCTTCGCACAAGCGCTTGATATCTTCGTCCGTCGCTTCAGGCTTAAGGAGCGTGTGATCAATCAGGCTGGCCCAATCCTTGGCGGAGGCGGTTTCGCCGAGCACCAAACCAATGCGTGCCGCGCCGGCATCGACCACGCGGTGCATCCGCTCTGGGCAGCGATTGAAACATTCGGAGGTACAACCGCACAGCCCCGCCTGATCCATCCCGTCGCCATTGAGTCTGGCGACTATGGCGTCAGTGATTTGCTCGACTAGTGATTCGATATCGCCGTTGGGTGAATAAGGCATTTAGGCTCCGAGGCGAACAACCGGGCGGTTGGCGCGAAACTATTCTAACACGCGGCAAGCTTGTGAATGAGGGTGAGGACTGCCATCTTGAAATGCTCAGTCAGGAAGGCTGGCTTGCCGCCGCCTAAGGTTGAATGCCCTCCAACCAGCGGGGATAAACCGCCCTTCCTGAATGAGCATTTCCCGATTTGCGATTGCCGATTGCGAACGCTGGATGGGCCCTTAGCCAAAGGATCCAATCGACAATCGACAATTGGAAATTGACAATATTATCTGTGGTATTGCCGATCGATGGCTTCGATTTTGGAAACTCGCTTGCGGTGACGGTCTTCTGTGATTTCCGTTCCGAGCCAGGCAGTGACGATTTCCCGCATCTGCGCGCTGTTGATGGTCCCACTTCCCAGCGTCAAAACATTTGCGTCGTTGTGTTCCCGTGAGTTTCGCGCCACAGCGACCGAGTAACAGGCAGCCGCTCTGACGCCCGGAACCTTGTTCGCCGTCATGGCGCTACCAACGCCAGCCCCGTCGATCATGATTCCCACATCGGCGGTTCCGTCAGCGACTGCGCGCGCGACTGCGTGTGCAAAGTCAGGATAGTCGACAGCATCTGCTGAATTAGTGCCGAAGTCGTAAACGCGATGACCTGATTCGATGAGAAAGCTCTTTAACTCCTCTTTCATTTTGAATCCGCCGTGATCCGCGCCGACTGCAATCATCTTCGAAGTCTTCGAGCCGCGACGGGAAACGCGACGAACTATTTCAATTCCCTTCTCCCGGATCACGTCGCTCGCAAGCGGAGTCAAACGAGAGAGCTCGCCGATGCGCAAAACCGCGCCCTGTTCCAGGCCGCGCACATCGTCTTCAGTGATTACCAGCTTCGACGACTCGTCACGCGTCACATCGCTGCTCGGAGGAGCGCTCGGGAGCGTGTCGATGAAACGACTCGTGGTTTCCGCACCTGCTCCGGCGGCGGGTTGTTGGGCATCGGGCAATGCCTGCGCGAGCACATTGCGCACTAGAGCGCGAATACGATCTCGATCAGAAGGATCGGCCATGGAATGGGTTTCAGGTTTCAGGTTTCAGGTTTGGGGTTTCAGGTTTCGGGTTTCAGGTCTCAGGTCTTAGTCTTGATCGTTAACTCGAAACCGGAAACTCGGAACTTGAAACTTCCCTCAGATCCAATAAG
>JBAPXA010000404.1:0-17259 GCA_049283975.1 Pyrinomonadaceae bacterium | reverse complement strand
CTTATTTTGTTAGAGGAAGTAAAACCGCCTCAGCCGAGAATCTTCCGCTCAGATTTCATGAGCAAACAAAGTTCGAAGCGCCAGTTCAAAGCTTGTTGTTCTTCTTGGCGTGCTCTGCGGTCCTTGGCGTCTTGGCGGTTCCAGTTTCCCAATGACAAATGATATTTGGAAAATGGTTTGATCCTCGTACTGCGGACTAAGTTCAAGCCACTCGGCACAATACGGCTCCGCCAGTATCGCCGCATCTCCCCGTCCCCGCGTCTCCCTGTCTCACTTGACCCATTCTTCCGCGATCTCTGTTTCCACTTTCACCGGCACAGTCGCCAGATATTCCTGTCCCGCGTCGCACATCGCCCGTTCCACTTTCTTCGCGACTTCCTCAGCTTCATCGGCGTCAGTCTCCACTACAATTTCATCATGAATAATGTTCACGATCTTGGCACTCGTCGGGCGCAGTTCATCGCTTAACAATCTCAATGCACGCTTGAGAATGTCAGCGCTCGTTCCCTGAATCGGAGTGTTCTTGCCGTTGCGCTGCGTCATCGAAATCTGTTGCCGATCGTTTTCGTCATAACGAAAGCGCACCAAACGTCCCGAAGCCGTGCGCGCTTGTCGCTCGCTGACGGCGCGGTTAGCGGCTTCGCGCAAATATGTGTCGAGGCCGCGATAGGTGGCGAAGTACTTGCGCAAAACATTCTCAGCCTCCGGCACAGTCAAGCCGGTCATTATTGAAAAACGCTGCGCGCCAATGCCGTAGACCACGCCAAAGTTCAAACGTTTGGCAAAGTCACGCTGCTCCCGCGAAACCTGATCAATGGGAATATTGAAAACCTGAGCAGCCGTAACGCGATGTAAGTCGGCGCCCGAATTGAACGCGTCGATAAAGCCACGGTCGCCGGAAAATTCAGCAAGAATCCGCAGCTCAATTTGAGAATAGTCCGCGATCACAAGCTTTCGCCCAGCCGGATATCCACTAAAGCACCTTCGGTATTCGACGGCATGTGGCACCTGCTGGATGTTGGGATTCGTGCACGCAAATCGGCCCGTGGGAGCGCCAATCTGGCGAAAGTCAGCGTGCAAGCGACCGGTTACTGGATTGATCAGCTCGATCATGTTCTCGCCGTAGCTGGTGAGCGCTTTCTGCACCGTGCGGTACTCAAGCAGCGTCGCGATGATCGGGTACTCCGCGGCGAGTGGTTGCAGTTTCCAGTTGCGAGTCGATTCCGGCACCGGAATTCCCAGGCGCTGCAACGCCAGGGTCAGTTGCTGGTGCGAATCGAGATTGATGTCTTCTCGCTGCGGTCCGCCAAAGAGCGAGCCCTGCATCGATTCCTCTGCGAGCGCTGTTTGTAGTTCCTCCGCGAGTTCGCCCCGACGTTTCTCCACTATCGCCAACTGCTCGAGCCAGCGATCCTTGTGCATGAAGAAACCCGCGAGTTCGATATCGACCACAGACATCACGCACTCAAACTCCAGTTGCGCTACTTTGACCAGCGAATCCGCTTTTAGTCGCTCTACCAGTGTTTCGCGTAAAGGGAGGAGCACTGCCGCGTCACGCGCTGCATATTCCAATTGCGATTCCGATAGTTCGAAGTTCCAGTTGCTGAGACGCTCGCTCTTATCGACCACCTGGTTCAAATAACGCGACGCCACTGTATCCAAGCCGTGGCGCTCCTCGATGTCACCAGCGCCGACCAGCTGGCTTGCGAGTAAGGTGTCGAACAAGCCCCCTAAATCAACTCCTAAAACATGCTTGAGAAACTTCGCGTCAAACTTGGAATTGTGAGCAATCTTGATAGGACGAGGTGCTGCGAGCAGCCGTCGCAACGGTGCGAATGTTTCGCTGTGTTGCAGATCGGTCCTCGAATCAGTGGTGAAAGCGTCGACATCAATAATGTAAACGGCTGTCGGTGTCGCGAGTTGAATCAGACGCAAACGCGAGTTGTAAGGATCAAGGTCAGTTGTTTCAGTGTCGAGCCCAATCACCGAATGTTGGAAAAGGGATTCGACTGCGGTACGCAGCTCCTCTCCAGTTTTGACCACTTTGTAATTCAACGAACTCATTGGTTCAGAAGACAGAAGTCAGATTTCGGAAGTCAGGGGTCTGTTATCAGTAGGTTGCTTCACCAGTAAAAGCAACAGCACTGCTGCTGACGCCCCCAGGGCCGCGCTTACAAGAAACGCGACGGCGGGACCGCGCCAGCTCCAAAGGGCTCCCATCAGTAAGGAAGCGGGCAACACAGTTATGCCGAACGCAAGATTATATAACCCGTACGCGGTGCCACGTTGTTCCGGCCGCACGAGGTCAGCCACGAGGGCTTTTTCCGCGCCCTCCGCTAAACCAAAATAGATGCCGTAAATCAGAAACAGGATCCAAACCGAGATCTTGTTAGATACAAACGAGAAGCCCGCGTAGACAGCGGCGTAGAGAATCCACCCTGAAACAATTAGGCGGCGCCTGCCCAGGCGGTCAGATAGATCACCGCCAACCAGAGAACTCAATACTTTCACTACATGCAGCGTCGCCCACAGCAACGGGATCGAAGCAATCGAAACACCTGCAGACTGTGCGCGCAAAAGCAGAAACGCGTCCGAAGAGTTTGAGAGCGTGAATAAGGCAATGATTAGGAGAAACCGTTTGAAGTTGTTATCGAAGCCTCGCAGCGAGAGGGAGTTGGGAGGAAGCATTACCGATTCCTTGAAAGTTTCAGCGCGGGGAGATTCCCGCACTAAGAGAGTTACCACCACGACGGCTGCCAGGGCCGGAATCGATGCCAGCAAAAATATTTTCGTGAAGTCGGCCGCGGTCGGCGCGTTGCGATTCGCGGCAAATAGCGCCAGCAGCAAGTACCCAATCAACGGACCGATTACCGCGCCGGTATGATCCATAGCGCGGTGAAAACCAAAAGCAAGTCCCCGTTCCTCGACAGCGACGGTGTCGGCAATCATTGCGTCGCGCGGCGCGCTGCGGATTCCCTTGCCCACGCGATCAGTCAGGCGAATCGCCAACACCTGATACCAACTGGTGGCAAAAGCCAGCAGCGGCCGGGCAAAGCTGGCAAGCGAGTACCCGAGAACTACGAAGCCCTTGCGCTTGCCGCGCCGATCGCTGAAGTATCCGGCAAAGAGTTTGAGCAGGCTGGAGATCGATTCAGCGGCGCCCTCAACCACACCCACGATTGCAGGACTGGCCCCCAATGTCAGGGAGAGGAAGATCGGAAGTAACGGGTAGATGATCTCGCTGGAGGCGTCGTTTAGCAGGCTGACAAGACTGATGGCAAAAACGTTGCGCGGCAGGCGGCGATAACGGCGCCAGAGGCCAGGGGTACCTTCGTCTAGTTTGGTAGGAGTAATGCGCGCATCAAATTGATCGGCGGCGTCGGTATCAGTTTCCCCCATGATCGCTCGTTAACGATTAGCAGCGCGTCGACTGGGTGTCGCGCGTGGCCTGGCCGCGGGCGCTTGCTCCGACAGGCTGCGAGTCCACCACCAAAATAGGGCACCACCAATGAGGGCGATGATGATCACGCCAATCATCGTCAACCGCACCACCCAGCGCACCGCGAGTCGCGCGATCAAGACAAAGATCGCCAACAAAACAACTGCGCCGATGATGAATATGGTTGAAGTGTCCAATGGGTTTCAGGCTTGAGGTTCCAAGTTTCAGGTTCGCGGTTCCGAGTTCCGAGGCAAGCGAGAGTCTTTTCTTGAAACCTGAAACTCGAAACTCTGAACCGAAACCTATGGTTTCCGGTAGCTCGCTTTTACCACCGTCTTAATATTCCCGCGGATGTGAAAATCTCCTTCGATCTCCACGCTCAGGGGATCGCAGGCCTTCGTGAAATCTTCGAGAATCACATTGATGACATGCTCATGAAAAATCTTGATGTTGCGAAACGAATTTATGTAGAGCTTGAGACTCTTCAACTCGACGCAACGCTGGTTGGGGACATACTCGAGCCGGATGATTGCAAAGTCGGGAAAATCCGAGAAGGGACAAATCGCGGTGAATTCAGGGATTTCGAAGTTGATCTTTATTTCGCGACCGGGAAACTCGTAAGCGAACGTGTCGAGCGGATAAAGATTCATCTCCGCTCGTGGGGTGGAACAAATATCTAATCCTTGATGATTACTAACCGCCGTGGGTTTACTTGGTTGCATGCTGTCCTCAATCCAGGCTCACGATCTTAGCTGAGCTTGTTGAAGACACCAAATTCCCAGTCAGGCAAACTGTCGCTGTTCTGTGAGGGCGACTAGGTCGGGACGGGCGCGCCGCGTCCAATCTGAAAGACCTTGACGAGAACCACGCCGGCAACAAAACCACCAATGTGGGCCATAAACGCGACGCCACCGCCCGATTGCGGACCAGCACCGATTACGCCAAAAGCACTGATCAATTGAAAGACAAACCATAACCCGATTGCCACCACCGCCGGGACCGTGGTTAACATGCGGAGCATAATCACGCGAACTTGTCTTTTTGGATATAGCACCAAATAGCCACCCAATACTCCCGAGATCGCGCCGGAGGCTCCGAGGCTGGGAATGAAGGGATTATCGCCAAATACGAATGTTGAGATTACATGTGCCAGCGAGGCGATGATTCCGGTCACCAGATAGAAGATCAGATACCGCAAACGCCCCAATGCATGTTCGAGATTGTCTCCAAAGATCCAAAGGAACAGCATATTCCCAAAGATGTGCATTATGCTGCCGTGCATAAACATGGAAGTGATCAGAGTGAAATAAACTGGGCCTGGTGTGGGTTGCAGATTAATGACCCCGCTTTGATCTCCAACCTCAATTGGGACGGGCCGTGCTATGTCTTGCCCGGTTCTTATCTCTTCTGGAACAGTGGAAAACGCGTAGGTGAACTGATCGTTAGAACCCAGACCTTGCAGGAACACGAAAACCAGTACGTTTATGGCGATGAGTACGTAGTTAACGATGGGCACCGTGGTGCGGTCGCTGTTATCGTCGCCGATCGGGAAGATCATTTCTCACCTCGCTGACCCTAGATTCGATCTGCAAAGCAAACCAGAAAACTATGTCGAAAATTTCTCGTGGCTCACTCAGCTAGATTCTTATTTGCCGCCAATCCCGGCCCGCACAATGGCCGGTTCATGAGTCTTCAACAGTTCATATCCTTCCGACCGCGCCACATACGTCGCCGCAGTAATATCTCCGGCCACGTTAAGAGTCGTGCGGCACATGTCCAGAATGCGATCGACTCCCAGAATGATCGCTATCAGCGCGGGGTTTACGCCGATCGTTACCAGCACTCCGATGATGAAAGGAATCGACCCCGAGGGCACCCCGGCGGTGCCGATACCACCGAGGATTGCCAGGTAAACAACCATCAGCTGCTGACCGATCGACAGATCGACCCCGGCAAGCTGGGCCAGAAACAGCACCGTCACCCCCTCGTATAGCGCCGTGCCGTTTTGATTAGCCGTAGCTCCTACGGTAAGCACAAAACTATTGATCTCTTGCGGAACACCCAGGTTTTCTTCTGAAACGCGGAGCGCTGTCGGCAAAGTGGCGTTGGATGATGAGGTCGAGAAGGCAGTCAGAATTACCGTCTTAATGCGACGGAAAAATTCGAGGGGCGACATTCGTGACAAGAAATAAATCGAGAGCGAATAGACGCCGAACATATGAAGCGACAACCCCAGCAAGACCGTGATCACAAACCAGGCCAGGGCTTGCAGCAGGTCGAGTCCGAATCGCGCTGTATTGTTGAAAAGCAGGCACGCGACTGCATAAGGCGCAAACTTCATGATCATCTCGATGATCTTTGCGGTGATTTCGTATAGCGCCTGTAAGCCACGAAGTAGTGGGGCCGTAGTAGTCACCGGAATCAGCGTTATGGCGATGCCGATCACTAAAGCGAAGAACATGAGGTGCAGCATGTTGGGCGTGCCCCCGGACGTGGCCGCACTCGGATTGCTGGGAACTCCTGCTATCGAAGCCAAAGGATTCGAGGGAACGATCGTCTCCACCACCTGCATCAACGGTGAAGGCACCGCGCCGCCCTTCTTCGCTGCTTCGACCTGAGTTGTAGCGTCTTTGCCGTAGCGAGCTTCGAGAGCTATCTTCGTGTCTGGAGAAATCCGATCGCCGGGCCTGATGGTGTTTGCGAGGGTCAAACCAATGACCACTGAAATGGCAGACAAAACGAAACAGTAGACAAACGACTTCAGCCCCACCCTTCCGAGCTTGCGAATGTCGCCGATTCCCGCGACGCCGACCACCAGAGAAGAAAAAACCAGCGGCACAACTATCATCAGCAACAGCCTGAGAAAGAGTTGGCCGATGGGTCCCGTGATGTTGTCGACGATCCAAACCACGCGCGGATGACTGCCCCCGAAGACGTAATTAACGGTGACGCCTGCAACCACGCCGACAATTAGTCCGATGAGGATGCGAGTGTGTAACGCCGGACCTTTCGGCTTGTCAGGCGTCTCCTCATCCAGATCCGTAGTCACCTCGCGTTCGAAAGCGTCAGCATCGATAGAGTTTGAGTTTTTGTTTTTGTCGTCTTTGGGCATAGAGATTCCAGTTTCGGGTCTCGGGTTTTGGGGTATCGAGTTCCGAGTTTCGAGTTCCGAGTTTCGACCTTTACCGCCAAGGCGCCAAGAACCGCCAAGTTCGCGGAGCTTAAAAACACTTAACGACGTGAAACCGTAAACAAGACAGCAGCCTTCTGTTCCCAACATGGAATCCGAGTTTATTTCCCGACTTCCAAATCTCCTTGGCGATCTTTGTGGTCCTTGGCGCCTTGGCGGTGAACTCTAAACTCGAAACTGATTTATCTCCCCCACCGCAGCTTATCGCGCAACACGTCAAAGTAGTTGCGGTTCATCGGCTGCACTAGTTTGAAAGTCGCACTACTCTTCCGAATGCGCACGCGATCCTGGGACTGCAACGGGAAACCAACCTGGCCATCGAGTGTCAGCGCCACGTCCTCGCGCTCGGTCTTCAGGCACAACTCAATCACGGCATCATCGGGAACGACGATTGGACGGTTCGACAAAGTGAAGGGACAAATCGGTGTGATGACTATGGCGTTCATCGAGGGATAAATAACCGGTCCACCCGCTGACAGGTTGTAGGCGGTCGAGCCAGTAGGCGTTGACACGATCAAGCCATCGGCGCGAAATGAATTCACAAACTGATCGTTCAGGTAAGCATCGATCTCGATGATCCGGGCGAGCGCTGATTTGTTAATGACTACGTCGTTGAGAACACGACTACGTGTCACTTCCTCCGCACCACGAAGCAACTCCGCTGCCAGCATCACCCTGGTGTCTACACGATAGTTACCTGCAAGGATCGACTCCAGGGCAGTGTAGAGTTCCTCAACACGAAATTCGGCCAGGTATCCAAGTCCGCCGTAATTGACACCTAACACCGGAACCTCGCAGTCGCCGAGCATGCGAGCGGTGGCGATCATCGTGCCATCGCCACCAAGCACGATCATCAAATCGACATTTGCGGCTAATTGGTCCGGGGCAAACGCTTCAACCGCACAACCAGTCTGATGCTCAATGCGCTCTCGTTCGAGATCCGCGGTGCCGAGCACTAAAATGCTGCGTTGCACCAGCCACTCGACTACGCCGCAGACGGTTTGAAGTGCCTCCGGCTGATGGGGTTTTACGATTATTCCGACACGCCGAATGGAAGAGGTCGTCATCGCGTTTGGAGCACGGAGCCCAATCGTTTGGGGGGATGAATTGAATTATGGAAAACGCTGGCAATGGTAACTGCTAGCGAGATTCGGGGCAACAGCGAGGGACGCAACTAAGGTCGGGTTTTCTCGTAGAGGGCGAGAAATTCACGATTACCGTCCGCACCCTGAAGCGGCGATTCGATCAGGCCTGCTGGATACAAGCCGAGCTCGGTGGCTGCTTCATTAACTTCCGCAATGACACGCGCGTGTTTCTCCGGGTCGCGGACAATTCCACCGCTGCCGACTTCACCACGACCAACTTCGAATTGTGGTTTGATGAGTGTGATGAGCCGGCCGGCATCGGTCAGGAGAGGAATAATCGCCGGCATCACCTTGGTCGCAGAGATGAAAGAGACATCCATCACTGCTAGATCGAACTTGCTTGAAAAATCTTCCGGCCGCAAATAACGAGCGTTCACACCCTCTCTGACTGTGACCCGTGGGTCCTTGCGTAGACGCCAATCGAGTTGATTATGTCCCACGTCCAGCGAGACCACACTCGTCGCACCGTGTTGCAGCAAGCAATCGGTGAAGCCTCCAGTCGACGCCCCGACGTCGATACAGACAAATCCATTTACCTCGATCGCAAACTCGCGCAAGGCCGCTTCGAGTTTCAGACCGCCGCGACCAACATAGCGAGTGCTGGGATCGTCCGCACCTTTGAGTCGGATTTGCGCGTCCAGGGGTGTGTTATCGGAGGGTTTTGTTGCGCGCTGCTCATTCACCAGCACGAGCCCAGCCATGACCAACGCCTGGGCTTTCGTGCGAGAGTCAGCAAGTCCACGTTCGACAAGTAATTTATCTATGCGTTCGGATCGGCGCTCGCGCTTCATCTGGCTTTACTTTACGCCGCGATGGTTAGGCGTGCCAGTTGCGCATCATTTATTAGGCCTGTTTGCGTGCGGCTTGGCTGATTGCGCGTGGCATATCAGCGATGCCAAGCTCGGTGGCGCAGTCGTGGCACAACCACACTACGATGTGCGGCGCATCCGCCCAGAAAAAAGATTCGACCTTGCTGGCCATTTGCATGGCGCTATCAATCGGCAGACGTTGTAATGCCTGGACATAAAAGGCGCCGCTGTAGGACTCGCCTTCGGCGCCACTGTCTTTATGAATACACTCCCGCTCTCGAAACCATTGTTTCGCCATAGCTACACCTACTTCCTCGCGAAATGGTCCGCGAAATATCAATCGCAAAAAAGTCGGGGTTCTGCTCTGTGAGAGAGATGCTATCGGAGCAAGTGGCCGAGCGGCCGCTCAAAATTTCTTCGTTCGTGTCGCATCATGCCACTGGCAAGGAAATCAGTCAACAACCTTGTACACGTTTAGTCAAAGCGCTTGCGAAAACTTAATGGTTCGATCTTTTTCCAGCAATAAGAGGTCTAGCAACGGTTCACGGTCTGGGCGAACCCTCAAATATTTCTCTAATTCGCGTTAGGCCGTCTCCCGCGCGTCGTTCGCGACGCTCACGCCTCAAACGTCGCGCTTCTCTTCGTTCTTCCCGAAGCAACTCTTGCTCATCTGCTTCGCGATCCTGAGGTTCTGGCTGAATCACTACTTTTTCGACGGGCTTGGATACCCGTGTGTTTCGAACTGGCTGCCGGTTTGCTGCCGTTGAAGTTTGAACTGCAACTCTGTCGCTATGGTTCTCCGTCGCCGACCCAGTGTCCGAGGCGAGCGCCTCCTCAGGATCTACTATTGCCCCGCTTGCTTCTCCTGACGGTGCGATGAATTTAGGGGACGAACCTTGGACTGATTCGGGAGTTGTTGCCGTCGCTGATTCCTTAGCCGGTTGTTCGCGATTGCTGTAAACCAGCGAAGCTGCTACCGCTCCGACGAAAGCGGACAGGCAGAGTGCTGTTCCTAAGATAATTCTGCGTTTGGATTGGGACGTTTTCCGAACCTCGTGAAGTGGCACGACCGGACGCGCGGATTGTACGGTAGCTTCGTCGTCGAAGTGCGGCAGCGTGAGCTCTGCTTCAACCAATAAATCGTTAGATTCAGGATGCCGGTTGTCCATATTGAAATGCTATCCCCCTTGTTGCAGTCTTCAATTCTCAACGTTTGCAACTAGGAGGCCAGTGACAGAATGTCATTCGCTCGCCCTGGAGGTTAGCAGAACAGCCGATTTCCGCATTCGGCTCGATGGTTTCACAGCCCTTAAGGAACAAGGCGGTACCATATGGTGCAGAAAATACGCCCGTCCCAACTTGGAACGGGCGCCCCTGTTGCTGTTTGAATTTAGTCTATGAACCGACCTTCTGCGGCTTAGCCCGACGGTCATCGAGCACGTCGATGCTCTCACGCACACGCGTGTAGATTCCGTCGGCGTCTAACCCGTACTTGGCGAGCAATAATTTTGGATCGCCGTGGGTGACGAGACGATCCGGAATCCCCATACGCACCACTCGAACTTTGTCTTGCAGTCCGTTTTCTTCCAGCAATTCCAACACTGCCGAACCAAAGCCACCTGCTAAATAAGCTTCTTCGACCGTCACCAGTAACCGTTTGGTGCGTGCTAAGGCCAACAAAAGCGAAGCGTCCAGCGGCTTCACAAAGCGGGCATTGACGACTGTTGTTTCAATGCCTTCTTTTGAGAGATTCTCCGCCGCGTGCAACGAGGGATGCACCATTGAGCCATAAGCGATGATGGCAATCTCACCACCGTCCCGCAGTATTTCACCCTTGCCGATTTCAAGGAGCTCTGGCTGGCGTTCGATGTCGGCGCCTACTCCATTCCCGCGCGGGTAACGCATTGCTGCCGGACCTTGATGCTCAAGCATCGTCAACATCATGTCCCGCATTTCGCCTTCGTCCTTGGGCGCCATCAGGATGATGTTCGGCACCGAACGCAAATAGGCGATGTCCAACAACCCATGGTGAGTCGGGCCATCGCCACCGGCTATTCCACCGCGATCAAGACAAAACTTAACGTTGAGATTTTGAATGCAGACATCGTGAACCAGTTGATCAAACCCCCGTTGGAGGAAGGTTGAATAGATAGCGCAGACCGGTTTCAAGCCTTCGACTGACATGCCGGCGGCAAATGTAACGCAGTGCTGCTCCGCTATGCCTACATCAAACGAACGCTCGGGGAAACGTTCCAGAGCTTCACAAACTCCCGTGCCATCAGGCATGGCTGCCGTCAAAGCGACGACCTTCGGATCCTTTTCCATCAACTGGCAGAGCGTACTGCCGAACACAGCTGTGTAGGTCGGTGCCTTCGCTGCAGACTTAATCGCTTTACCCGTCTGCAAATCAAAAGGCCCCGTGGCGTGCCATCGATAATAGTCCTTCTCAGCTTGGGGATGTCCCTTACCCTTAGTCGTCAACGCATGGACGATCACTGGGCCGTCCTTAACCTGTTTTGCCTCTCGTAGTGCGGCCACAAGAGCGCGCGGATTGTGTCCGTCGACATAGCCTATATATTTGAATCCCAACTCACTGACGAGGGCGCCTGGCAATACCGCGGCCGCGATCGCATCCTTCACGGTTTTCGCAGCATGATGCAGCCGCTCACCAAGAGAGGGAATCGATAACAAAGTCTCCTCAACCTCGTCCTTGAAGCGGTGGTAACCCTGCGCCGTGCGAATTCGATTCAAATATCCCGTCAGAGCGCCGACTGCTGGGGCTATCGACATTTCGTTGTCATTCAAAACGACGATCAATCGGGTCTTAAGATGACCCGCCTGATTGATTGCTTCCATCGCCATGCCACCGGCGAGTGAAGCGTCACCAATCAGGGCGACTACATGATGCTGTTCGCCTTTTTTGTCGCGAGCGATCGCCATCCCCAGTGCAGCCGATAAAGAAGTAGACGCGTGGCCCGCGCCAAACGTGTCGTACTCCGACTCATCCCGTCTTAAGAACCCACTGATGCCACCGTACTGCTTAATCGTCGGCAGCAACTCGCGCCGTCCGGTGAGAATCTTGTGCGCATACGCCTGGTGACCCACGTCCCAAACCAAACGGTCTTGAGGCGTATCGAACGCATAGTGCAAAGCGACGGCGAGCTCGATAGCACCAAGCGAAGCGCCGGTGTGACCGCCGATGCGGGACATTGTTTCGAGGATGTATTGGCGAATTTCCGCGGCAACATCCGGAAGTTGAGCGATTGGCAGCTGCCGCAGATCGGCGGCCGAATTAATATTTTCCAGGAGACCCATTTCGCGCATTGTAGCTTGGTGATTACGGTTTTACTACTTCACAAATTTCTAACCATTTACGTGTTTCGTTGCCAGGATTCCCTATTCAGGCCCCGAACCTCCGTGCAGGCCTTTGCGCTGCAAAGTACTCTGTAACATCAACGGACGTGCGCCGTCAAGCTTTTAGTTCAGCCAGGTTCCGAGTGGCCGCGTCTAAGAAGTCAACAAAGAAGTGTCGTCGTCCCCGGATTTTAGGAAAAAGTCCGCGACGGAAAAGGAGTAACCGAAGAAATGTTTTTGAAACGAGTTTTGTCCGCCTCGTTGGCTTTGCTGGCTTTGAATGCGATCACTTACGCCCAGCAACAGCAAGCTCCGGCGGAAGAAAATCAGGTTAGCGCTCAGAAAGGACCACGCGAGGGTCGCCGGCTTGGAAGGATGGGCCGTCACAGAGGCTTCGCCGCAATGCGTGAGCTGAATCTGACTGAAGAACAACGGCAACAGCAGCGTGCGATCCTGCAACGCCAACTGGGAGCCACAAAGGCTCAGCGTGAAGAACTTTTCAAGCTACGTGAAAAGAGGTTCGCTGGCGCTCTAACTGCAGAGGATGAGGCCCGCGTTCAGGCATTACGACTCGAGCTTCGTGACTCGATGCAGAGCATCCGTACAGAGATGCAAAGTGTTCTTACTGCCGAACAACGAGCCAAACTGGAAGAGCTAAATACAGAACGTAAAGCGCGCCGCAATGAAATGCGCGAGCGTAGACGCGACAGACGTGAACATCGCGAACCGATGCCCCAATAGACAACTCGCCTTCCTCGCCCCATGGCCCGGCCTTCTCAAAAGGTCGGGCCTTCTGCATGCCCGCCTCAGGCGCAACAAGACGCTGTTTGGCCTTGGCTGGCCGTGCTGATCTGTACCTTGTCGCCACAAGCACACGGATCTGTTTGGGGCAAGTTGTCCATCAGCACCACAAATACTTCCCACTCGTTCCCGTCCGGATCCCGAACCCAAGCCTTATCCTGAGTCGCATAGCAACAAGTGGTCTGCATCTCATCGCGAGTGATCAAGCCCGCTTCAGACCAACGTTGGCGGGTAGCTAAGACATCGTCAGTGGAAGCGACTTGGATCCCGAGATGTGAAAGCGCGCCCCGCTCCTTTACGACACCTTCGTTTAGAGTCAAATTCAGCGGCGGATTGTGCACGTCAAATTTTGCATAACCACGCCGCACCTTGCTCGGCTCGATTCCCAGCAGCTTTCGGTAGAACTCGATGCTGGTTTCCACATTACGAACATTGAGAGCCAGATGAGCTTTGAGCGCTACCACGCCTTCTTTCGACTTGCTTTCCATAATTAACCTCCAGTATATTCATATGCGTTCTAGCGCATATGTGGAGCGCATCCTAGCCGAGCCGAACAAATATGTCAAGACGTATTTGTTATAAATCTCAGGGGCCTTGAAAATCTTAATAAAATTACTTAAAAGCCGAGATTGGGAAGCCATCCAGGATGTCTACCTGGAAGGTTTAGCCACCGGCCAAGCGACGTTTGAAACCAAAGCGCCCAGCCAGGAAGAATGGGATCGCGGCCATCTGCCGTTTGGTCGCATTGGCGCCTATCCTGACTCAGAGGGAAGGTTGGTGGGGTGGGCGGCATTAAGTAGTGTCTCGAAGAGGAAGGCCTATGCGGGAGTCGCAGAAGTCAGCGTCTACGTTGCCGCCGCGGCTCGTGGGCAAGGAGTTGGTCGTGCGCTGCTCCAGGCATTGATTTTGGAATCGGAGAGAAACGGAATCTGGACGTTGCAAGCGAGCATCTTTCCCGAGAACGAGCCCAGCCTCAAACTTCATGAAAGTTTAGGCTTTCGAACAGTGGGACACCGAGAACGTGTTTCAACCCTTAACGGAGTGTGGCGCAATACAGTGATCTTGGAACGTCGCAGCAAGCTGGTTGGACGCGACTAAGTAGGCCAGAGTATTCCCATGCTTTGGCGACAAGAAACGGATAGAAAATGGCCGAGTTTTGGTCTTAAATTACTCGTGAAATTGATCGAGACGAAGGAACTCTAAGGGGACTTAATGCGTATTGTTTACGCCCTATTCCAGCACGAAAAAAGAGATGACACCTGACAAGAAATACAGCATGGAATTACTCTTTAAGGCGCTCGCCGATCGCACCCGGTTGCGCTTGCTGAATCTACTTGGCGAGGACGAGATTTGCGTTTGTTTCTTCGTTGAAGTTCTCGATACCAATCAACCAAAAATCTCGCGACATCTGGCGTACCTGCGCAAGGCAGGCGTAGTTGCGGCCCGGCGCGAAGGCAAGTGGATACATTACCGTGTCGTTGAGCCTCCCGATGAACACGCTGCCAACATTTTTCGGGAAGTGCGAAACTGGTTGCGCAGCGATTCAACTATGCAACTCGATCGGACCAGGCTCGCAAAGATTTGTTGTTCACCGCAGCTCCCCGTACAACTGCAAAAGGCCCCGCGTCCGGCTAACCTTGGCGCTTAAACTTTCCAGAGGAACAAGATGGTCACCGCTATTGAACCCCTGCTCCGCGAACAGTTACTCGACCGCCGTCAGAAATTAGAAGTCGCAGCGATTGGCTATCGCCAGGATGAGCAGCTAACGCGATTATTGCGCGAAGTCGATACCGCCTTACAAAGAATGGACGACGGCACCTACGGTATTTGTGACGTGTGCCATGAACCGGTGGAAAGCGAGAGGTTAATCGCCGATCCGCTGACCCGGCTCTGCATTGATCACTTGTCTCCGCACGAACAGCGAGCCTTGGAAGACGACCTCGAGTTGGCGGGCAGAATTCAAACAGGATTGCTACCAGAACCTACCCAGAAAATTGACGGTTGGGAGATTGCTTATCACTACCAGCCGGCGGGAGTTGTGAGTGGCGATTACTGTGACGTCATTAGCGATGGCAAGCAGAATGTCTTGTTTGTCCTGGGAGATGTTTCAGGCAAAGGCGTAGCGGCATCGATGTTGATGGCCCATCTTCAGGCAATGTTTCGAACCTTGATTTCAGTCGCCTTGCCTTTGGAGCAAATGATTGAGCGAGCAAGCCGAGTTTTCTGCGAAAGCACCCTTCCTACGCATTACGCAACTCTTGTTTGCGGGAAAACCGACCCCTCAGGTTCTGTAGAGGTCTGTAACGCCGGGCATCTGCCGCCATTGCTATTCCAGGCAGGGACCGTGCGCCAGATTGCTGCCACCGGCCTGCCAGTCGGCATTTTTTGCAACGAACACTTCACGGTGAATCGAATGCAGCTGGAACGCGGGGATACCTTGTTGCTTTACACCGATGGATTTTCAGAGGCCACGAATGCGAGCGGGGTGGAATACGGCCTCGAACGACTTGCGGGTTTATTGAGTCAACATCACCATTTGCCGCCGCACGCTTTGCTTGATGCCTTTATGCGCGACTGGCTCTCTTTTGGAGATGGCAGACGCACGAAGGACGACGTCACGTTGATGGCGATTCAGCGATCCCGCTAACCAGTTACCGCTCAGAACTCCGCAGTTCGCGTCGCAATTTGAGTACGGCGATCTCAGGTCTGGCTCCCAGCCTGACAGGCAATCCGATCACACCTGTTCCACTGGACACATATAGCTGCGTACCTTCGCGGCGGAAGAGTCCGTGGGCATACTTCAAATCTTTCGTGGCTAGACGTGCAGGCGCGCCGATGAACGGAAACGTGACCTGGCCACCATGAGTATGGCCACTCAATATCAAGGAAACGCTTTGCGTTTGAGCCAGATCCAGTACCGCAGGCTGATGCGATAGCAGAACGGAGGGCCGACTCTGATCGACGCCATAAAAAGCTCGCTGCCAATTGCTTTGCGCCCAGGACCAATCATCGATGCCTACCAGTTGCAGTTTGTCGGATCCGCGTTGCAGCACAGTGTTAGCGTTGTTGAGAACGGGAATGTGATTCCGTTCCAGCGCACGCGTAGTCAATTCACGGTCGGTGTAGTGATCGTGATTACCTAGCACGGCCCAGACTCCGTCTGGCGCACTCAACACTCCGAGCGCTTCAGCACATGGTTCGATGAAGCGACGATAGGTAGTCGTGTAGTCACCCGTCAGGGCAATCAAGTCAGGCTTCGTCGATTGCGCAAGGCTGACGACGCGTTGCAACTCATCAAGCCCAACGATGCGACTATGGTGAATGTCTGTTATTTGGGTAATGCGAAAGTTTTCAAATGCCTGCGGCAGGTCGCGAACGAAAATATCCTGTTCCGCGATGCGATAATAGGTGGGCTCGATGAAGCGGGCATAAACTGCCGTCGCCGAGATCACCAGCAACGGAGCGCTTGCGAGTCCCGTTAAGAATTGACGACGATTCAACTCGACCTTAATCACGCGCCGATTCTATACGGCTCCACGCCTCTCACGATAGCTTTCGTCCCTAGAGACTGCGACTTCTTGACAATCCACCATCGCAGACTAGAATTGGCTTTCGCCTCGCTCAGGCACGGAGATGTGGCCGAGTGGCTGAAGGCGGCGGTTTGCTAAACCGTTAAGGGTCAAAAGCCCTTCACAGGTTCGAATCCTGTCATCTCCGCCATTCAGTAGTCAGTAATCAGTAGCCAGTAGTCAGTGGAACCGTTCCTGCTGAATCCTGACTACTGACTGCTGACTACTTTTTCTTATGACTGTTCGCGTCCGTTTCGCTCCATCACCCACCGGCTACCTGCATATCGGCGCGGCGCGCTCAGCGCTGTTCAACTGGCTCTTCGCTCGCAAGTTAGGCGGCAAATTCCTGCTGCGTATTGAGGACACTGATCTGCAGCGCTCAACTGACGAGTCTACCCGGTCGATTATTGAAGGGTTACGCTGGTTGGGATTGGACTACGATGAAGAGATTGTTTTCCAGTCCGCCAATGCACCAAAACATCGGGCGGCGGCCAACAAGCTGGTTGCGGCAGGTAAGGCTTACCGCGACTTTACTCCTAAGCAGGAACGCGATGACGCAACCGTAAAGCAAGGCATCGCTGAGCGCGCGCGGGCACACGCGGTCGATGGAACCGATCATCGCAGCAATCCCTATCGCGACCTTGACGCAAGTGAGTCTGAACGCCGGGCTAACGCGGGCGAACCGTTTGCCGTGCGACTAAAAGTGCCGCTGGACGGTAAGACACATTTTGACGATCTTGTTTATGGAGCTCAGGAACGGAACTACTCCGAGATCGAGGATCTGGTGTTGCTGCGCTCTGACGGTCACCCTCTGTACAACCTTTCGGTAGTGATTGACGACATCGAAATGGGAATCAGCCACGTGATTCGCGGCCAGGACCACGTCACGAACACACACAAGCAGATCCTGCTCTACGAGGCCCTCGGTACGCCGACTCCCAAGTTTGCGCAC
>JBAPXA010000403.1:0-2304 GCA_049283975.1 Pyrinomonadaceae bacterium | reverse complement strand
GCTACCTGTCGCCTTACTTCATCACCGACGCAGACAAGATGGAGTCTGTTCTTGAAAATCCTGTCGTGCTGTTGAGTGAAAAGAAAATCTCGGCGATGAGAGATTTGCTTCCCGTCCTCGAGCAGGTCGCGAAACTGAATCGCCCAATTCTGATTATCGCGGAAGATGTGGAAGGCGAAGCGCTGGCGACCCTCGTCGTTAATAAACTGCGCGGCACCATCAACGTGGCCGCAGTTAAAGCGCCGGGCTTTGGCGATCGCCGCAAGGAATTGTTGCAGGACATTGCAATCCTGACTGGCGGCAAGGTCATCAGTGAAGACCTCGGCATCAAACTCGAGAACGTCAAAGTCGAAGACCTGGGCCGTGCCAAGAAGGTGACGATCAATAAAGAGAACACGATCATTATCGACGGTGCCGGCAGTAAGGACGACTTAAAGGCGCGCGTGAAAACGCTCAGGACCCAGATTGAAGACAGCTCGTCAGACTACGACCGCGAGAAGCTCCAGGAGCGACTGGCGAAGCTGGTCGGCGGCGTTGCCGTGATTCGGGTCGGCGCTGCTACCGAGACCGAATTGAAAGAAAAGAAAGCGCGCGTAGAGGATGCGATGAATGCAACTCGCGCCGCTGTTGAAGAAGGAATTGTGGCCGGCGGAGGCGTCGCCCTGATTCGTGCCGCGAAGGCGTTGGACAAGTTCGTTGTTTTCGAAACTAACGAAGATGATGAGACTACCGGCGATCCGGACGAACAAATTGGCGTCAACATCGTGAAGCGCGCGCTCGAAGAGCCGCTGCGTCAGATTGTGCAAAACGCCGGCAAAGAAGGCGCGGTGATAGTAGAGAAGGTGAGGGCCAGCAAAGACCCGAACTTCGGCTACAACGCTGCCACTGAAACTTTTGAGGACCTTGTCGCCGCGGGGATTATTGATCCCGCGAAAGTCACGCGCTGCGCGTTGCAGAACGCTGCATCGATCGCAGGCTTGATGTTGACAACTGAGGCCCTCATCTCTGAGCTACAGGAAGATGGCAAGCCACGGGTAATGCCCGGCGGCATGGATATGTAATCCCAACGTCCTTAGCAAATTGGGAAGCTCCCATGTTCGCATGCGGCTTCTGTTATGTCCCCATAGGGGAGAAGGTAAGAAAAATGACTACGAAACTTTATGTTGGAAATTTATCCTTTGAGACCTCGAAAGAAGATCTCCAGGAAATGTTCGCCAAGGCGGGCACGGTTGAAAGCGTCTCTTTGATCGAAGATCGCGAAACGGGTCGCTCACGCGGCTTCGGCTTCGTCGAGATGTCTTCGAAAGAAGAAGGCGCGGCTGCTATTCAGCAGTTCAATGGTGTCGAAGTGGGCGGACGCGCGTTGAATGTTAACGAAGCCAAGCCCCGCGAAGATCGCAACGGCGGTGGTGGCGGCGGACGACGCAACGGTAGCTCACGCTACTAGTTCTCGAGCTCGCAAAGCGAGTGAACTGAGAAAGCCTCCGGTGATGATTCACCGGGGGCTTTTTCGTGAGACGGCAGATGGCAGAAGGCAGGCAGCGCCGCAGGCGCTGGTTGACGCACTCGCACGAACTTTCGGACAAGAGATTCTAAGTTCGGCTGATTCCAAATTTGCAAGGTGACTATTCTGATTGACTCAAAGAGAATACAACTTCGCGGAAGCATCCACTCTCAAACGCGTACTGTTCGATACCTATTGGAGGATCAGTTAATGAAGAAAGCCATACTGATGTTTTTGATTTTGTCGATCTCAACAATATCGACTGTCGCGCAAGCAAGTACTCCCAAGTCCGGTACGGTGGTTTTCGTCGGCGTCAACGTCATCCCCATGGACAAAGAGCGGGTGTTGATGAATCAGACGGTTTTGGTTCGCAACGGACTAATTCTTGTGGTCGGTGATACGGGGCGCACAAAGCTCAAGCTTCCAAAAGACGCGCAGATTATAGACGGCACATGGAAGTTTTTGATTCCCGGTCTGACGGACATGCACGTTCACCTCTTCACCGACGATGAATTTCCCGACGGGTTTGCCGAGGATGAATTCAAAATAATGATTGCTCACGGCGTCACGACTATTCGTTTGATGACCGGCACGCCGGAGCAATTGGTGCTCCGTAGCAAAGGTGCAAAGGAAGAAATTCTCGCCCCCACGATTTATGCTGCCAGTCCGCAATTCACCGGTCGCAAATCGAGTAATGCCTATGTGGTAACTACCGAACCCGAAGCGCGGGCGGCCGTTCGCAAATCAAAACAAGATGGCTACGATTTCATTAAGGTAACAACTTTTCTCCAGCCTGAAAT
>JBAPXA010000402.1:0-2904 GCA_049283975.1 Pyrinomonadaceae bacterium | reverse complement strand
CCGATCATTTTCCCGCTATCGATGAGTCTCTTGATCTCCAGATCGGTGTAGGGAGCAACACTGCCGGTCGTGCGAATCGTGGTCACACCGAGCGCGAGATAGAGCCGCGGAAAACTCGTGCCCATGTTTGAGTACATCGGCGGCGAGCCACCCATGGGAAAGAACATGTGGTTGTGCATGCCGACCAGACCGGGCAGAACGGTGTAACCCTTGAGGTCGAGAACTTGAGCCTTCTCGGGAATGTTTGGTCCGATCGACTGAATCTTGCCGGCGCTGATGACGATGGTCTGATCTTCTATGGGCGCGGCTCCGGTGCCATCGATGATGCGGACGTGAGTGAGCGCGATGACAGGTGCGTCGACGCGGATGAATTGAGCGCGATCAGCTTGGGCGAGAGTGATTCCGAAGGTGGCGATGATTAAGAGGAGTGTAGTTGTGATTTTCATGGGGGTTATTGTAGTCCAAAGTCCAAGGTCCAATGTCCAAAGTCAGGATTGGGAGTGAGGTCAGGATCCCGACATGTCGGGATAGCGACCGAGTGTAAAACATTGGACTTTGGGCAAATTCTAAGCAGACCCGGTCGCTATCGCTCCCGGTACTGACCTCCTGCCCAGTCTTGAGCTTGAACTTTGGACGTTGGACATTGGACTTTGGACAAGTTCCTAGGCCTTAATGATTTCCCTGGCGGCGCGGAGGCCGGTGGCGATGGCACCGTGAACCGTGCCCTGGTGTCCTTCTGTATTTGTTGCTTCACCAGCGAAGAAGAGCGTATCGGCGATGGGCGCGGCGAGCTGCGCCTGGGCTTCGAGACCGCCCACCGGAACATAACTGTAGGCGCCACGCGAAAACGGATCGCCGTACCAGTCGTGATAGTAAACCTCTCCCAACAACTCCTCGAGCCTTTCCTGCGCCACTCCGAATATCGTCACTAGAGACGTGAGCGCGTGATTCCTTATTGCTTGCTCGCCTGCGCTCAAGAGCTCTTCAGCGCGCGACCCGCCAGTCCAGCCGATCAGCACGGGCGTTTGCTCTGGTACCAACGTCCACCAGGTTGGCATTAGTTCATCCGGCGCGTGGATGAATGACAAATCTTTAAGGCTGTGATCCGTTCCATCTTTGGTTAGCAGTTTCAAGTGTTCCCAAAATGGTTTGCGAAAGCGCATTACAATCTTCACGACCTGACCCATCGCCAGTTTGTTTGCGGCAGTCTGTTTTTCAGTTACCTCTGGGATGAAGCGAACTGACTTAGCTTGCAGCACACCGAGTGGCAAGGTGATTAGAGCCCGGGAGAATGTAGCGGAGTCGAGACTGCTTTCCGGACTGCGAGTGCCCTTACTTGACGCAGTAGTAATTACAATCTTGTTCGGTTGCCAGCGAACCTCTTCAACGACTGTGTTCAGGAAGACAAGCGCCCCGCCAGCAACGGCATCGTCATATAGCGACTGCACCACCGCGCCGTAACCAGCCGGAATGCGAAACTGTTCCTCATCGTCGATCTGCTCGGCTGCTTCATCTGCTTTGTTGAGGCCGATCACGCTGATGCGTTCAGCACGGGCAGCATGGAAGCCTTCAACGTAAAGCTTCGCGGACGCTTCCGCCTCACCCAATTCATGTCGCTGAAGAAAGTCGCAAAAGGACTCGTCGCGTTCTGCGTTTTTCATCTCCTTCATCACGCGTTCGAGTTCCGACCAGAACTCGTTTGACGTAGCGAGTAGTCCCTTGCGGAAATACCAGTGCCGATTGCTGACTTCGGAAAGCTTGAGGTGGGCACGCTCCACGATATCTAAAAGACACCGTGGTTTACCGTGAATGAATTCGGCTCCGAGCTCGATGCCGTGATGGGTGTAGATTCTGCCGCCAATGCGATCGCGCGCTTCGACTATCGTGACTTTGAAACCGGCGTTAGTTAGTTCGCGAGCCGCGGCGAGGCCGGCGACGCCAGCGCCGATAATCAAGATTGGCGAGCTGTGTTGCATTGATTAGTCCGAAAAGTTGGGACGAGTCTCATTCACACCGGCCTTCAGGCCGGTGACAGCAAAGAACTACACAGGAAACCGTTTAAACGGTTTCTGGTTATCGCCTCGGTAAACACCGCGCTGAAGCGCGGTGAGAATGAAACTATCATTTACCGCACACACCCGGCGCATTTGCAGCCGATGGGCTTGATGATGTCGTTAAAATACTCGCGACCGTAGTTGTAGGTGATCTCTTCCCCCGCCTTAATGTTGCGTTTCGCCCAAATCCAAACTCTGCGACTCTGAATGATTGCTTCGGCATTGGGCCGACAAGAATGGTTGGCATAGCGCGCGATATTGTCCCGGACGCTGCCATCAATCGACCAACGTGAATTGATGCCAAAGAAATACTTTCCCTTAGCTTCGTCAACAATCTTGTTGGAGATGAGGGGGCCAGTGTACTCAATGATTCTGGTGCCTTTAGGAATTGGATGTTGCGCGAACAAGCCCAGGCCAGTGCGAGAGCGTTTGACGACATAAAGACTATGAAGCATGGGTATCAGGAGTCAGATGTCAGATGTCAGATGTCAGAGAACAATTTGCCACAGATTATCGCGGATGACACAGATCAACTAATTTCCAATTGCCGATTGCCAATTGCCGATTGATCCGCGGACTTGGGACTTTGGACTTGGGACTTTGGACTTGGTACTTGGAATTTGGAACTTAAGATCTCGCCTCATTCATCGAGCGGCTAAGGGATCGAACGGAGTATAGCTGAATCAGGAGTCGGGAGGCATGCGGCTAAACCTCAGTCATCCCTTTCAAGAACGAACCACGAAGAAATCGCAGATTCAACTTGGAAGTGCAACAGGGGCCACAGAATGGTGGCACATTAGGTGGGTAACAGGCGCCAGGAGTGGAACGCTCAATTACAGTACCGGGGGGG
>JBAPXA010000401.1:0-16162 GCA_049283975.1 Pyrinomonadaceae bacterium | reverse complement strand
TCTCAATAGAGAATGAGCGTTCACTTAGTTCGTCAGTGATCGTGTGGCGTGAGTCTACCGGCAGGCCAAGTGCGGTATTCAACGCCGCCCGGGCGATGGCAAGTTCTCCTAGAGCTTGAATCTTCTGTTGGCGGAATTCCGACAACTGAACTTCGGCGGCGAGCAAGTCAGAGCGCACAACGAATCCAGTTTCAAATCTGTCCCTGATTCTTTTAAGATCTGCCGTGCCGATCTGGATTGCCTCATCAGCCACTAATACTCTCGACTGAGCCAACAACACTCCGTAATAAGACTTGAGCACTTCGAACCGAATCTGTTGAGCGACCAGTTCCGTCTGATGGTCAGCCTGTTGCTGGCCAAGTTTGGCCACGTCAATTCGGGCTTTACTCTGTCTTTGATCAAAAATCGGAACGCGAACTGACAACCCGACACGGAAGTTAGTAAGAGCATTGGGGTTGTTAAGTGAATCGATCAGAAAATTGTTTGGACCAAATCTTCCTTGCTCCAGAAGCGAGCCAAATACGAATACCGGATTGTTGCTCGTGGTCACGGAGTCTGATGCTTGCAACAACGGCATGCGGGTAGCACGGGCGCCAGCCAGTTGCGCGTCGGCGAGCTGGCGACCCGCCGCCGTAACCCGCGTCAACGGATTCTTAGCCAGCGCGATCTCGACAGCTTGAGTGAGTGTCAGCGTCTGTCCAGAGCCTGCTGTGACTCCTGGTTCAACTGTAGCTACGTCCTCCGACTGAGCGAGCACTGAACGAGGTGCTCCCAGGCTCAGCAATATTAGGGAGAGAACCGTCGCGACTGTTTGTTTCAGCGAAGTCGGCACAAACATGTTAGGCCCATCGATTAAGCGGTTTTCAGGTTGCCTTTAGGAGATTACCTTTAGGCCGCGCTTCATCGTCCCTTACTCCCAGCCAGCGTAGGAAACTCATCATTGGACACCAGTTTGTAAACGCGGACTGGATCAAGTTGATCGCTACGAAGCCGGTAAATAAAAACCAGTAAGGACTGTGGAAGTAACCGAGCAGTAGCGTAGCCATCACAAAACAACCCGCGATTAATCGTAAATACCGTTCGACTGACATTTGAACCTCTCCTTGTCTATAGTGATCGTCGCTCTCATGCAGGCGGCGCGCTTCGTTACGCGCGCCGTACTTGCAACCCGTTTCTTAGCTGGAATAACACGCTATCTTCTGCGCCAGCCGCTCCAAACGGGGACACCGCTCCCATCCCTGAGTGTCAGTATTTCTCCGTCCTTGGTAACCCTTGCAGCAATGAGCGCGGGCTTTCCCTCGAACATGATTCTAGAACCCATGATCTCGACCCTGTCACCGGGTTCGATCTTCAGATCCTGATTGTCGATGAACCAGGCGGGTCCAAGATGCACCGCGATCGATTCCCTATCTGTTTTCAACACGGCATGAACGCCGTGAGACATCCCTTTGCTTGGAGTGAATTTCTCAATCGACTCCACGACGCCGCTCATGGTTTCGACGGTTTGCGGGTTGTACAACCGCGCGTAAGACGACCCCGGGCCCCAACCCCCCTGGCGCCTACCCATCCCTTGCCGCTGCGCCGAGGAATCGGGTATGAGCGTTAGAGAAGCGACCAGAATCGCCGCGAAAATGATGCCAACTGTTTTCATAACTTCCTCCCTTGTTGTTTCTGGCGGAACGCACGCTCCGTCAGGATCGCACTGAAGCCCCTACTTGGGCCTCGGAATATTGCAGCCCACGAGCAGATTTTTGCCTTGGCTACACCCTCCCAGTCAGCAATCGTTGTTCCCTGAGTGATCAATTGTGAAACCCATGATTTCCCGGCGAGCCCGGTTCAACAGTTGCGAAATTACGCAACTGTGGGAACAGGGCTGCGAAGTTTTGCGCGCTTGTAGTGGTTTGCGCTCGGGCCCCGCGCAGCAAGATCGTTCGCTATTAAGAGGCGAACAAAATAGAGATCGCTGGACTATTCGCGGCTCCGTTGGAGTTGACGCTAACGAATGAGTTTCTGGTGCTGGGATGGCCCGCAGTTTGCGACACCGAGATGAGTGATACGCTCGCGGAACTGAAGATCCAAGGATCGGTTCCCCCAGAATGAGAGATGGCAGCCATCAAGAAAGCAACGCAAAGCAACTCAGAAATATTCGAGCGGCAGGCGCGTATCTGCAAAGCGTTTGCTCATCCCGGACGTCTGGAGCTTCTTGACCTTCTGGGTCAGGGTGAACGAGGAGCTTCCGCGTTGCAGCAAGCGTTAGGCATTTCGAAGACGAGGATGTCTCAACATGTCTCCATCTTGAGGTCTGCGGGCGTGCTGGCGACCCGACGCCAAGGTAAACAGCTCTATTGCTCTCTAGCGATGCCCGAGGTGAAGCGAGCATGTCAGTTAATACGCAAAGTGTGGCAGGGCCAGATCGCGGCAAACCAATCACCCGGTAGCTCCACGGTTACTTCAAAGAAGTTCTGAGGAAATCCGTCAGGAAACTGATCAATCATGAAAACGATTATTGAACCTTTTAGAGTCAAAGTAGTCGAACCCATAAAAATGACGACGCGCGCGGAGCGCGATGCCTACCTCGAGGAAGCCGCTTATAACCTGTTCCGGCTTAAAGCGGAAAACGTGATCATTGATTTGCTCACCGACAGCGGCACGGCGGCGATGAGCGCGAACCAGTGGTCTGCTTTGATGCGCGGGGACGAGTCCTATGCCGGCAGCAAGAGCTTCTACCGTTTCGAAGAAGTCGTGCGCGACATCTTCGGTTTCAAACAGGTGATTCCGATGCACCAGGGACGCGCCGCCGAACGCATCCTCTTCTCGGTCATGTGCAAGAAAGGCAGTATCGTCCCCAATAACACAAATTTTGATACGACACGCGCCAACATCGAATACCTCGGCGCAGAAGCTGTCGATTTACCAATTTCAGAATTCTATCAACCGGCAGTCAGGCATCCGTTCAAAGGCAACATGGACACGGAGGCGCTTGAACAGCTAATCAAACGAGTGGGCGCGGAACGCATACCTCTGGTTATGCTTACCGTGACGAATAATTCGGGCGGCGGTCAGCCGGTTTCGATGGCAAACATCCGCGAAGCGCAAGTGATCTGCGCTCGTTACGGCATTCCGCTCTATTTGGACGCCTGTCGGTTTGCCGAGAATGCTTACTTCATCAAGCTGCGCGAAGTTGGTTACGCCGACAAATCGGTGCTGGAGATCGCCCGTGAAATGTTTTCGTATGCCGACGGCTGTACGATGTCTGCTAAGAAAGATGGTTTGTCGAACATTGGTGGATTCCTCTGCACAAATGACGAGCAATTGGCCCAACAGGAGAAGGATCTGTTGATTCTCACTGAAGGCTTCCCAACTTATGGCGGTTTGGCGGGTCGTGATCTCGAGGCGATTGCAGTTGGTCTGAAAGAGGTTTTACACGAGGACTATCTTCAGTATCGCTTCGCTTCTATTCGTTACCTGGGCGAGCACATCTCGGATGCAGGCGTGCCCATCGTGCAACCGCCCGGCGGTCACGCCATCTACATCGATGCGCGGGCGCTGCTGCCGCATATCCCGCCACTTCAATATCCTGGGCAGGCCCTGGCAGTTGAGCTTTACCGGGAGGCAGGCATTCGCTCCTGTGAAATCGGCTCGGTGATGCACGCCGAGAAAGATGCGGAGAGCGGTGCAGAAATTCCCTCTACTTTGGATTTGGTCCGACTCGCAATTCCGCACCGCGTCTACACGCAGAGTCATATTGATTACGTGATAGAGGCGATCCTGAGAATTTATGAACGGCGCGAGTCGATCAGCGGTTACCGCATCACTAGCCAACCAAAATTCTTGCGTCACTTTACCGCGTGTTTCGAGCCAGTTAAGGAATCAACAAACGTGGAGACAGTGAGGAGCTATTATGGAGAACAAGTACTTTTACACAACTGAAGTTGAATGGACTGGCGAGCGCCACGGAGATCTGCGCGCCCCGGTGTTGCCGAATATGCAAGTCGATGCCCCGCCTGAATTCAAAGGGCATGAAGGAGTCTGGACGCCAGAGCATCTCTTTGTGGCGTCGGTCAACTCTTGCTTCATGACAACCTTCCTGGCCATAGCCGAAAACTCCAAACTCGAATTCGTTAGCTTTAGCGCCGATGCAAAAGGCAAGCTGGAGAACCTGGATGGCAAGGGTTTTATGATGACCGAAGTTGTACTACGTCCCAAGCTCCTCATTAGCCACGCCCGCGATGCCGAACGCGCCGGTCGCATACTGCAGAAAGCAGAAAAGCACTGTCTGATTTCTAATTCAATCAAAACCGAAACCAGGCTGGAGCCGGAGATCAACTTCTCGGGGGAATGAGGTCCAGGGACTGAGATGCGTGCCGACGATATGTGAAAAAGCTTCGACCGGCATAAGGATAATTTTCGCGTTCCACGGGGCCTCTTGCTTCCAGCAGGATTACAAAAGTAAATTACTACCCCCCATTACTGGCTAGCTTCTTGTAGGACGAGTAGACCACGAACAGGCGGTCCGCTGCGGCTGGATCGCTCCTGGCTAGCAGCGTGATGACGTCATCCCGCTCAGTTAGCAATGGCCTGAGCATTTCACGCTGAGAGGACGTGAATACAGATGCGCCTCCCGCGTCTATCTGACTGCGCAAGTTTGTGTAAAAGTCGCTAGTTATCTGTCGGGCCGGCTCATATTCGCCTCGTTGAACATTTACCATGGCAGCGCCCAAGCCGTTTTCGAGCTGACTCAAACGCACTTCACGTTGAGCTGCGTCTCGCTGCTCGATTGCGCTGTTGGCCTTAAGCCACATCGGAAGGAATCCTAGTAAAAAGAAGCCGGCAGAAAGCGTTGCGTACATGGCCACGCGCTTCCATGGAATAACAAGGCCTAGGATCTTTGCACTCAAGACGTTGCTCTCGCTGTGCGTCGGTTGTTCTGCAGCCGCTTTCATAGTTACGCTCTCATATATTCCAACAACCATCATCCGAGGCTGTGAATATCCCCTGGTATCGAAACTGGGCAAGCCTTAACCATAGTAGGCTTCCGTTCGAACGATAGAATCAGTGAAATCACAGGCTGTTGTGAGTGTTTACCCTTACAGGGATAAAGTTCGTGCTTGCTATACTTATTTCTGAAATTTCTCATTGAGAGCCGGCATACGAATGGAAACCTAACCTAAGGAGTGATCGTTGGGTATTCGGGGCAAATTAGTTCTGCTCGCTGTTGGCATTGCCGTGCCCCTCGTACTCTTTGGCGCACTGGATCTGAGGAACATGTGGCGACTCAGTCGCACGCAGCTCGACGATTCAATCAAGCAACAGGTGGAATTTGCATCGGTGGTGCTCGAACGTTGGCTTGATGATCAGAAAAGAGCGCTGGACGCCATTGCCGCGCTTGCGGGTGACAACGATACTCGGTCGCCAGAGATTCGTGAGAACCTCGAAAACGTACTCCGCACGCGACCATTTTGGTTGGATCTTAGAATTACTAACGCTGCCGGCACTACCGTGCTGTCGCAACCTGCGCGCAAAGAGGTTCTTCCCAATGCGCTGATCGACCATCTGGTTTCGGAGATGCGCGAGCGCAACTCCTGGGCGGTGGTCACCGACCGCACTCTGGACGAGGCCCGGCCCATAGTGGTTCTTGCTGTACCTATCGAAGGCAGGGGTGCGGTCATTGCTCGGATTGATGGAGCCGCGATTAACGAGCTTTTTGACCGTATCGAGCTTTCGCAGCAAGTGGTGATCTCTGTGCGTGATTCGGATGGACATGTGATTTTCCGGCGTCGTGGGTCCGAAGCACCAACGGAAGCGGATGTGAATTGGGCGCCTATTTCATCCGCGCTCGGGAGTGAGCGAACCAGCGTTGTCGAACTAATAAGTCCCATCGATGGCGTTAAGCGCGTCTACGGTATCGCACACATCAGAGATACAGGGCTCATTGCCATGATTGGGACTCCGAGCTCAACTCTCTATGAACCTGCGCGACAACGACTCAATCGTTATGCATTGGTTGGTCTGGTTGCCCTCTTGCTTGCCATTTGTGCGGCCCTGGTCATTGAACGAAGCATCGTGTTGCCGGTAAGGCGCTTACGATCGACAGCGCAACAGCTTGGAGCCGGAGATCTAACAGCACGTGCGCCTGTAAAGGAATCGGGGGAAATCGGCGACTTGGCAAAAACTTTTAACTCCATGGCCGACCGCATAAAGGAACGAGAGCAACGGCTCACAGAACTTGATCGCTTGAAGTCTGATTTTGTTAGCAGCGTCTCCCACGAGTTAAAAACGCCCCTGACCACCATAAAAATACTGGCGCATCTCATGCAGCGCCGTGCGCTTCCTGATGAGGAACGCCTTGACTACTCGCAGACTATCGCCACCGAGTGCGATCGTCAGATCAACTTCGTTGGTAATCTGCTGGATCTGTCACGAATTGAATCAGGAGCTTATAAACTTACCAGAGCTCCCGTTGAAGTTAGTAAGTTAATAGAGTCGTGCGTAAACGTCGATCGGTACCGTTCCAAGTCACTGGGTCTGGCCCTGACGACCCAAATACCCCCGGGCCTGCCGAGAATCGATGTTGATTTTGAAGCATTGTGCCGAGTAATTCGTGGCTTGGTTGATAATGCGATCAAATACACACCTGAGGGTGGTCAGGTGGTTGTTTCCGCTCAGGTGGTTGACCAGATGATTGCAATCGCCATTGAAGACAACGGGGGCGGAATACACACTGACGATCTTCCTTATATCTTCGAGAAGTTTTATCGGGCGCGATTCGCGGCTGTCGAAGAGGCAGATGATCGTCCAGAATCGCCCGGAACAGCAGCGCCAGGGGTCGGACTCGGTCTCTACTTGGCGAAGCACATTATTGAACAGTCAGGGGGCCGGATTACGGTAAATAGTAAATTCGGGGCTGGCACTATCTTCACTGTGCTCCTACCAGTGTCGGTTCCAATTAGCAACTCGGAAGTGAGTGTTGAGGACGAGGCTGATGTCGAAGCGATTGCTGGTAGTTGATGACGAGCCCAACCTGCTTCGAGCTGTGGCTGCATGCCTCAAGGCCGAGGCTTACGAAGTCACCACTGCCCGCAGTGGGCGCGAAGCGCTCTTGCAACTCGCGGAAGCGGTGCCTGACCTGGTTGTGAGTGATATCAGAATGCCGGGGATGGACGGTTATCAGCTTGCGCGACAATTGCGTGGCTCTCCGAGAACCGCCCTGGTGCCCATAGTCTTTCTTACCGCAAAGGATGAAACTGCTGACCGTATTGAGGGGTTTCGGGCGGGAATCGATGCTTACCTAACGAAACCATTTGAGCCCGAAGAACTGATTGCAGTGGTGAACGGAATTCTCAGCAGAGTTGAAAGAACGCATTCTCAGATCGCCCGGCTGGTGGACTCTACTATGGCTGAAGATGGGCCCGTCCCTTTCCAAGATGAGGAACTGACTGAGGCAGAGGATCGTGTCGCGTTGGCGGTTTCCCGTGGCCTTAGTAATAAGGAGATTGCTGCAGAATTAGAAATCAGTGTGCGCACAGTGGAGAACCATATCAGTCACATCCTCGATAAGAAGGGATTTAGTAATCGGGTAGAAATCGCGCGGCATGTTTTAGAACAACGCCACTCTCACTAACTAGCCCTCTGCTCAGGTTCTCACCACTTGAGTAATAACCCCCAAATGATCTGGGTGGTTCTGCTGATTCCAAACTCACCACCATTCGTTAGTTTAATTGCATAACGTCGGCGCTATTTCTCTTTTGCAACGGTGGAACTAACCGGTCTAAGAGTGTTGCGGAGCTTCGGCGCCGGCAGTCCATTCTTTCACGCCATAGACCGGACACGAATGGGCGACTGCAAACGCTTGTGGCTCGGCCATACTACGAACAGCGAAAGGAGATCAATGAAACAGAATTACGATGTCATCGATACAGCGAAGAAAAGTGGAGGGTTCCAAATATTCACCAGAGCCGTTGCGAACGCAGGTCTGGAAGAGGCTCTGAAGGAGATAGGCCCCTACACGATATTTGCTCCTACGGACCAGGCATTTGCAAAAATACCCAAGAACAAACTCGACGACCTTCTGAAGCCGGAAAACAAAGCAACACTTCAGTTGCTACTCCGGAATCACATAGTTCCGGGCAAGCTGGCCGCCGATGAGCTAAAAACGCTCGACAAGACCAAGACTGCCCAGGGAGAGAATCTGGAAATCGATTCCCGCGGCGGTCTTTGGATCAATGAAGCGAAAGTTGTTTCACCAGATTTGGAGGCTTCAAATGGCGTGCTCCACGGAATCGACACGGTTCTCTTTCGTCAGACCAAGGTCGCAACCGCTAGCTAGATGTGGACATGCTGCTTTGCGGGGCGATCGTCCAAGTCACCAGACGATCGCCCCAGAGGGCCCACAAATATTCCTCTCCGGGAGTCTAACCACCCCACACAATCCCCGCAAAAGACCATTCCCTTCAAACGGGGCGCACATGCGGCGCAAACTTTCAGCCGCGATCCAACAGCAGGTCAGGATTCACTTCAAGAGCCGCCGCAGGACCAGGGCTTGTGCGGCTCTCATGTCTCTCGAGCCCCAAATTTATGCGGGCCCAAGCTTGGAACTCTGGCTTGCTTAGCGTACACGTTCACGCCGCAGTGAGCTGCAGCAATTGCGACACAAAGAAGTGACAGGCTGAAAAAGATCAAAGAATAGAATGGATGCATAATGGTCTTGAATTCTAGAAATGAATTTCCAGCGTGGGTGAAGCGAGGACAAAAGCACGCGCAACGAACTGATAAGAGAGCAAAATAGGAGCAGAAGATGAGCAAATCGAATTTCAGCATGGCGCTGACGCTGATCGGCGTGCTGGCAGGACTGACAGGCATTGCGCGGGCGCAGAGTTATCAACGTGCTTACCGCCTGAACGATAAGCAAGTGGAGACGATCATTCACAGCATTGAGAACGGTGCTAAGAGTTTCCGCAGTAGCCTCGACAATGCGCTTGACCAGAGCCGCCTCGATGGGACCATCCTCGAGGACAATATCAACGCCCGCATCAAGGACTTTGAAGGGGCGACCAAGCAACTGCACGACCACTTCGACAGTAGGCAGTCGGCGGCCGGCGACGTGCAGAATGTGCTTGATCGGGCGTCGCGCATTGACGAGTTCATGCGCAGGAACAGGCTTGACAGTCGCGCCCAAAACGATTGGTTGAAGATGAAAAATGATTTGGACCGACTCGCAAACGCATATAGCGTCACTTGGCGTTGGCAGCCAACCTACTTACCGGTTGAAGTGCAGCCGCGCCCTTATCGCGTCAGCGACAAACAGGTCGAGCGGCTGCTGCGAAATTCGGAAAAGGCGGCCGACGCGTTTCGCGGCAGCCTCGACCGGGCCCTGGACCGCAGCCGCTTGGATGGCACCGCCCGCGAAGATGACATCAACCAGTTTGTCAAAGAATTCAACGATGCGACCAGGCAATTGCGTGACCGCTTCAATGGTCGCGCTTCGGTAGCCGCCGATGTTGAATCGGTGCTCAACCATGCGGGGCGCATAGACCTCTTTATGAGGCGACATCCTCTGGATCGCCGAGCCCAAAGCAACTGGCTAAAACTACGAAATGAACTCGACCAGCTATCGCGCGCGTATAACGTAATGTGGGATTGGAGCCGAACCTATTGAAGGTCAGAGACCAATGTCTAAAAGGGCGATGGTCCAACTAGGGAAAGTATTTCCGACAAGCCACAAGAGCGACCGTGTATGGCACTGGCCTCAAAACTATCGCGGGACGCTCAATCTTCTTCTGTGAGAATCCGCACGGGACTCTTACGACCTTTGTTCGGGACGGGCGACTATATAGATCAGCAATGCCGGACTACCTAAGCCGAGAATTGCTGGAATCCATCCCCAGCGTTTGTAGCCGGTCCATCCTCGTTGCCGCGCATCCCTCAGCAACCAGACGAAAATGAGAATCAGGAAAACGCCTGAATCGCAGAGGATAATCAGACTCATCCAATTACCCGTGATTTCGCCCCAGGTTTGAATAATTGCTGATCCAAGCGAATCAAAGCTGTTGACCCACCAATAAGTAGCTACGTTAAACCAGATGAAAATTGAGACCGCAGCCACAACAATTATTGCACGCTTTTGTTTGTTCATGATTGCTACTCCTTTCGATTAGAATCTCGTTAAACCGCACTATTTGTTTTCAATAGAAACCAGTAGAAGCCTCGCGGAGCCAGAGCTAGTTGATATGGCCCTTCACTAATCGAAGGAAATTCGACTGCTCCTGTCATCTCCGTTGGCCGCAAACCCTTGTACGGTGTCAAGTCCAACTCGACCGGCTGAGCAAACTGCGACAAGTTGAAAATACAAAGCACGGTTTCATCGAGATAAGTGCGGACGAAAGCAAACACTTTACGATTTGTTGGCTTAATAAAACTAAGCGCACCGCGGCCAAAGACAAGGTGCCGTTTCCGCAGATGAATCATTTCTCGGACCCAGTTCAGAAGCGAAGTACTGTACCGTTGCTGGGCTTCAACATTGACAGCCTGATAACCGTAGACGGGATCCATGATGATCGGAAAATAAAGACGAGCAAAATCTGCTTGTGAGAAACCCGCATTTCGATCTGCCGTCCACTGCATTGGAGTGCGGACGCCGTCACGATCGCCGAGGTAGATATTGTCACCCATTCCAATTTCATCGCCGTAATAGAGGAACGGGCTTCCGGGGAGGCTGAACAACAGAGCGTGCAGGAGTTCAATCCTGCGGCGGCCGTTTTCCATCAGTGGGGCGAGCCGGCGGCGGATACCAACATTGAGACGCATGCGCCGGTCTTTTGCATATTCTTCGTAAAGATAGTCACGCTCTTCATCGGTAACCATTTCGAGCGTCAGCTCATCGTGATTCCTGAGGAACATTCCCCACTGGCAACTCTCGGGAATAGTTGGTGTGTGCTCGAGAATTTCCACGATGGGTCGTCGATCTTCCTGGCGTAGCGCCATGAACAAGCGAGGCATGATTGGAAAGTGATAGGCCATGTGAAACTCATCACCTTCACCAAAATACTGGACAACGTCCTCTGGCCACTGGTTCGCTTCGGCAAGCAGCAACGAATTAGGGTAATGCTCGTCTACGAATTTGCGCAGCTGTATGAGGAAACCATGAGTTTCAGGCAGGTTTTCACAGTTGGTCCCTTCTCGCTCAAAAAGATAAGGAACTGCGTCGACCCGGAAGCCATCGATTCCAAGTTCGAGCCAAAAAGAAATCACGTCGAACATAGCTTGTCGTACTTCCGGATTGTTATAGTTCAGATCCGGTTGGTGACTGAAGAATCGATGCCAATAAAAAGCCTCGGCGTCCTCATCCCACGTCCAGTTTGATCGTTCCGTATCGTTAAATATCACCCGGGCACCGGCGTATTGTTGATCCGTGTCGCTCCAGACATACCAACTACGTTTTGGTGAATTAGGCGACTTCCGGGCTTCCTGGAACCATGGATGCTTATCAGAGGTGTGATTGATAACCAAGTCAGCGATTACTTTGATTCCTAAGTCGTGAGCGGCGGAAAGGAATTGTTTGAAGTCATCGATTGTTCCGTACTCAGGCAGTACTGCGTAGTAATCTGCGATATCGTACCCGCCATCTTTAAGAGGAGATTCGTAGAAGGGCAACAACCAGATGCAATCAATGCCTAACCACTCAAGATAATCCAGTTTTGCGGTGAGACCACGAAAGTCGCCAACGCCGTCGCCATCTGAATCGTAGAAACCCCTGACGTAAACCTCGTAGAAGATTGCGTCCTTGAACCATTCGCTGGTCGAGCTTAGTTTTAGCATTTGATCAGAATTCCTCTAAACCACATCGCTATTCTGTTACTTTTGTACCGCGATTTCCCTGCGTAGCGCGCGCAATTCTTCATGTAGTACTGCAATTTCGCCTCGCAGTTCTTTCAAAGGTTTAGCACTTACCAACTCGGCCTCCTCATTGTCCGCGTCGCGTCCCACAAAGTAGCTGGCGAGTGCAGCAGTTACATACCCAAAAACCGCAAAGCCATAAAGCGAGAGTAAGAGGCATAAGACGCGACCCTCGGCGGTTTGTGGCCAGTACTCTGTTCCCATGGTTGAGAGCAACATCGCCGTCCACCACAGCGCCGCACCGTAGGATTGAAACCCCCGCGGCATTTCGTGCTCGAACGCATACATTCCAGCTGCTCCGGCGAGATTTACTATTAAGGTAAGCGCGAGGATGTAACCAAATCCTCGTCTACCAAAACTTGCACTGATAGCCTTCATCCCGCGGTTAAGCGAAGCGACGACACGCAATAATCTTAACCCCCTGGCTGCTCGTGCGACCCGCAGCAAACGCACTACGCGCACTATGCGCAGGATCCGAAAAGCGGGAACAATCAATGCGATCGCAGTAAGCCAATTGCTCTTGAGGTAAGCGAGCTTGTGTGGCGTGATTACCAGCCGTACTACAAAATCCAGGATAAAGGTGGCCCAGATAACGGTCCCAAGCATCTCCAAGAGCGGATTGAGCCCCCAACGCAACTCGACGATTAACAACGCCAGCCACATGAAACCCAGCACAATCATCGGGGTCTCCAACCAGTTCTCAAGCCGATTCAGAATTTCGCTGCGTTCGTTATTGACTTCCTGCTTTATCTGAGCGTCTTTCACATCCATTCGATTCATCCCTCCCCTTTTGCCCGTCAGAGAACCTGAATCTTGTCATGGCAGTATTTCATCTAGATTGAATGTTGTCTTCCTCCTTGAAACGCAGCGAACAATGGGTGAAAACACTTATTGTTACTAAGTAATAAAACTGATGTTCTCGGATTTTGGTTTGGCTATTCTTTTCTCGCTGATTAGCAAAAATGTGGCAATTGCGGGTCGCTTGAAAAAGCAGGGCAAAGCCGCGATACCCATGGAGACAAGTCACATTTGCGACAGTTGAGGCGCCGCAGGGCGCCTCAACTATTGAGAACCGGGTCTTCAAGAATATTTCCACCCATTCCATGTTCAGTTAGACGGCTGCTGAATGGAAAGCGACACCCATCAGAGCATCACGAATTTTATGGATCAGAGCACCAGCAGTAAACGAATAGTTGTTGTTTCAAACAGACTCCCCGTGACACTCAAGCGGGTCGGTGAAAATTGGCAAACTCGAAAGACCGCCGGTGGATTAGCCACTGCTATGAAGCCAGTGCTGGCGCAGAGTGATGGTCTCTGGATTGGGTGGTCAGGCGAAGCCTCGGGGACAGACGATGAAAGGCGTCGTTCAATTATCGACGGTTGGTCAAGAAAATATGGATACCACGGCGTCGATTTAGATTCAGAAACCGCGCGTGGATTTTACGAGGGAATTGCCAACCAGGCGCTCTGGCCACTCTTTCATCATTTTCCTTCACAGGTACGTTTTGAGCCGGCAGATTGGACAGCGTATATCAAGGCCAACGAGGTCTTTCGAGACGAGATAGTAAAGCATCTTCGTCCGAACGATCTCGTTTGGATACACGATTACCATTTCCTACTGTTGCCGGAAATGCTTCGCGAAGCAGCCCCGGACGTCTCGATAGGATTTTTCCTGCATGTCCCTTTCCCGTCTTCATCAGTATTCCGAATTCTTCCTAAGCGCGAGCAAATACTGAGGGGAATGTTGGGCGCCGATTATCTCGCTTTTCATACCCATCGTTACCTACAGCATTTTCGGACTTCGATCATGAGACTACTGGGTCTTAACAGTCAGATGGATCGCGTTGAAGTTGATCGACGCACTGTGAAACTGGATGCGCTGCCTATCGGAATTGCTCCCGACGAATTTAATGATCTGTTAGCTAAGAACGAAGAGACTAAAGGGCAACTGGTAGAACTCAAGCGACGCTTCAGTTACCGGAAGATAATCCTGGGAGTTGACCGGTTGGATTATACGAAGGGCATTCCCGAGCGCTTACGCGCGTACGGGAGATTCCTGCGGAATTCTCCGGAATGGCACGGCAAAGTTGTTTTGATTCAAGTAGCGGTGCCATCCCGTGAGCAAGTTCCGAAATACGGCCGACTTCGCAAGGAAGTTGACGAACTGATTGGGCAGATCAACGGTGACTGGAGCACACCGAATTGGACACCTATTACGTACCTGCGAAGTAGCTTGCCTCAAACGCAACTAGCGGCGCTGTACGCCGCCGCCGATGTTGCCCTGGTTACGCCTTTGCGCGACGGGCTGAACCTGGTGGCGAAGGAATATGTTGCTTGTAAGTCTTCCGGGGACGGCGTCCTGATCCTGAGTGAATTTGCCGGCGCGGCCGCCGAGATGGGCGAAGCCTTACTTGTGAATCCGTATGACGAAGAGGGATTAAGCAATGCTATTGGACGGGCATTGTCGCTCAGTGAGTCGGAAAGACGTGACCGCATGATGGCCCTATACCGCAGAGTTCACAAGAACAACGTATTTGCCTGGGGACGGCGATTTATTGAGAATTTGGACAAAGCTGTTGCGGCTCGCTCGCAGCAGTCGCAAGACGAACCTGTTCCTTTGACAAGCGGCCGTCTTGTGGAAGAGTTCGGGCAAGCACGATCCCGACTCATTCTATTGGACTATGACGGAACACTTGCACCATTTACATCCCTACCGCAAAACGCAGTACCGTCGCCCACGCTAATTAATCTCCTGGAACGTTTGGGGCAGGACAAGCAATCAGTGACTGCCATAGTGTCAGGAAGAGCCAGAGCAGATCTTGAACGCTGGTTCGGTGGTCTGGCCAATATCTGGCTGGCCGCTGAACACGGTGCTGTCTTGCGATCACCGGTGACTAAGCAGTGGGAAGAGCCGGCTCCTGGAAGCTCGGATCTCTGGAAACAACGTGTCTATCCAATCCTTGAACATTTCGTTGATAGAACTCCTGGTAGTTTCATTGAGGAGAAGGAGTTTTCGTTGGTTTGGCACTACCGCTTGGCAGACCCTGAGTTTGGTGATTGGCTGGCAAACGATCTGATCGCGAACCTGGAGCACATGCTTGCCGATTCCCCAGTCAAGCCCGTCAAAGGGCAACGAACTGTTGAAGTCAAATTGGTATGGGCCAACAAAAGGCAGGTTTGCTCACGCTTTCTGACAAATGGTGCTCAATTTGATTTCGTCTTGGCGGCAGGTGACGACGCAACTGACGAGGATCTCTTCGCGCAACTGCCTTCGAGAGCGTGGACAATTCATGTTGGCCCGAATCGATCACGGGCGAAGTATTTTGTGTCTGGTCCCGAGGATATGATTGAACTGATCGCCCAGCTCGTTGATTCAGAAAATATGGCGTCCTCTCAGAAGTCCGATCCGCGCGACGTTCATGACGATGTTGCTTCCGCCGGGACGCCTCTGAATAGCACTGCTAACTGCGTCGAATTAATCTCCTCACTCCCCAACTCTCGTAGCGCAGTATCCTGATGGCATCGAGTGCCTTAGGAAAGACAGCAACCTTAAGTGATTTCACTCACGATCCAATCGATGAACGAACTCCTCGGCTTACGGGGTCCACTGGGTGGCCGGGTAGTGCGGGCAGTCCTTGCGACGGTTTGTTATGGCGGTCAAGTCAAGGCGAGTGAGTGTAATCACCTACGCGGTTAGGTAATTGTTCGGTTTCGCAGTTTCATTAGAGTCTCTACGATAACCCTCAGGAGAACCTGGAGGCTGAATTATGTTTAAGATTCAAAAAACATTCATTGAGAGTTGTCTGATGATATTGGTGCTAACGACGCTGTTCTTTGTGCTCTCGGTATCAGCCAGTGGGCAGGAGTCTGAAGACCCGCAATCAACTGATTCCGCAGTGGCGAGTAGAAACGAGCGGGGCGAAACACATCAGCCGAACGTGCCGATTGCAACAGCTCCGTACAAGGATTTCATGGGAGTAACAATCGGCATGAAGGCGAATCAGGTGAGAGAAAAACTCGGCCACCTGAAAATCAAAGGTGAGCATCAGGACTTTTTCGTCTTCTCTGAGTCGCAGTCGGCTCAGATCTACTATGACCAGGGAGAGGTTCGGGCCATTTCGGTTGACTACGTTGTCAAAGGCGGTGGAGCACCAACTCCAGAGTCGGTTCTAGGTGAATCGGTACAAGCGAAGCCGGATGGATCGATTTATCAGCTCAAGCGATACCCAGCGGCAGGTTATTGGGTGGCCTACAGTATGACTGCGGGAGA
>JBAPXA010000400.1:0-3031 GCA_049283975.1 Pyrinomonadaceae bacterium | reverse complement strand
GCCTTATGGTGGCGCTGTCATCGGAGCCTGATTGCGGATTACTTAAAGTCGCTGGGTTGGGATGTTTTTCATATCACCGGAGAAAAGGAAGTCGAGCTTCATCCGTATACGAGTGCGGCGAGGATAGTGGAGGGAAGACTGTCGTACGAGGGGCTGTTTTAGTATGCAGCTTTCATGAGGGTCGATTGCTGTGCCAAACCTTCTTCTTTCCTCTTTTGCTACGACGCTTGACGCCTGTCCGCTGCGGAATCTTTTTCGGATCTCCGGTCGCTGCTTTCTTCACATTGCCACCTTCGTCCTCGGCGATTTCGGCAAGGCTACGTCTGGTCAGGATTGATACCGGCGCCAGCTCTGTGACTTCTTCCTCAGTGGTGTAGTAGTCGCGATGCTTCAACAAGAGCCACTGCCGCTCTCGGGTTCGCACAAGCACCCACGAACCTTTTAGCTTCTTACCGTTAAGGGAAAACTTTAACTCGCCTTTGCGCAGCGCTTCAGAAACATTGGTCGTGTTTTCGGGTTTGTACGTGCCGTAATCCCAGACCATCACCGTACCGCCGCCATACTCGCCTTCTGGGATCACACCTTCAAACTTTGCGTAATCAACCGGGTGATCTTCGACCTGCATCGCCAGTCGCTTAACTTTCGGATCCAGCGACGGCCCTTTCGGCACCGCCCAGGATTTCAGCACGCCGTCCGCTTCCAAACGGAAGTCATAGTGAAGCGCGGTCGCCCGGTGTTTTTGAATCACGAACATGCGGCCACTCTTCGTGCGCTTCGTTTCCGGACCGGGCTCGGGCGTCTTGTCAAACTTGCGTTTCTTTTTGTATTCGGTGAGTGCCATCTGGCTTCAAACAATCTGACCAGCCTTAAAGTGATTCTTCAACTGTAACCTGCTGAGGGCTTGACGCTGCTGCTGCCGCAAGCGTTTCGACTTCTCCGGAATCAGCCTCGTTAGCTTCCGTGAACAACTCGTTCTGTATTGGATCCAGTCCTAGAACTTCCCGTACACGCGCAAAACTTCGTCGGTGAATGGGTACCGCGCCTAACTCCTTCAGAGCCCGACAGTGTTTGGGCGTGGGATAGCCTTTGTGCGAGGCGAATCCATAGCCTGTGTACATGCTGTCCATCTCGAGCATGTGCGCATCTCGAGTGGTTTTGGCAATGATTGAAGCTGCTGCAATGCTCGCCGACAAAGCGTCACCGCGAATGATTCCCCGCTGCGGTGCAGGACAATTTGGAATGCGACGCGCGTCAACCAAAACAAAATCGGGTACACAAGTCAGGCCTTGAAATGCGCGCTGCATCGCCAACAATCCAGCGTGATAAATATTAATCCGATCAATCTCTTCAACTTCTGCAAAGCCAAATGACCAGCAAAGCGCATCGCGCTTAATGATCTGGGCAAGCTCACTACGCATCTCGGGGTCCAGGATCTTTTTTGAATCGTTTAGGCCACGAAGCTTGTAGTGCTTGGGTAGGATCACAGCGCCGGCGACGACCGGACCGGCAAGCGGCGCCATCCCGGCTTCGTCTACGCCTGCTACTAGAGAATAGCCATCATTCCAAAGGTCAATCTCAAAACGAAGCAGTGAGTGGAGCCGTTGTCCTTCTGAACGATTACTGCGCCGCCGTTCGCGGATTCTCTTCGCGAGTTGGTGAGCACCTTGTCGCGAATCAGCCTCCAATGCTTCAACCAGTCCCTGAGGTACGCGGCGTCCGCGATCGATGAAGATAGTTCTTAATTCGGGAATAGATTTATGCAGCAGCTCGGAAACTGAGGGCATGGTGAATCTTAATTTCGCTGTACTGATGTTCGAGATTGCGTCGGGCGAATGCTATTCTAAATTGAAAAATGAAATTGCGCGAGACTCGTTTCTGATTAAGTGCGTTTTGACAATCCAGCGTACAGAGGCGACTGATGAATTCAGCCCCCGACCAGCTTAAGCAAAACGATTTACGCCTTCGTCTCCTCGGTTTCCTGCCATTAATTTTCTTCCTTGCTCAAGCCATTCATTACTGGCGCATCAATGAGCTCGGCAACATGCTATGGATGTGCAACATCGGCAATCTGGTGCTGGCACTAGGACTCTTCCTCAAACGCTCGCTCCTGGTTCGGGTCGCCGCAATTTGGATGGTGCCGGGATTAGTGGTGTGGTTTATCTATGTCGTGCTGGCTTGGGGAATCTTTCTCTCGTCCACGCTGGCGCATCTCGGTGGGTTTGTGGTGAGCGTCGTTGCTGTGCAGCGCATGCGCATGGATCGCGTTTCGTGGCTCTACGCTCTCGGGTGGTACTTCATCGTGCAGTTGCTTTCACGCCTGTTCACGGCAGCGGCGCTGAACGTTAATCTTGCCCACGCCGTTCAACCGGGATGGCAACAGACCTTCAACTCTTACTGGAAGTTCTGGGCAGTGTTATTGCTGGTTGCAATCGTGCTATTGGCGGGTTTGAATTTAGTCTTCTACAAACTTTGGCCCGAGCGACCGAGCGAGTCACGACTCACCTGAGCAAGCACTGATGCGTGGGCAATCCTAAGATAGTTCTTTAGCTGTCGGCGTCACGACTCTGACGATCATGGATGAGGAGTTGGAAAAGCGTGGCGCACAAATCCGGAGAGTCGGTGGGTTTTGATTAGGTAGGCCTGACCGCCACTGTCGAGGGCCGCTGCGCGGTCACCCTCGTACGCCGCAGCGGAGTAAAAGACTACGGGAGTCTTTGAGTCAAACTCACGTATCTTCCTGCAAAGATCCAAGCCGGATCCATCTGGCAGCCACAAATCTATCAGGTAAAGATCGAAGTCTTGGGCAGCTGCGGCTTTCAGTCCCTCGGCGATCGTCGCGTGGGTTAGCACCTCAAAGCCACCGGCGTTAAGCATAAGGGTGACCATCTCCACGGTGTCGGAGTGGTCTTCGGCGTACAACACACGATGGTTTTGCTTTGGGGGCACCATCAATCTTTACCAACTGCTAATGCTCGCTATCGTTAAAGGATTGCCTTAGGTTGGTAAGCTTGGCAATGGGATCATAAGTGTA
>JBAPXA010000399.1:0-3981 GCA_049283975.1 Pyrinomonadaceae bacterium | reverse complement strand
GCAATCTTCCGGTAAGGCTTACCGGTCTTCCGGATCCCTGATTCTGCGTCGGCGAGAATTTTTTCGGGATCCTCTGTGCGCGGATTGTCTGAAGTTAAGATCACTACGTCGCTAAGGCTTCCAGCTGCTTCACCCATCGGCGCTCGCTTTGAGCCATCGCGATCACCTCCACAACCAAATACCGTAATAATTCTACCTTCAGTAACCTCGCGTGCAGTTCGCAGCACATTCAACAACGCGTCGTCGCTGTGTGCGTAGTCAACTACGACAGCAAAATCGCCTGCGTGCGCAACGCGCTCAAAGCGGCCAGGTGCCCCAGTGCAGCTTGCCAGCGCGCGCGTGACTACTTCCAGGTTGTACCCCAGCGCCAAGCCGCTCGCGACTGCGGCGAGTGTATTGTAAATATGAGGCGGACCAACGAGCGGTGACTGGAAATCAGTTTGACCCTCAGGCGTGTGCAGGGTAAATCTCATTCCCTCGAGAGAAAACTCGGGATCGCGCGCCATAATGTCGGCCTCGCCTTTCAATGCGTAACGCACGACCTTGAGTCCCTCACGATTCAGCCTGTCCGCCAGCCCGACGCCGTAGGGATCGTCAATATTGATAACGGAAACTTCAGGACGCGAGCCCAGTCGGCCATCAAACAAACGCTGTTTCGCGTACCAATAGTTCTCCATTGTCACGTGGTAGTCGAGATGATCGCGTGTCAGATTTGAGAACACTGCCACTGCATACTCGAGTCCGTCACAGCGGTGAAAGTCCATCGCCTGCGATGAAGCCTCCATCACCGCAGTCCGGCAGCCGACATTTACAGCCTGTCGCAAGAGGCGCTGCATGTCAGTCGCTTCGGGAGTGGTTCGCTCCGCCTTTCGTCTTTCGCTTCCGATGCGATACTCAACGGTGCCAGTCATCGCAACTGGCTCGCCTGCTGCTTCCGGAATTGAAGCGATCAGGTACGCTGTCGTCGTCTTGCCATTGGTGCCGGTGATGCCGGCGAGTTGCAACTCACGTGAAGGATGATGATGAACCTCCGCAGCGGCGAGGGCCATAGCCCGTCGCACATTGCCGACTTGCAACCAGGCTCCGTGAAAATCCGCCGGCCGCGGCAACTCGGAGATGACGCCGAGGGCGCCAGCTTCCATCACTTGCGGAATAAAGCGGTGGGCATCCAGGAGCGCGCCTTTGATCGCGACGAAAAGAGTGCCTGGTCCGGCGGTCCGCGAATTGTGCGTGACGTCATCGACGATGGCGCTAACGTCTCCAGAAAGTTTGGCATCAGTTACGGCAGCGACTTGATTGAGTGTTACTGGTTGTTGGCTCACGGAAACTGATTCTACGCAGACTCTGGTCTAAATCACAGTGCTGAGGAAACTGACAGCCAGGAAGGTAATGCTCTGTCAGGAAGTCGGGCTTGCCCCCGCCTATGCTTTAATGCCATTTCATCAGCTGGGGTAAACCGCCCTTTCTGACTGAGCACGGCGTTTCACTAAAATCTAGACAAGCAGCAAACAATCGCTCTAGGATTGCCTGCCCTGCCAATCTCGAGCGATCGGTGAAAGCATGTTAACCAGAGTTTCACTTCTGCTACTTCTAGGTATGTTTCTCTTCTCATCTTTCTCAAATGAATCAAAGCCTATCACCCCAGACATTGTTTACGATCTCATGATCCGGAACGGACTGATCGTAGATGGTACCGGCCGTTCGGCTTATAAAGGCGACCTCGCAATAACAGGCGATCGTATCGTCCGCATTGGAAACCTAAAGAGTGCGACGGCTAAACGTGTGATCGATGCCCGCGGTTTGGTAGTAGCGCCCGGCTTCATCGATATGCTGGGGCAATCAGAAACTTACGTGCTGATCGATCCCCGCGTGATGAGTAAAGTGATGATGGGTGTGACGACCGAGATAACGGGCGAAGGAGACTCCATCGCTCCGGTCAACGATCGTCTCATCAAGGAGCAGGAAGACTTCAATCGCCGCTTTAACCTCACGATCGACTGGCACACGCTGGGCGAATACTTCAAGCGACTTGAGAAACAAGGGGCGGGAGTAAACATGGGGACGTTTGTGGGCGCGACGCAGGTGCGAGCGCACGTGCTGGGTTTTGATAATCGCGCGCCTAACGATGCGGAGCTGGCGGAAATGAAACAACTCGTCGCCCGGGCTATGGAGGATGGCGCACTTGGTCTCTCAACTTCACTGCAGTACGTTCCTGCTCGTTTTGCTAAAACAGACGAAATTGTCGAACTCGCCAAAGTCGCGCGTAAGTACGGCGGCATTTACGCGACTCACCAGCGCAGCGAGGCCAATGCGCTCGATGCTTCGCTGGAAGAGGTTTTCACGATTGCGCGGCAAGCGAACATCCCGGTGGAAATCTGGCATTTGAAAACTGCCTACAAGAAGAACTGGGGACGAATGCCGGAGGTGCTGGGCAAGATAAGTGCGGCTCGCGCCCAAGGTCTCGATATTACTGCTGACGTTTATCCCTATATCGCCGGCAGCACATCGCTGAGCGCTTGTTTGCCGCCCTGGGCGCAGGAGGGTGGCGGCGAAAAGATGTTAAGCCGCTTGCGCGATCCGGAATTGCGGCAGCGACTCAAAAAAGAAATCAGTAGTGACGCGAAAGATTGGGAGAATATCTACCTTGGTAGCGGCGGCCCTGCCGGCATTCTGATTGGCTCTGTCGTGAACCGGGAGTTGGAGTCGCTGCAAGGCAAACGTCTCGAGGAAATTGCCCAGGCCCAAAATAAGGACCCGCTTGATGCGCTCTTCGATCTAATCCTTGCCGACCACGGTCAGACTGGGGCGATCTATTTCATGATGAGTGAAAACGACTTGCTGGCTGCAATGAAGTCGCCCTTCGTGAGTTTCTGTACTGACAGCGGTGCCCGTGCGACTGATGGGCCACTGTCAGCAGCCAAGTCACATCCGCGCGGGTGGGGCAGCTATCCGCGAATCCTGGGTCGCTATGTGCGCGAGCAGAAAATTCTGACACTCGAAAAAGCGGTGGAGAAGATGACCGGCATGCCCGCGAAACGAGTGGGGCTGAAAGACCGTGGTCTATTGCGCGAAGGAATGTTCGCGGACATCGCGATCTTCAATCCGGGAACCGTGATCGACCGGGCGACGTATGAGGCCCCGAATCAATACCCCGAAGCTGTCTCCTTTGTAATCGTCAATGGTCAGCTGAGCGTCGATGAGGGAAAACGAACCTCAGCACTCGCGGGCAGGCCATTACGCGGGCCGGGATTCTCACGCTAGTCTCAAGTTCCTAGTCTCAAGTCTCAAGTAGGCCTGCTCGCGGCCGCCAATCAAAAGCTTGCGGCAAGATTGAGAGCGAACTTGAGACTTTGGACTGGAGACCTAGATACCTCCGGTTATTTTCCGATACTCATCCTCGCTCCAGGCCTTCAGCGTTTCAGTTTGCACATTACCCTGCGCCGCAAGCGTGAGGAGGGCTGTCGCCACAGCGTCATCACTAGGAGCCTCAAGCAACATGATGAGATCGTACCGGCCCATGGTCATGTGGACCTGTTTGATCTCGACTCCGATTTCGCGAAAGGCTTTGCGTCCTGAGTCCAGACGATTCTGACTGTCCCTCACGTTGGCGACCCCTTGCTGCGTCCAACGCACCAGTGAAATGTAGAGTGGCATAATCTTCTCCTTCTCGTGGAGTTTCGTTCACACCGCGGCTTTTAGCCCGGTGTTACCGGTTGGTTTTTTTCTCTGCTAACCGTTTTAACGCTTTCAGCGATCTCTAACAAGAAACCGTTGAAACGGTTACCGGTTTCTTTCATTACCTAACACCGGGCTAAAGCCACGGTGTGAATGACAGTTTGAGAAACACTCTCTGCTTTTTATCACACATCTCAGAGCAGCCTTACGCGGTTGACTTTGGACTTTCGCCTTTTGTTTAGACCTTAATTAAAATCTTCCGCTTATAAAGAATCCACATCAATCCCAACCACACCAGGATGAAAG
>JBAPXA010000398.1:0-32208 GCA_049283975.1 Pyrinomonadaceae bacterium | reverse complement strand
ATCTTTTGTTTCAAGAATTCGTTCGGGCTCGGATTTCATTTCGCCGCTCCACCAATCAACAGTATTTCCCGCGTGAACGTCGCGAAAGACAAACTTCCCGTTGATCGGAGATAGAGGAGTCTGCCGGTCAGCATGTCGGCGGTTATGTCGTTGGTCGGCGAAGGGACCGGTATAACCGGATTCGCCTGGGATTGTTAGCGCCTACCCGAAGATTCTTTGGGTGTCGTTGTCGTAAACAAGGTTGGATCTGCGTAGAAGGTTTACGGGGGCCTTGCGATAAAAAATTTATAAGGACTTCTTAACCTGCTAACAGATGCAAACAACCCATTGTCGACTTCACTTCGCTCTAACAATCATTCGCTCAGTCGAGGGGAGTCGCATTATAGTCATCGAAGATTTTTTTGCAACTACTTTTTAGAAATACTAACGACACAATGCATTCAGAAAAATTTTCGATCGTGTTGCTGCCAGAAGAGCGCAAATTGAAAATGCAAACGACTCTGAAACGTGAAGATAGATGATCGCAAGGCTTGAAAGTTTTGGTATCTTTGTCGTCGAGATTGAATCGAGAAAAAGTTTTCTGCGCGCAAATTCATTCGCAAAATTGAATTTCCGATCAAAACCACAAAGCGTTCGCCCTATGTTTGGCGCAACAAGTTCGGCGCCGTAATGGCTGGTCCTACCATTAGTAGCAAGCGCGATCACATTTAGTTTTGATGAGGTTATGCGAATTGAGACTCCTGTGCTGCCGAAGAGTTTGATCTACATGATGATCTTACGAATTGCTGAGGCTAAACCTAGTCTTCGAGGTAACGTGATTAGTCAATTCGTTGATGGCAAAGTCATTCCGGCGTCGCCGCACGCGTGTGCAAAGTGCTCTGTAATTCGGTTCTAACAATCTCGTGACATTTGTGATCGATTTTTCCACACGGTTTTCCACAGACTCCTGTGGAAATTCGCCGCTTCCTATCGGCCAACTCGATCCTTAAGCCGATAAACAAACTTCAGTCCGGACCAGATTTCGTTCACGGCGCAAATTTTTACGTCAACTAGCCCCGCGTCAAGACCAACTCGTTGCACGTTATTGAAAGTGAGATCGGTAACGACTCCGGAGCTCTTCTTGGGCCAGGCGACCCAGATCATCCCGTCTTTCTGCAACTTCGCGGCAAGTGGGCCAAATTTCAATTTCAATTCTCTTTCCGAAGAAACGAATGCCAGAATCAGATCCAGGGAATGCGCAGTAGCGGAAGCGAATTTCGCCGTCGCCGGCAACGCACCGAGTTCCTCCTTGAAGTTCCTGGGCGCATTAACAAGAGCAACGCGATAACCCGGTTTGACCCCGAGTTTCTTTAGCAAAGGTGTTCCGGAGTAGCCAGCCATTCTTTTGACTCGCAGATTTAAAGATCGCGCACTAACTGTTTGCGTTACATAAGAAGCGTTTTGGTCAAACCTACCAGAGTTTCAGAATTTTCCACCAGAGAAAGCCGAAGATTGCCCAAATTGGAATCGTAACCAGTGAGGCAATCAACCCGATTCGCCACCACGTTCGCTGCGTAACATAGCCGGAGCCAAAGTAGATCGGCGCGGGTGTAGTGCCGTAGTGTGTCAACGAGGCGCTGAGATTGGAAAAGTAAGCAAGCGAAAGCACGGCTAGATATGAGGGTGCCCCGGCGGCGATGATTACCGTAACAAATGGAATATACATCGCTGTCGCATGTGCAGTGATGCTGGCAAACCCATAATGCGCATAGAAATAAACGAGCAAAAGTAAAGCAAGTGCCAGCCACCAGGTCCAACCGCTCGTAAATCCGGCTGCGGAGTCTGCGAATCGCTTGATGATTGGTGTTTCGGCGATGGCCTCCGCCATCCTGACGAGACCGCCGTACCAGATGAAAACATCCCACGCATTTCTTTCGGTGACGACGTCATCCCAATTTAGAACACCGCTCAACAGCAACACACCGATTCCCACAAGCGCAACCACCGCATAGTTAATCGCATGAAGACCGGTGGTCATCCATAAACCTGCGATTAAGGCAAACACGAGCAGCATCAGCTTTTCGTGCCGAGACATTGATCCCATGCGTCGTAACTCTGTGGCCGCAAGCTCACTGGCCGCCTGAGTATGTTTGATTTCCGGAGGGAAGATTCGATAAAGGAGGAGCGGAAATGCGACCAGCGAAAGCACGCCCGGAACGGCTGCAGCAAGTGCCCAGCGCGCGTAACTTAACTCAATTCCCGTAACCTCGCGCGCGAATTTCGCTATCAATACATTTGAAGCCTGACCGGTAAGGAACATCGCGCAAACAATTACGTCGCATTGGTACACAAGTGTCATCAGGAAGGCACCGAGGCGGCGCGCAGAGGGCCCCGGCTTCGATTCGTAGGCTTCAGCCAGACTCTTTGCTATGGGAAAGATGATCCCGCCTGAGCGGGCCGCATTTGAGGGGATTACCGAAGCCAACAACATGTCGGTTGAGACGAGTGCATATCCCAAACCTAACGAATGCCGACCTAGCGTGCGGATGAATAAGAAAGCAATGCGACGACCTAAACCCGTTTTGATCATGCCCCGCGACATAAAAAATGCCGCCAAAACCAACCAGACTATCGGATCTGCATAACCGCCAAGCGCTTCTTCAACCGGCAACACTCCGGTTAGCGCAATCGTTGCGACTCCCAGCAACACAATTGCGCCGCCTGAGAGCGGCCGCACAATCGAACCGGTAATCGTCGCGACGAAAATGGCAAACAGTTGCCAGGATCTTGCGTTGACACCCTCAGGTGGGGAAAAGGCAAGAACGGTAAGACCGGCGGCGAGCACGACGCCCCACTTAGCGAGTTTTAACCATAACGGCGTTAAAACTTCCGAGTCAGGCGCAGGTGTTTGTAATGTTTTCTCGTCTTGCTGCGACAAATGGTTGAAGGCGCCGCGCAGTTTTTAGCTCAAGGCGGGGCGATACTATTATGTTGCAATCACTTACTCAAGACTTTTGCATTTTGTGGCGCGGCTTTGATCGGCACAGCAACTCTTAACGGCCGGTAAGGTTCTAACTGACGATGTTACATAAAGACACGGCCTACATTACCCGCGACCAGATCACAGACAAACGGCTCTATCTCAATCGCCGTCTATTCATGCGCGGCGGTGTGTTGGCCGCGACGATGGCGGCAACGGGATTGCTCTATCGCAAACTCAATCCGCCACCATTGGAAACACCAAAAGGTGAAACGCTAACTACTGTTTTCAAGCCAAGCAACGACGATGCGATCAGCAAGGGCTTTGCGGTTAGCGAGCCGCTGACGCCTTTGAACAAGATCACCAACTACAACAATTTTTACGAGTTCTCGACCAGCAAAGAAGGGGTTGCGGGCGTGGCGCAAGGTTTTATCACAGAACCCTGGAGCGTTTCCGTCGGGGGACTTGTCAACAAACCGCGTACTTTCGATTTGAATGAACTCCTGAAGTTTCCGCTCGAGGAAAGGATTTACCGCCTGCGTTGCGTTGAAGGCTGGTCAATGGTGATCCCCTGGATTGGTTTTCCGCTTGCTAGAGTGCTCGAGTTGGTTGAGCCAACTGCGGAAGCGAAGTTTGTGGCATTTCAAACACTCTTCGATCCACAACGAATGCCGAACCAGCAAACCGGAGTTCTGGACTGGCCTTACGTTGAGGGTCTGCGACTGGACGAGGCCATGCACCCGCTAACAATTCTGGCCACCGGTCTCTATGGTGAAAAGCTTCCGCCTCAGGATGGCGCGCCGATTAGACTAGTGGTTCCTTGGAAGTACGGTTTTAAGAGCATCAAGTCAGTGGTGAAGATTAGTTTGGTCGCAGCCCAGCCGCCGACAACCTGGAATCTGCAAGCGCCTGGCGAGTACGGGTTTTATTCAAACGTAAATCCCAAGGTATCGCATCCGCGCTGGAGCCAGGCCGCCGAGCTTCGGATTGGCGACTATTTCAAGCGTGAGACGCTCATGTTTAATGGTTACGAGTCACAAGTGGGTCATTTGTATGCGGGAATGGATTTGCGGAGGAATTTCTAAATCGACTCTGAGCTTTGAACTTTGAGCTTTGTACTTTGAACTTCAAAGTTCTAAGTTCAAAGTTCAATCCCTAATGAAAAAATTCAGTTTTTCAAAACTTCTAGTCTTCCTTAACGCGCTCGTTCCCCTCGCGTTGCTACTTTGGGACGTCTATCGCAACCGAGTGGGTGCGAATCCCGTGGAGTTTATGACCCGCACGACGGGGATGCTCACGCTTGTTTTCCTGATGATTACAATCGCCCTGACGCCACTGCGAAAGGTTACAGGCGCTAACTGGATCGTCAAATTTCGCCGCATGTTGGGACTCTACGCCTTCTTCTACGGCTCTTTGCATCTGTTGACTTACGTTTGGTTCGATCGCCTTTTCAATCTGCGCAGCATAGTAGGTGATGTGAGACAACGGCCGTTCATAGCGATCGGTATGACCGCTTTCTTTTTCATGCTGCCGCTCGCTATTACTTCGACAAACAAAATGGTCAAACGTCTCGGGGGCAAGCGCTGGGCAAAGTTGCATCGTCTGGTCTATCTTGCTGGCGTCGCCGGTGTCGTGCACTTTTGGATGTTAGTAAAATCCGATGTCCGGCTGCCGCTAACTTTTGCGTTCATCCTTTTCCTACTACTGGGATACAGGGTGCTCATCAAAATCGACAGTCGCCAGCAAGCTATCGCCCGCGCTCAAGGTCTGGATTAAGATACTCGCACCGGAAGTTTTCAGAACTTTCAATTACAAGCTATGCCAAGCGCAACTGAACGTTTCACCAGTCGGGTTGAAACTTACGCGAAATACCGTCCTGGCTATCCAGGCGAAGTTCTTGAACTCCTGCGTGCGGAATGCGGACTGAATCCCGCAGCGGTGGTGGCGGACGTCGGCTCCGGCACTGGCATTCTGTCCGAGTTGTTGCTCAAAAATGGAAATGCGGTAATTGGCGTGGAACCCAACGAGGCGATGAGAGCTGCGGCTGAGAATCTCCTGCGCGGCTATTCCAGGTTTCAGAGCGTGAACGGCTCAGCTGAGGCCACAACGCTTCCTGCCTCTAGTGTGGACTTAATAACCTCCGGACAGGCTTTCCACTGGTTCGACGCCAAAGCTGCACGCAATGAGTTTGTGCGCATTCTGAAAGCACAAGGCTTTGTGGCTTTGATTTGGAATGATAGGCGGCTGGATTCCACGGCCTTCCTGCGCAACTACGAGGCGTTGTTGCGTGAATATGGTACAGACTACGCGAAAGTTCAGGAGTTTGATCCGAGGGACCAGATAGCTGAGTTTTTCGCACCTCACAAATTCAACTACAAGGAATATCCTAACCGGCAGGACTTCGACTTTGCGGGATTTAAAGGACGAGTTCTCTCCACTTCTTACACACCTGAACCCGGTAACTCAAACTTTGAGCCAATGCTCAAAGCCTTGCATGAGTTATTCGCTGCCCACCAGGAAAATGGAATGGTAGCCTTCGATTACGATACGCGGGTGTTCTATGGACAACTCTCATAAACTAAAGTCTTGCAGCCTTTCCCTGCGCATCGTAAGGTAGGTTTTGAGGAGAGCTTGCCCAAAGATGACGCCGAACAGACGCCAACATGAACGTACCACGATCAACCTTAGAGCGCGCTGGGAGGGGATTTCAGGTCAACAGGAATGTCGCATAGGTGACCTTGCCATCAACGGATGTTTCGTCGATTCGATGTCCCGGGTTGAAATCGGCGAACTAGTGTCGCTGGAAATTGAATTGCCTTCGGGTGAATGGCTCCCTTTGCGAGGTGAAGTTACAACCTGCCAGGAGGCAATCGGATTTGGCCTCCAGTTCACTGCTCTCACAGAAGCCGACGAGGCTGCTCTCAAACAAATATTGGACTAAGCGTTATCTGCCTCGGCGCGTTTGAAGAAGCGCAATCGCCTGAGCCAGCTCCGCGCGGGTTAACGCATTCTGGGGCCGGAAAAACGAATCGCTCTGCAAGAATCCCTGCCCAATTGCCAACGAAACGTAGCCTCTTAGCTCGCTAGGAACCAGACTAGCGTCTAGAACCGTTAAAGGTGTCCCAGCTTTCGCTTCCGCTTCCGAACGCAGGCCCGCGGCCCTGACCAGAGCAACAGCTGCCGTAAGGCGCGTAACCCCTTCATTGGGTCGAAACTGCGCGCCTGGTGAGGCATCGGGGAAAATTGAGCCGTTCGACTGCGACTGCACGCTCTCGACAAACAACCTGGTCGTCAGGTCTTGAACGTCTGAATAAAGCGGCTGACCGGCGAGATACTGCGGCACTTGAGCACCGGCAACTAAGGCCATCGCAACATCTGCCCGCGTGGCTGTTTTGTCGGGCCTGAATGCCGAACCATTTGGCTGCATCGCGAGAGTTCGGATGTTTTGGTAAATGGCCTCGCGAACTGCGGGACTCAAACTACCAATGTCGGTCAGCGGTGCGTAACTAGCGCGTCCCACCTGAAGCACCCCGTTGAAAGGTTGCGAAGTTCCCAGCAGACCCAAAGTATTTCTAACGCTGATTCGCCAATTTCCTGACGCCGGACGAACTAACGAAACTTGTTCCTGTCTCCCGGTGAGGCCCACCAGGTTTAGCGAATTCGCTTGCGCAAGGAGACTTCCGACATTGTTGTAAACCTGAAGTCCGAGGTCATTTGTTGACCACATTGGGCCCCAACCAATTTGAATTGAAGCAAACAAAGCATTGGCTGGGAGCGGCAAAGTGCTGTCTGAGTTTGTACCAGGCTGAACTATTCCAGTGAAAGTGGTGAGCGGATCGTTGTAGAACTGCACCTGCCCACTATTCAGCGTGCGCCAATCGCCTATGCGGCGACCGGGGAAAGCCGCCTGAAGTACGGCTGCGTGCACGTTCAGCAAGCCGGCCCCAACTTCATGTTCATAATACGAGGCCAGCGGGGTAGCGGTACGCTTGAGTATGTCTTTAACCTTCGCCGGCGTCAGACTCGGATTTGCCTCCAGCATCAATGCGATCGCGCCGGCGACTTGGGGCGCCGAAAAACTGGTTCCGTTCGCCGTAGTGTAGTAAGGCAACTCCGCCGCATTTAGCTTTTGCGTGTCCGCACCGATCAACCCTGTCGCGCCAGTCACGTTAGCTATTCCCGATCCGCGCACGCTGACAACATTGACGCCAGGCGCAACGAGAGTCGGATGGAACAGCGGGCTGGCGAAGTCTCCGCGTGAGGAGAAATCCGCGAGCCGTCCTTCTGAATCCGTGGCACCGACGCTGACAACCCAGGGCGCTACCGCATAAGGATTCAAGGTGTGAGTGCCGGGGCCAGTATTCCCAGCTGAAAAAACCACGTTGACTCCAGAATCAGTGAGCATCTTTGTGGCCACATTTACAGGATCGTTTGTGTCGTAACGGGTGTTCGCCGAGAAACTACAGTTGACTACTCGAACGCCTAGGTTGGGATTACTTAGCAAATAATCGAACCCGCCCAGCACATAGACCAGCGTCGCATCTCCGGCACTAAGTCCGACAAGCTTCGCACCGGGCGCCACTCCGGCGAATTTCCCACTCGCCATGCTGCCGCTTCCCGCAATAACACCTGCGACAAACGTTCCATGCCCGTAGAGTTGGTCCGTGTTGGGAAGAGTTTCCGAATTAACCGGATAATTGAAACCGACGCCCGCGCTTTGCGTGTCCGCCAGCTTGATGTTCTTTGTGACGCGCCCGGACAAGTCTCCGTGCGTCCCGTCAATGCCCGTATCGAGAACTGCAACGGTCACATTCCGACCAGTCGGCTGTAAACCAAAGTTCCGACTAATCAGGTCAGCGTCGCGGCGCGTGCGTTCAACGCCCGTTGCAGTCCGCACTTCGGGTTCGCTGTTAAAGGTAAGAGTGCGATTCGTGTACAGCGAACGGATGCCGGGCAGACGTGAGGCAGCAGCAACCTGGTCCTTAGTTCCGGAGATCATGACCATCGGCAAGGTGCGGAAGCGAGTCCCGCCCGCAAATCCCAAGCTCTGTAACTGTGCTAAGTCAGCTTCGGTCGGAAGGTAGTGGTAGACCAGCACGGCATTGATCCCGCTATCGTCGACAGTCCGATTTAGCAACGATGCCAGCTCAGGGTCGACACTCATTAACCCGTGATTGGTGTCCGCACCGGTCATCACGATCCCGTCGGCGCCGGTCATCACAATGCCATCCGCACCAGTCATGACAATGCCATCCGCACCAGTCATCACGATGCCAGTCACACCGGCGAAGGTAAGGCCATTAGGAGCGATGGCGAAGACGACTCCGTCCGCTCCCACCGCTCGAACTGCGTCCGCACCAGTCATCACGATACCGTCGGCGCCAGTCATCACAATACCGTCGGCGCCGGTCATCACAATTCCGTTGGCGCCCGATCGCTGCACGCCGTCGGCGCCGGTCATAACGATCCCGTCCGCACCGGTCATCACGATTCCATTCGCAAGCGTGATGGTTACCGAATTAGCGGTGTAAGTCGTACCGTCAGCGCCTGTCATTACAATTCCGTCAGCACCAGTCATCACTATTCCGTCGGCATGTGAAATGTTGGCTCCGTCCGCACTGGTCATGCGCACGCTATTTGGAGTGGCAACTGTGTCGGCGCCGGTCATCACAATCCCGTCGGCGCCCGTCATGACGATGCCGTTCGGACCGTAGGTTATGTAACCGTCAGCCCCGGTCATGACGATCCCGTCGGCGCCAGTCATGACGATGCCATCAGCTCCGGTCATGACAATGCCGTCCGATTTACTGATGGTGACGCCAGCCAGGGCGGGAGACAGGCTTAACAAGCAGATCAGTAGCCCTGCTACCGCATTTCTAGCTTTAGTTTGGATTGAACCTAGGACAGGAATTCTTAGCAAACTATCACCTCAGTCGGGTTTATCGGCGCAGTCTGGCTAAACCGGGTCTTGCGAAGCCTGAAAGATCTACTGGGGCTTTTCTGGTTTCGGGGTCGCCGCCTACCGCCCGCTGCCCCGCTTCCACACTGGCCGAGCAACCCCAAGTTTTGAAAAGTGTGCTGCATCTTAAAGAGCCGCGTTACTTAAGTTGTTGCACCGATATTGCGATTTTTTCATTATTCCGACGCCCTGGTCAGCTAACAAGCTCCTGGAAAAGTTTGTGGGTTTCCGGCGCCGGTTCAACTCCTAACTCCGCTCGCAAGAGTCTTTTCAGTTGTTCGTAATGCTCTTTTACTGCCCCGCGGTTACCCATCGCGGCATGCCCACGCATGATCAGGCAATGGATGTCTTCACGAAACTGGTCCTCATGCAGGATGCGCTGGCCTAGTTGCGTCGCCTTAGGCCAGTCCTCTTCCTTCTGCGCCACGCCAGCCAGCGCCTCCAGTAGTCGCAAATACTGCTCGCGATAATAGGTTCGCTGCTCCTCCACCCAGGGCTCGTAGCTTCCCTGCATGAATTCTCCACGATAAAGCGCGACCGCCGCCTCGTAGCTCTGAATACAGTCGCTGAAGTTGCGCGCCCGCCGGGCTTTTTCTCCTTCAGCCATCAAACGGTCGAACTCCTCGATGTCGAATTGATAGGAAAACTCCGGATTGAGCTGATAATCGCCGTCGCGATACAGAAGGAAGTTTTGCTTCAACGACTGGTTGCTGTTGAGCGCTTTCCTGATGTGCGACACGGTCGGGTGAAAATTCTTCTCCACTACGTCCAAATCGGTTTCGCCCCAGAACGTGTCGATGATTTTGTCTTTTGAAGCACGATGATGACGGCGGGAGATAATGAAGCACAGAATGTCGCGTGAACGTCGCGTGGTCCAGGCATCGGCCGCTAGCGGGCGCGCCGGATCTCGTACGATCTGTATTGGTCCGAGCATCCTGATTGTGAGATCAGTAACAGGCTTGCTCGTTAAAGCAACTTCGGTTACCGAAACGGCGCTGAAGGGCTTTTGCAGTTGCGCTAGTTGCTCTCTTAAATCCGCTGGCAACAGTTCTGCGTTTTCTTCAATGGCGAAGAGTTCGGGATTCTTTAAGACTTCTCTTTCCAGCCAGTATTCGTAGTCATATCTCACCGCAAGGTCTATGGCCCGTCTCACGTGTTCCCGAGCCTGGCGTTCGTCGAGCAGTTTGAGATCACAGGTAGCTCGTGCCATGCAGGCCTGCGCCTCATAATAGTAAAGGTTGTGATCGCGAAAATACTTCAGCGCTTCGGCTAATTCATCGCGGGCGCCCTCGAATTCGCCTTGAGCCGTGCGGATGCGACCCCGGGTGAGCGAAGCGGTATGGAAAGCGATTTCATCTTTTTCCCGCGAACGCCCGCTTAGCAGCCGGTCGATGAGGATTCGCGCGGCGTTCAAGTCACCGACCTGCAAATTGAGCAAGGCCCGCTCTTCATACCACTCAGTGCGCCCGAGATTGGTTCCGGCGTCGTCATAAGCGCGGGCCGCACGCTCGTAATACTCATTTGCCCTCTCAAAGTCGCCTCGTTCCCGATAAAGATTGCCGTAGGTTTCAAAAGTTTCGGCGCGCGCGGCGACAAGATTGAATAGCTGACAACGATCGAGTGCTTTGTCGAGATTCAATTCGCTGGCTGAGAAATCACCCTGGTACAGGTAGCAGCGCGCCATGTTGAGATACGCCACGGCTTCCTGCGGCATTGGCGCTTCCTTTTGATCAGTGCGCAACATCCGCCGCAACCAGCGCAAAGCTTCGCCAAAATCGCCGCGAATGCCAGCCGGCGTGCCCAGATTGTGAGCAATCATTCGGCTGTAGTGCTCGTCGTTGCGTTCTTCGGCAGATTGTAGAGCGCTGCGAAATTCGCGTTCGGCACCGATCCAATCGCCCATGGCGACAAGACAGAGTCCGCGAGTATTCCCGCATTTGGTTCGCACCACGGAGTTGGCATCGGTTAGTGCGATGGCCCGGTCCAGATACGTGAATGCCAAAGGAAAATCGCCCTGGCGGCGGGCCAGTGTGGCCAGTGAATGAAGCGTCTCGGCTTCGCCTTCTTCGTCTTTCTGCTGTTGCAGTAGCGTCGCGGCACGCCGAAACATCGACTGGGCCGTCTCGTACTCGCCGCGCAGGCGGGCAACCTCAGCACGCATCGCAAGCGAGCGCGGGTGAGCCTCGAGCGCAGCCTGAGGCAAACCATCGGCAAGTGCAGCCAGTGAACTTAGCGCACCGGACGCGAGCCATTCGCTGCCCTGTTCCGCAATCACTGTCGCCGCGCGCTCGAACTCCTCAGCGGCGACCAAGTGTCGCACGGCTGGTTCCCAGGCTCGCAGGCCAAGAAAATGACGGGCATAGCGGCGGTGCTCGGCCGCAACTCCGGCGCGTCCAATTTCGCTGCGCAGGCGACGGCGCAAAAAGCTTTGGAAAAGCGGATGGAAGCGATAATCCTCACCGCGACCATCACTGGCTACGGAAATGAAGACATTCCGGCGGACAAGGTTTGGCAGAACGCGGGAACAGTTGAGACCGGGATGTAATGCTGCGCAGGTATCGAGATCGATCTGGTCAAGCAACGATAGCTTCAAGAGCAGTTGTTGCAATTCCGCGCTCTCGTCAGCAAAGACCTCTTCGGCGAAGTAATCAAAAATATCGCGCTCCGATTGCCGTAACACCTCGACTAAATCCGGCAGCGCCTGCTGCGACTCGCGCGAGCTGGTAACGGTGCGATGGGCCACCTGTCGGACCAATTGCAACGCAGTGATCCACCCGTGGGTGCGTTCACGATATTCGGCAAGTTGCGTGGCAGTGAGCTCGAGATCGAAAACCTGCCGGAACAGTTGTTGGGTTTCTTCGTCAGTGAAGAGCAGGTCGGATCGATCGATGACCGCGAGTGGCGCTTGCGCCCGCAGCCGTGCCAGGGTCGTTGGCATTTCCCGCGAAATCAAAACGATGTGCAGAACATCGGGCAAATACGCCAGCAGGCGATCAACTACGGCGTGCACCTGAGTGTCCGCACCGAGGTGATGATAGTCGTCCAGAACTAAAATCAGCTGCTGGTCCACTCGTTCCAAAACCTCATTCAGCAGCACATCAACCGCGCGCTCCGGATGTTTTGCTAGTTCAGCCGCGCTTTCCTGAAGGTAGGAAAACATCGCCTGACCAAAGCCCGGCACCACTTGCTGAATGCCAGTAGTCACGTAACCAAGAAAAACAAAAGGATCGGCGTCGGTATGGTCCAACTGGTACCAGACGAACGGCCGCGTGTGCGTGCGAAGAAAATCCGCAACCAGAGTCGTTTTTCCAGAGCCGGCATTTGCTGTGACTAGAGTTACTGGGTGGGCAAGGTTGGCAAGGAGACGTTCGCTGAGACGCGGTCGTGGTAACAGTTCAGGCGCCGGCCGCGGTGGCAGCAGTTTCGTCCGCAGAAAGAAACTTGGCTGCCCTCCGAGAGATACTGATCCGGCTAAAGCTGCCGCGGGATTCTTTCCCTTGCGGGTTCGAGCCATCTCTTTGCGCCTCTGGGCCTGGGTTTTCCGCAGATTAACACGCGGAAAAGATTTAGAGCTACCAGCACCCAAGGCGGCCGGTAACTTCGCGTTCCCCAATAACGCTTGCTGTGGATCCATGATCGCGGAACTCTCTGGGAACCTCGCCAACTAACTGCTGCGAGATGGGCACCTATTACGAAATGGCAACCTCACCTGGCTTGTGCAAACCGGGCGAGCGCCGACGCACGTCCATGGGTATGATCGAGGGCAAGGCTGGCATGCTCCTGGGTCAACCCGTGCCTCTTAAAAAGAAGTGTGGCTTCCTGTCTGGTAAATGCCAGAGCCTCTTCATCAATTACGGAAAGTGTTTGCTTGGAGCGCATGCGCCAGAGCGGTGCGGGCGGCATCGTTCGACTGGTAATTAGCAAATGCACATCGGCTGGCAATAGCGGCATCAAGCGCTTAAAAAACGGCACCAACCACGCGGAATCACAGACCAGATGCAGATCTTCGATGACGATTAGTAAAGGTTCGGCTCCCCCATCCCCAAGATCGTATACGAACGCCTCGGCCAGCAGGCCGATCTGTTCTGGAGGCATCGTGCCTACCAAATACGAGAACGTCGTACCAAACCCCGGACGCTGCCTACGAATACTGGCGATCAAATAGCGAAAGAAAGCCTCGAGTTCGGCTTCGGGAGCATCCACCTTGTACCAGCAGACTCTTCTCCCACAGTTCAGTGCGAAATCCAGAGCCAAAGCCGTTTTGCCAGTGCCCGCCCTGCCGCTCAGAATTGTTGAGGTACATAAGCGGAGGCTGTTTTGCAGAAGCCCGGTCAAGCGAGGTCGGGAAACTGTCGGAAATGGCTTGGGAATGGCGATCTTTTCGGCAATGAGTTCCCCAGGTGGGGTGCGGATGTCGTTGGATTCGATTAGGAACATAAGGTTTGGTTGAGGATTTCCGCCTATATTCGGCGGGTTCTTCGTAACTCCCCGGTGGACTCGCTGAGTGAAAAATGGCAAATGTGCCAGTCAACTTAGCTGGTAAGAGTTTTATTGCAGGCTGGTTGAGAAATTCTTGAGTTTTTAAACAGCGATGAGCAAAACCGTCAGTGAGGGTGCCGAGGAACGAGCTGGATTAGGAGAATCCGGAGGTAAATACAGAGGCTTTGGCCGCTTGATAAAGCGCTAACTCAGGGTGCTACTGGTCCTTCTTTTTGCCCCGGGGTTTGACGTCGTAGACCACAATGCTAGCCACGAGGGCCATTCCGGCAATCGCGGCAATCAGAAAGAAAATGAGGGGAAATCCCGGGTACCCCAGCAGACGAAACGAAGTCTCAACACGCATCAGCATTGCCGCACCCACGATTAAAGCCGCCAGTATCAATCCGAGGGTGATCCGGTTAGCAACTTTTTGCAGACCTTCGAGCACAATCTTCTCGTCAATCGCATCCACTTTGATCCTCAGATCGTTATTACCGACCGCATCGAGAATTCGATTCACACGCCCGGGAAGTTTTTCCGCAAACTCCTTTACTTCGACGATGCCACCCAGGATGTTTCCCGGAGCAATGCTCTTCAAAATGTTTCGCTGCAAGATCTCACTGGCGCGGTCTCTAATCACGGCGTTCGGGTCAAACGCCGGATCGAGTGTAAGAACCGACCGATCGAGATTCAGCAGCGCTTTCGCAATCATCGTGAACTCTTGCGGAAGGCGGAACCAACAGTCAGCAGAGATTCTCATGATCTCCAGGGCGACCTGGCCGGCATCGATGCTGCTAACGTCAGAGTTGGCATTCTCGGCCACCAATTCCGAGACGCGCCTGACGAATTCACCGCGATCAAATCCCGGCTTCGGCTCGCCCATTTTGATCGAAGTCTCCGCGGCATCTTCACCACGACCTTCGCTGATTGCCAGCAGCAGTCGCAACAAGTTGTCGTGAAAGCTGCCCATCAGCCGCGCGACCATTCCCAGATCGAGCAAAGCGATTCTTTCATCGTCTGTAAGAAAGATATTTCCCGGATGCGGGTCAGCGTGAAAGACTCCATCAATCAGAATTTGCTGGAGATAAGTGCGAAAGAGCTCGTTGGCTAAACCAGGACCATCAATCTCCATCAGACGCAGCGGACTGATGTCCGTGATCTTCTTGCCGGGAATGAATTCCATGGTCAGCACCCGGGACGTTGTGAAATCCATGATCGGTTCCGGGATCACGATTCGTTCAAACTCGCGCAGGTTGTCGGCAAACATCGCCAGGTTGTTTGCTTCGGATTTAAAGTCGAGCTCCTGAAGCAGGCTTTTCCGCAGTCCGATCAGCATGTTTCCGAATTCGTAGCGCTTTCCCAATTCCGTATGAGTGTCCAGAAAACTGGCAACCTCTTCGAGTGCTGACAAGTCTTCAACGATCTGTTCACGGATGTTCGGGCGCTGCACCTTGACCACCACGGCGCGTCCATCGCGCATGTACGCACGATGCACCTGGGCCAAAGAGGCCGCGCCGATCGGCTCCGATTCAAACTCCGCAAAAGCCTTTGAAATGCGGACGCCTAATTCGCCGGAGACAATGGTGTCGACCTCTTCATAAGAGAACGGTGCAATTTGATCCTGAAGACGCGATAACGCATCCAGATAAGGAAGCGGCAAGAGATCGGCGCGCGTGGAGAGCAATTGACCGAGCTTGATGAAAGTGGGACCAAGCTTTTCCAAATCAGTAGCGAGCTCTTCGGCTTTGGGTATTTCCTTAGCCAGCGTCGATTCGTCGAGTTCAATGACTTCGCCAATACCGGCCTGGGCCACCAAGTCTGAACGGCCATACTTCACCAACAACATGGCGACGTCTTTGTATCTCTTTAGGTGTTCCGTTTTCAGCGAAACCATGCAAGTAACCTCGTGATGAAGGCAGCACCGGGCAAATTGTCAGTCCATTAAGAACCGGGATGATCGGACGAGAGCGACACGAACGGTGCCTCTGCACCTTCATTCTGGCCCAGCACGAGCAAGATTCTTTGGGGGTTTCTTAGGGGCTGAAGATTACCACGGTTGCGTGGAATGTTTGGAGATCAACGGGCCCAAAATCGACTATTGTCCTGGCGCTTTGGATGTTGCGGGACTGAGAGCCCGGTCAATTGCCGCGCGAAGTGCCTCGCCGCTGAGTGTTCCCAGGACCACGCCGTTTACGAAAACAGTCGGAGTTTGATCAACCCCATAGTTCTCGCCATCGACCAGATCGTTTTGCACCTCGGCTGCATAGGTACCTTTATCTAACGCGGCATCGAAGCGCGCGCGATCCAGTCCCAACTCAGTTGCATACTTCTTTAAGGATGCCGCATCCAGCGAATCCTGACGCTGAAACAACAAGCTGGCGTACTCAAAAAACTTACCCTGAGCATGCGCGGCATTGGCGGCTTCTGCTGCCTTGCGTGCATTAGGATGGATTGACAGAGGAAAGTCGCGCATTACGAATCTGACTTTGGCGCCGTAACTCTTCAGGACCTCTTCAATAATCGGGTGCATTGCGGCGCAGGCGGGGCACTGAAAATCTGTAAATTCAACTATCGTCACCGGCGCAGTGGCCACACCGCGACTGGGGTCGTCGTCAACGCTAATCAATTGCGTCGGCGCCTGCGGCTCTTGAATCAATAAACGCACATTGGCAGCCCGCCGCAGCCGCTCGTTCAGCTCTCGTTCGAGCCGCTGCTTATCGCGCTCTTCGAGAAAGTCTGCCAACTGATTATGGACCGCATTCAAATCTCCACGAATCGCTTTCTTGTTCTCCGCATAAAACTTTTCCACTTCAGCATCCGTCGGACGACGCGCTTTTTCGCTCACCTCAGTGCGCATCAGCACCTCCGCTCCGACATTGCGCCGGTTTGCTTCGGCAATCACCAGCATGTCTGAGATGAGACGGTCCACTGCTGCCCTTTCAAGTTCATAAGTATCCATCCGCATCTTGAATATGGTGGGTTTTAGCTTTTCGAGTATTGGACCAGCAGGCAGCGGCTGGCCCGAAATCGTGGCTACAACCGCTGCAGCACTCAAGTTTGGTGTGTTGATATTTGTCCCGGGGGTGATCGGGTTCAGCTTGCGCAGCCGTCCTACAAACTCTTCCTGAAATTTGTTACCGGCAGCAGCACGCAGGATTTCGGATACTTGTTTGCGAACGGTCGCATCGTCTCCGGAACCGATGCGATCCCGATTCTCCTCGATGAACCGAGTGACTTCGGCGGCGGTTGGCTCAGGAACCCGCCTGCTTACCTCCAGGTTATATAGCTGCTGAGTTGTCAGCTTTCGTTTTCTAGCCTCGAGTTCGAGGAGAATTGTATTGATCGTTACATCGAGCATGTCGCGCCGTGCTTGCGCGATCTTTTCCTCGAGTCCCTCGATTTCCTGACGGATGCGTGGATCAAGATCGGCGGTCGTAAGTGTCTGGCCATTCACGATCGCCAACGCCATTGGCGCCGAGGGACGGGCTGGTACAGCGGCGACAGGGTTTGCAACGGGGTTAGCCGCCCGGGGTGCCGGCGTTGGAGCGGGCACTGCCGCACGTCGGTCATTTCTGCGGCGTTGCGCGGCCTCAGCTCCAGCAGCAGGAATCAGGATGAGAGACGCGAGTAGTAGGACCTTGAAGAAGCTCATATATGCGAAGGTTTCTGAGACAGGGGAAAACACACATCCGACGTCTGAACTCGGATTAGAGCGCACGCCGACCAAAAGAGTTCGCCGTCGCTGATAGCGAAATCTGTGGGCCCAGCCGATTTGGATGATTTAGCGATAGCGGATGATGCTGCGTCGCCGCCGCTTAACTGGAGTCCGGATTGAAAGCAGGCTCTTGTGCCGGCCGTTTAGAATGAATGCCAGTCCCTGATGTGTGATTCCCAGTAAACGCGCCGCGCGCGTCACGCTGCCCCGGGAAGTTTCCAGCGCCTTTCTAATGAGATCACCTTCGTAGTTGAGCACCAGCTCTTCCAACGAAGCTCCGGGTGTTAGGGCAGCGGTATATGACTCCGTCCGAGCGGCACTCAGCTGATGGCCACTGGAGGAAAAATCCGCTGGGCGTTCATTGGCAACCCTTTTCTCGGTGGTAAGCAGCAGGCGAGCACATTCGCCCAGTCGTGTTCGCACTCCCAGGTGTTGTGACCGGGCCAGCATCGATTCCGCGTGGAGGTAGTACTCATGCAGTTCGGAATAAGGAACAAACTGAGGTAGCTCTTCGATGATCGTCAGCGCTGCGATGCCTGCTGAGTCAGGATCTCCAGCCTGCTGAGCTACGTTCATGCCTCGCTTCAATGTAGTGAGCGCGGCTTCGCTCGAATTGGTGCGAGCGAGAGACGTTCCGTGCGTGATTAGGGCACCCGCGAGCAACGACTGTTCGCCGCCTTGCTCCAACGACCGCACACTCGCCCGCGCAATAGTCTCAGCCTCGGCGTAACGCTGCTCACCGAGAAAGGCCTTGGCGCGCGAATCGTCAAACTGTGCAACCAACGCCTGATCCTTCAGGGCCACGGCGGTGGCGCGCGCGCGATTTAAGTGCTCATGCGCGTCCTGATAGCGCCCCAGATGCACGAACAGAAATCCGAGGTTGTTCTCGACAACTCCCAGAAAACGCTGGTGCCCAGCTTCTTCAAAATGAAAACCGGCAGCAGCGTATTCGACTAAGGCCCTATCGATGTAATCTTCGCGGTGCTCTGCCAGACCAATATTCTTGAGGACCGTAGCAAACTCGTTGTGGAACTTCCCACGCAGCGCATGATTAGCGCTCTTCTCAAACAAGGGTGCGGCCGACTGGTGAATCTGCAGGGCATCTCGATAGCGAACCGAAACCTTCTCCACGACTGCGGCATTCAACAGCGCGCGCAAGCGTTGCTCTGTTTCGCGATCCCCCAGTTGCGTTAACACTTCCTGCAGAGTGACACGCGCTTCGTCCAGCGCACCTTCGCGCCAGTAGCAGATCCCGAGATCAATGCGGGCCTCGGCGACACGATCGTCCAAGCCCAGTTTTGCAAAAAGGCCGGCACTCTCTGAGATGAGATCTTTTGCTGTTTCCTGCGCGCCAGGGATCTGTTGGGTGCTGCCGATCCAGCCGGTCAAGGTACCGGCTCGCAGGAGGACTTCGGCGCTCGCGGCCTCGTCCAGGCCTCCTAGTTTTGGTCGCTCTCCGACACGCTGCCAAAAACCATGCAGCAGTTGCCGCGCAGCTTCGAAATTACCGGCCTCTTCCTGCTCCTTGGCCTGGGCACAGCGGAGCCGCGCCTCATCGCTCAAAACTGGTTCGAAGCTGCCTATTTCGTTAGTCGTCGTTTTATGTAATTGCATGTGAGGCAACCCTTTTCGAGATTTAGCAAGTTCCCTTGCACGAGATTTACTACGCGGTTATTATGCGCTCCACTAATGACCTCCGGTTAGCGCTTCCCAACATTTCGCGCCTAGCGGGAGGATCCCAACCCGTAGCCAACAACTTAGGAGACCAACGATGAAGAACGTCAAAGCAATGTTCGGAGCAATAACTCTCGGCCTGATATTGAGCACCACCGCACTAGCGGGCGATGTTAGCACCCCGGGTTTTGTGCCCCCACCGCCACCGCCAACCGCGGCGCCATTGCAAGAAACGGAAACGGACGCTTCTGACCTTAGCTCGGAAAGCCTAACAATCGATCTTCTGATCGCGGCGCTCGGGGCTTTCTATTAAATAGATCAACACTACAGATTCGCGCCACGCTCTTGTGACTGACCTTCCGGTCCAGATCACGCGGCCTAGCTTTTGTATTTCAAAGACTTGCCGGAACTGTCCCAATTGCTGGATCAGGCAGCGTTGGCGCGTGAATCCTAACGCCTTTTCCCACGTTTGCGCAATAGGGACTTCTACCTCCCCGGCAGTATTTCTCTGCCGGGACGGTGGTATTTCACCCTATTTAGCTGAGACATTGCAGGCGTGAATCAGGGCGATCCGTTAGGTATTTGCTGCGACGAGGCGCTGGACGGTCTCCAAAGTATCGATCTCTTCGGGAGTTTTGTCGGTTCTTAGTCGCAGAATTCGCGGAAATCGCAGCGCGTAGCCGCTCTTGTGGCGCCGCGACTCCTGAATCCTGTCAAAGGTGACTTCAATTACGATTCGCGGTTCAACGAGGCGGACCCGGCCGTGCGCAAACTCCTTGACGGTGTGAGCCTTAAACCACTCGGTCAACTCAGTTAATTCGACGTCCGTAAGGCCGGAGTAGGCTTTTCCGATATTCAAGAGTTCGTCGTCTTCGAGTGAGCGCCGGATCGCAAATGTGTAGTCAGACAGCAGACTGCGTCGCTTGCCGTGTCCGACCTCAACAGCGGTCACCACCACGTCGAGCGTGGCAATCGCACGTTTCACTTTGAGCCACTCTCGCCCCCGGCGCCCTGGTTTGTAGATTGACTCCGGACTCTTGACCATCAACCCTTCGTTACCGCGGGCGCGGGCCGCGGCAAATTCGTCGTCCAATGCGGCTACTTCCTGGAAGCGCTTCGCGAGCGAAAGCCGCAGCGTCCCTTCACTGGGAATCAGTTCCGCAAGCGTTGTCAGTCGATCTTCCAGTGGTTCATTGATCAGTACGCGTCCCCTCGCGTAGAGAAGATCATAGGTGACAAGCACGACTGGGACATCTGCGAGCAAGTTGGCGCCAATGGTTTTTCGGCCTAGTCGCTTTTGCAGTTCACTAAAAGGCAGAATGCGCTCACTGGTCGCCGGCACTATTTCGCCGTCGATGACCACGTCCGTCGACAGGTTCTTCAGGGGTTCTACTAATTCCGGGAAACGATGGGTGATCTCATCCATCGTGCGCGAGTAGATCGCCACCCGTCCTTCCTGCACGTGGGCCTGAGCACGGATGCCATCAAACTTATCCTCAACAAAGAACTCATCAGGCATAGTGCGCGCGATGTCCGAAAGGTCCGCCGCTGGAGTGGCGAGCATAAACTTGATCGGATGAAAGAGACGCATCTCGATGTTTTCGAGATCGCCCGCCCTGGTGCGTACTGCAGCTTCGCCGATGTCACCAAGCAACATGTTCGCCTGGGCCACTGCCGCCAACGGCTGTCCGAAAGCTCGCGCTGTGGCATCTTCGACCAGGCCTTCTCGCAACCCGATTCGAAGATCTCCAACCAACAACTTAACGAGATACTTTGCCTCGAGTGCAGTTGCCTCGCGCAAGACAGTCGCCAGTAAGGCTGTTTTGTTTTTGGTTCCCCGTGTCTCGCTCAGACGGGTGATAAGCGATTCTGTCTCGGCTAACGTGATCCTTGGTTGGTTGGCCACGCGCCTTTCCTCTATTGCTTCGAACGCAACTTCGCCGGCGTCACCCAGCCGAACATAGCGGGGCGATAGTTGTTCTGAGCTCAAACCGGTCGCCACGCTCAACGCTTCGCCAATTATTCTGCCGCCAACGTTGGTTGTGCGCGAGTCACTCAGCGCAAACTGATGCCCCGCGAGATAACGGGCTGCCCGGGCCAGATCAGTATCATTCAACCCCCGTAGATAAGTTCCCAGCAGCGCGGTCTTTTCCAATTTTTTTGTAGTCGCTGCAATCGCTTCTGCCACTTCCCCAAATTGCTGCAGACTGGCAAAAGTCGGGGCTGGCGTCTCGGTTTTCGATTTCACTGTCATAGTTGATGGTTCCGACAGATTTGCGCGGCGAGTGAACTTGTGTCAACACGAGCGCCACTTCCGCCTGCCAATTTCTGATCGTCGATTGCCGAATGGGTCCTCGCGCAAAGATAAGTTGGCAATCTTCAATCGCCAGTTGCTAGTCGCCAAACGGCGTGAGGGTGCTTAAGCGATTCCTAAAAGCCTGCGGTGCCCGCAAGGCCAACGGTTTCTGCTTTACCTAATCACGCGCTACAATCGCGACGGTCGATCGTCTTTGCCGGTCAAAGACCGTCCTGAGTAGTGGCCAACCGAGGTAACATCCAAAAATGTTTCTTCTAATCTTAGAATCGCTGGGCAGCACGGAACTGTTCTTTATTCTCATTATGGCCCTGGTGTTTTTCGGGCCGCGCAAGTTGCCGCAGCTAAGCCGCAGCCTCGGCAAAAACCTCGCGGAATTTCGTCGCGCCTCGGAAGACTTCAAGCGCACGTGGGAACGAGAGGTGGCTTTGGAAGATCTCCAGTCAGAACCCGCACGAGTTCAGGCGAGCCCATCCCAAGAGAATTCAATCCTGAATCCCCTTGTTGTCGAGCCACCCGCAGATCAAATCGTAGCGCGTGAAGGCGGCGTTTCTGAGACTTCGCTGCCAGCTGAAACGACGTCCAACGAAACCACCACCACCAATGAAACCATCACCCCCGAAGCACCGCGCAAGCAAGACTGGCTCTAACCCGCGTTAGTTGGACTCGATGGCAACTCTCTTACGCCCACGCCAAATCAGCAACAGCGAGGAAGAAGAACTCGGCGGCCAGATGTCCTTTTTGGATCATCTGGACGAGTTGCGCCGGCGCTTGATGCGTTCCCTCCTCTTCGTTTTTCTGGCGATGACGGTTTGCTGGTTCTTCTCGGATCGCATCTATAGCTTCCTTGCGGTGCCCGTGGAACGCGCTCTTGCAGAAGCGCAACGACGCCAGGTTCCAATTGCCGGCCTGACGGGCAACGAGGCCATCCAGGGTCTAACCTCCCTTAAGGAAAATGACCTCGGTCGCTATGTCTTTCCGGAAGAAACGAAACTGGGAAGCAGTGTTATCCCTCCCGGCGCATCGGTTACCGCCCGCGTCGCCAAAGACGCCCAGGGACAACTGGGTCTGTTCACCGATGAGGCGCTCTATGCCGGAAATACGGTGATCCCCAAAGGCGTGCGCCTGCCTGTCGACTTTCAATCGTTGCCCCAAGCCTCTTCGGGGATCAACGACAAACTGATTGTGACAACCGCCCTGGAACCTTTTTCGCTATACATCAAAGTCTCTTTGTATGCTGCGATCTGTCTCTCAGTGCCGTTTCTTCTTTTTCAGATCTGGGGCTTTGTGTCGCCAGGTCTTTATCCGCATGAACGCGGATACGTTACCCCTTTCATTGCACTCTCATCCGTCTCGTTTGTGCTGGGGGCGATGTTTGCCTACTACGTGATTTTCCCGCCAGCCGCCAAGTATCTACTCGGCCTGGGCTCAGATTTTCGGCTATTGCTGAAGGCAGACGATTATTTTGACTTCATTATCCTGGTCATGTTGGGCATGGGGCTCGTTTTTCAAATGCCGGCAATCACTTACGTGCTCGCGCGCATCGGCATAGTCACGGCCTCCTTTATGGTTCGCATTTGGAAAACTGCAGCGATCGTTATTCTGATCGCTGCCGCCGTGCTTTCCCCGACCAGCGACATTCCCAACATGATGTTGTTTGCGGCGCCAATGCTCGTGCTCTATTGCGTCTCGATTTTCATCGCCTGGATGTTTGGCAAGCCGCGTACAGCGTCTTGATTGGACGTTCGTCGCGGATGCCTCTTTTCGCAAGGTTTTTGCGGCTTTTAAGGCAACGAGTATCTAGTTTTAGCGCATCTTGACTACGGTTCTGATAGACCCTTAGAATCCCTTGCTTCTGCGGACCCGATAACCGTTTGCCGTTAGCCTTCTTTTAGCTAGAAATAGGAGTTTTTGATGTCTTTCGCGAAATCAGCCCTCTTCCCCGCTATCGCTTTGTCAGTGGTGGTTGCGGCCAGTTCTTTTGCAGTCGCCCAATCCCAAAAGCAGACCCAGGATCCGACCGACAAGCCGCGCAACGTCAAGCCCGAACTTAAGAAGGCCTACAAAGATTGGCTGGACAAGGACGTCACCTACATCATTACCGACGAAGAGCGAAAGGCTTTCAAGAAGCTGGCTACAGACGACGAGCGCGAGCGCTTCATCGAAGAATTTTGGCGGCGCCGCGATCCGGATCCGGATACCGATGAGAACGAATTCAAAGAGGAGTACTACGAGCGCATCGCCTATGCGAACGAGAACTTCGCGTCCGGCATCCCGGGTTGGAAAACAGATCGTGGTCGCATCTGGATCATGTACGGAAAGCCTGATGGTCGTGAAACCCACCCAATGGGCGGTTCCTATGACCGGCCATCGTACGAAGGCGGTGGCAACACCAGCACCTATCCCTTTGAGACTTGGTTCTACCGATACCTTCCTGGTGTAGGCTCCGGTATCGAAATCGAGTTCGTTGATCCCACAGGCAGCGGCGAATATCGCATCGCGCGAAATCCGAATGAAAAAGATGCCCTGCTGATGATTCCAGGCGGCGGCCTAACGCTTTCGGAACAGCTTGGTCTAACCGATCGCGGAGATCGGATTCTGAATAACGGTTTGAGTCAGGGCAGGTTTGTCCGCGAGCAGGACAATCCGTTTTCTCGACTGCAGTTAATTGCTGATTTGAGCCGCCCACCCCAAGTTAAATTTAACGACCTGGCAGGTTTGACCGGCAGTCCTGCTATTGAAGACAATCCGCTCAACTTCGACGTGCGCGTTGATTTCTTCCGCCAGTCTGACGAGCGCGTGATTACCGCCTTTACGATCCAGACTGAAAACAAGGATCTGTCTTTCAGGGATAGCGGCGGACTCCAACAAGCTCGCATTAACATCTTCGGGAAAGTCACTTCAGTTGCAGGGCGCCGGGTGACAATTTTTGAGGATCCCGTGATTACGACCGCCACTACCGAAGAACTAACGGAGGCCAAAGATCGCAAATCTGCTTATCAGAAAGCCGTGCCTCTGCTGCCGGGCGTCTACAAGGTTGACGTAATCGTTCGTGACGTCGAATCCGGCGCTACGGGAATCCGGCACGTTGGTTTCACAGTACCGAAGTATGATCCGGCCAAGCTTTCAACCTCGACGTTGATCCTCGCCGCGAAACTGGAAAGTCTCTCCGATCAACCGGCGGTCGGCCAGTTTGTAATTGGCCAGACGAAGGTAATTCCGAATGTGGCAGGTAGTTACAAGCGCGGGCAGGCAGTCGGTGTTTACATGCAGGTCTACAACGCCGGCATCGATCAGACTACTCTCCGTCCTTCTGTCGATGTGGAGTATTCCCTGCTCCGCGACGGAAAGGAAATTGTCAAACAAACGGAAGACTGGAGCGGGATGAGCGATGCGGGACAGCGCCTGACGTTGGCTCGCTTGATTGATACGAACGGACTTACTCCGGGTGAATATCAAGTCTCAATCAAGATTCGCGATCGTGTAAGTGGACAAACACTTTCTCCGTCGGAGAAATTTACGCTCGTGCAATAACCGCACCAGCTCAAAGGTAGTTACGGGGTGAATGGATCGCTTCCGTTCACCCTTTTTCTTTGCGATTACTTCTTCGGGAGGTAGGTGTCGCGCACAGTGGCGAGTTTCATGTTTCCCTGCACTGAGTGGCCGCGGCGATCCATAACGTCAACTTCGAAGCCGGGGAACGAGCTGCGGAATCTGGTGGTCTTCCATTGCTCGACAGTGAAATCCCCGTCGGCCGCACGATGGTAACCATATTGAGGTAAGCCCGTGCGATCGCCGCGCACGTCAGCTTTGGTTAAGTGGAGAATGCGCACTCGAAAGCCTTCAACGCGTCTGATTTTGCGTTCGACGTTAGCGACTGTGGACATTGGTTCGCCCGATTATAACGAATCGAATAGACAGCAGCACGTCTGGAGTCAAGCATCCTCCCTCCGCAGAGGCGCAGAGGCGCAGCGTCGTTGAGGCGCAAAGAGATTTGACAGGGCAACTAATGGCTCGCCGAACGTGCGACTAAATATCCTTGGCGTTTCTGCGTCTCAGTGTCTCTGCGTTGTTCCGGCTGATATGATCATCCCAGCACAGTGTTAGAATCGCTAAAAATGTCGGAGACTAAAACTCAACTGCTCGGCTTAACTCAAGCGGAGCTGATCTCTTTTGCAGAGCAGCTTGGCGAACCTGCTTTTCGCGGGCGGCAGATCTTTGCCTCGCTGCATCACCGACGTCTGCGGTCGTTTGCTGAGATGACGGACCTGCCAAAAGAATTCCGAGCCCGATTAGATGCAGTCGCAACTCCTGCGACGCTCACGGTTGAATCTCGTTATCTCTCCGCAGATGGCACGCGGCGTTACTTACTCAAAACTCATGACGGCCTGCCTGTGGAGACTGTTTTCATTCCTGAGGACCGGCGCGACACGATCTGCTTTTCTTCACAATCAGGCTGCCCATTGCAATGCAGTTTTTGTCTCACTGCCCAACTGGGACTTTTGCGTTCATTAACTCCCGGCGAAATCGTGGAGCAAATAATTGTGGCCCTCAACGATGCTTATGGCGTGGGAGAGAAGCCGCAGCATGGCACCAACCTGGTTGGCATGGGCGCGGGGGAACCGTTTCTGGCGTTCGAGTCCCTGATGAAAGCCCTTAGCATCATCGCCGATCCGAAGGGGCTGCACATTGTGCCGAATCGCGTGACCGTCTCCACCGCAGGCATCGTTCCCCGAATTAAGGAATTGGCGACCATGGTGAATCGACCGCACCTGGCAGTTTCGCTGGGCGCGCCTACTGACGAGCAGCGCGACAACTTGATGCCAATAAACCGGAAGTGGCCTCTTACAGAGTTACTGAGTGCTTGTCAGGAGTTTGAGCGATCGCTGAAGCGCGGCGAGCGTTTCACTTTTGAATACGTGATGCTGCGGGATGTTAACGACTCGGACGAGCACGCACGGCAACTGGCAAATCTGCTGAACCGGCATGAATTGCGGGTGAAGGTGAATCTGATTCCGCATAACGAAGCCGAGCCGCTGCCTTATCACCCTTCGTCACGAACGCGTGTAGAAGCTTTCAAGTCAATTCTGGAAGCGAAAGGGATTCCGGCATTTGTGCGTCGTCCGCGCGGTCAGGACATTTTTGCAGCGTGCGGACAGTTGGCCGCGCGACGTGAGGCAAACCCATTACCTGCATGACTCATCTTTGGTTTTGAACTTTGGTTTTGGAATTTTGGTCTTCGAGTTAAGGGGTAACCGTTCTGATGAAATCAACAACGCTAACGAAGTACTTAATGCAGTTTATGTTCTTTGCAATCGTCCTAATAGTTACTGGAGTCTTCCATTCCCACGCCTTCGCGCAGTCGCCGCCTAACATCAACGTGAGTGGTTACGTATCGGGCGATACAGTCCGACGCGGCAGCTCTGCCCAGGCAGTAGTTGTGATGGAAATTCCAAGTGGGTTCCACGTTCATTCGAACCGGCCGCTGGAGAAGTTTTTGATTGCAACTCAATTGGACGTTGAGGCGCCACAGGGTGTGCGCGTCAGCCGGGTGGTTTACCCGCGCGCACTTCTGCGCTCGCTAAAGTTTTCCAAGAATCGCGTGGCGGTTTACGAAGGCCGCGCCATGATGCGCTTCAATGTGACTGTGCCGGCGAATTTTGGAGCGGACTCAACGCAACTAAAAGCGAAACTGCGTTATCAGAGCTGCAATGACGAATTATGTTTCCCACCCCAAACGCGAGAAGTTTGGATTAACGTTAAGGTGAAGTAAGCGTGAATTGATTGGCAATTGCCGATTGCCGATTATGAATAGTCGACTCGCTCCCTTTCTCCCCTTCCCCCTTTCTCCCTTTCCCCTATTCCCCCGTTCTTCCGATCACCGACATCAGCCTCCCCACTTTTCCCTGCGTCTGTTTCTCCCGGCGATAAGAAAAAAAGAGATCGGTTCGAGTCATCGTGCATAAAGGCGCAATATGAATTTGGTCGCCACGCACCCCCGCAGCAGTGAGTTGAGTCTGGTTTGCTTTCAGTAAATCAATGCGTGCATGCTCGTCGCGAGTAGGAATGAAGAGTTCATCAGCATAGAAAAAGCGTTCACGGAAACCATCGATGACTTCTGCTCCTACTTCATAACAACAGAGCCCGGCGGCTGGGCCAATTGCCACCTGTAAGTCTTCCGGCTTAGCACCATACTCCTTCATTAACCGCTCGATTGCGTAGAAGGCAATTCCGGCGAACGTTCCGCGCCAACCTGCGTGCACGGCCGCGAATGACCTTGTTCGAGGGTCGCCCAGCAACAGAGGCACGCAGTCGGCGGTCTTCACGCCTGCGAGAACCTGGGTAGCATTACTTACGATCGCATCGCAGTAGATAGTGTCGCCTTGCGAGTTCTCAGCTGGCATCGCTTCCGCCAGCGAGTCGACGACCCGCACATCTGTTCCGTGCATCTGCCAGCAGCCTGCTAGACTCCACTTCCCGGGGAAGAGCTTGAGAAAGCGGCGCCGATTCTCCAGAATGTTCTCCGCCGTGTCTTCGTTGAAGCCGGCGAGATTGAGAGCGGCCTGGGGCATCGGGCTGACGCCACCAAGACGCGCAGAGAAACCATTTATGAATCCGGCCGCTTCGAGGGGAGCGCAAATTAGAGCACGCACACCATCGACTTCACGCCAGTAGAATCCAGCGTCGCGGAGGTTTGCCTCGTCAGTGATTGTTTCCATCGGCATAGACATTATCGAAGTTCGTCGCGTTCGCGAAGTGCTCAAACGTACGCCCAGCTTCGCGGAACGCGTGTTCACTGAAGCCGAGAGAGCTTACTGTGATAGTCGTGGTGTAGTTGCGCCGCAGCACTATGCGGCCCGCTTCGCCGCCAAGGAAGCGGCGCTCAAAGCCCTACAAACAGGATGGCGCGGCGGGATAAGTTGGCACGATGTGGAGATTGCGGCGCATGATTCCGGCGCACCTTACCTGGTGCTGCACGGTATAGCTAAGGACCTGATGGAAAACTCGGGCGCTAGCAAAGCCCATCTTTCAATGTCGCACACGGCAGAACATGCGATCGCGGAAGTTGTATTGGAGAGGTGAAGGCGGACAGTTTTATCTGCATTGATGAAAGGAAGTCTACTCTCTTCGGTCCCTTACCGCATTTCATTGACCAAAGCTCGCCGGCCTCGCGAGTCAATTTCAACTCGCGTGAGAGGTGAGATCGGCGCTGCCCCGCGGTTCAAAGGTTTCGGCTTGGCGAGCTGCGCGACGGTGATTGTTTCCGCAGCCTCATTAACCTCGAAACTCTCCGGGATTGTTTCCGGGAGGTTCCCGTGGTTGTAGCACTCGAAGTTGGGCGCCAGCCGCTCAGTGATCGCTACCAGCTCACGATGAGGACAGCTGAGCGTCGAGAGCAGGCCGCTCTCAACATCAGTCTCGACAAACTTGATGCCCTCGGGACACTCAAAAGCGCGTCCCCCCAGTTCTGGTCGCAAGGCGAGCGCGCTCTGCATAAACTCGGTCCAAAGAGGTAGCGCCGCTGCGGCTCCGGTCATTCCCAACTGACTGTTATCGTCGAACCCAATCCATACCACACAAACCAGGTGCGGCGTGTAGCCGATAAACCAACCATCCCTTGAAGTCCCAGTCTTACCTGCCACCGCCGTTCCTTTCATAGCGTCGCGCGCCGCGCGACCGGTGCCGTGATCGATAACTGCAGCGAGCATGTTTGTAATCATGTAAGCGGTGGTGGGACTGATGACCTGACCTGCCCCGGCTGCCGTTACAGTCGCGATGGGAGACTCGCCCACACTGGTAACAACTTTCGGTTCCACCCGCCGGCCACCGTTTGCAAAAGTTGCGTAAGCTGCGGCCAACTGCAAAGGAGTCGCTTCCGTCGTACCGAGGGCGAGCGCGGGATAGCGCTCCGGACGCGGCAAGCCAAACTGAGAAGCCAGATTTGCAATCCGGGCTAAGCCGGTGTGCAAGGCCACGTCTACAGTTACAACGTTGAGCGACTTTACCAGTCCCGTTCGCATCGTCACTTCACGCATCGAATAGGTGCCACCGAAGTTTGCTGGCCGATAGATTCGATTGCGATCGTAAGTAAATTCACGCGGCGAGTCTTCATACAATTGCATCGGCGAAAAGCCATCTTCGAGTGCCGCTGCGTAAACAAATGGTTTGAAGGTTGAGCCGGGCTGGCGGCGGGCATCGGTAGCGCGATTGAGTTGCGATTCACCGTAGTTTCGCCCTCCAACCATAGCGAGGACCTGACCAGTATGCGGATCAAGCGCTACGAGCGCTGCTTCGGGCCTGGCAAGATTGCGCGGATACTTCTTATCGAGCTGGTCGAGTTGCTGTCGCAAGGCAGTTTCCGCTAGCTGCTGCAGGTCCAAATCGATCGTGGTGTAGACACGCTGTGTGTCCGCTCCGCCATCCGGATGGGAATTCACGCGATTGACGTAGTCGATGAAATGAGGCGCCACGGAATGAATGTCCTGCGAGAGAGGCACAACGGCTACCGGCTCTCGTGCGGCCGTGTTGGCGACCTGCTCGCTAACCCAGCCGTCGCGCACCATTGCCGCCAGAACGAGATCTCGCCGGGCTCTTGTTGCCTCTTGATTTCGTTCGGGAGAATAGCGCGCCGGTCCTTGAATCATTCCGGCAATCGTTGCCGCTTCATTTAGCGAAAGGTCTTTTAGTTCTTTGCCAAAGTAGATTTGGGCCGCCTGTTCCACTCCGCGTGCGACTACGGCTCCTCTCTGTCCCAGATAAACTTCGTTGCAGTACAACGCAAAGATGTCTTCCTTCGCGAGCCGTCGTTCGAGAGCGAAGGCTAGCATGGCCTCAGCATACTTGCGCTGGAACGTGCGCTCCGGAGAAAGATAGGTGTTCTTCACCAGTTGCTGCGAGATGGTGGAACCACCCTGGCCGATTCGTTCGTCACCGGCGTTGCGAACGAGAGCGCGCGCCAAGCCAAACGGGTCGAGTCCCGAATGTTGAAAGAAGCGACGATCCTCGATTGCCAGGATCGCATGCACCAGGACAGGAGGAATATCGCGATAGGAGACTGTTTTCCGCTTGCCTGTTTTTGATGAAAGGTCGTTGGTTAAGACCTCAGGTTCGAGCGTAAACGATTCGAGTGGAATTTCATCGCCCGTTAGCTCGCCAATACGCTCATTAGCAAAACCAACTCGCACCAGGCTTGGCTCGCCCGTGTTGTGGAAACTCCGTGGTCGAATCTCAATCGCGCCGAAGCTCTGTCTAAAACTGCCACTCCAAATCTCGCTGGCTTGGGTTTCCACGTAACCGGAGCGTTGCAGGATTTTTACAAGCGCCGCTTGTGTAAAGCCTTGACCCGGGCGAATAGTTCGAGGTGCGGCGTAAATTCCGGGACGACTGGTGAGATAGCCGCTCGCCAGCCGTGCATCGATGAGCCTTGAATAGTATTTGTAGGAACGCAGCAGTTCGTCTGCACCGCAGGCAACGATGAAGAAAAGCAGTGCAGCGATTGGTCGAAAGGCTGGCTGTGAAGATCGCTTTCGCGCCATCCCCAAGACAAATCTACGCCAAAGAGCGCAGCCCCACTGGAGGACAGACTGCTGCCGCTCAGGCACAGATGTGATTTCGATGGCCATGAGAATCGTTTCAGGCTTCAGGTTTTGGGGCTCCGGAATTCGGATACTAGGTTTCAGATCCCAGATCTTGGTTCGGATCCAACTGAACCCTAAACTTGAAACTTGAAACCTGAAACCCGAAACCCGGGACTCGGAACCCGACACCCAGGAACCCCGAACTTCGTTCCGGCGCAACCCTTCGTTAAACCGTTAATCTCTTGTGTTTGTTATATACGGCTAATGGCCTGACGATTCTTGAAGGAGGAATTGGAGGAGGGTGAAGACTTGCTCAACCACCTGGAATGTTCGACTTTTGAGTCCGGCGACTCGTTGAAGCCTCTGGTCATCTGTGGCGCAACTCTCGAAATTCGGCAATCAAACTCGGAACTTGGCTTCACTCACGGTTCAGGAGCCGTGCCGCGGCGGGTCTTTTCGTCAAGCTCTCTTTACCTCGACGCAGTTGATACCACTTCGGTGGAGACTTGCTCGCTTCCGCGATCAGACTTCTGATATCTGCCAGGCTCTCCATCGCCGCCTCGCGACCCGCTGCCAACAACTCATCGGCCCGTCCCATTTCATCCCAGCGAATGTGTCCAACGTGCGGTGCGATCACGAAGTCAGCTGCATCGAGCTGCGCTTGCGCAGCAATCCGCTGAACGACAAGCATGGATTGAATTACCACTCCGATAATTGAATACGACTGACCCAGAAACTTCGCCCCTTCTGCATTAACATCAACCGCGATCACGATGTCGGCTCCCAGGGAACGAGCGACGTTGACGGGAATATTCGCGACCAGCCCGCCATCAACGAGTTGTCTGCCCTCGTCATCCACTACCGGCAGATACCAACCCGGGATCGCACAACTGGCACGAATGGCGAACGGGACGTCGCCGCTCTCTTTCATGATCACGGCCTTACCCGTGCTGAGTTCCGTGGCGACCGCGGCGAAAGGAATTGCCAAATCTTCAAAACGTATTGTTGGTAAGCGCGCCCGCAGATACTGTTCGAGTCGCTCATTACTCTGCACACCGCTGCGGGACATGGTCATGCGTCCCACATCACGCCAGCGCATACTTCTGCCTAAAGCTTCAAGCTCGGATAAGGGCATGCCTGAAGCAATGGCACCGCCAACAAGGGCTCCGGCGGAAGTGCCGGCGATGAAATCGATCGGGATCTGATTTTCTACAAGGGCTTGAACCACCCCGACATGCGCGATGCCTCGAGCTGCTCCGCCGGAGAGAGCTAAACCGACTTTCGCCGTTTTCTTATTGCTTGGCATCGATTCAAGGCCCTGGATTTTGGTCTTTGATCTTTGATTTGCTATCGAACGTCAAACGTCCCGCGCTTCTTGCACAAAAGCCCGCTGTGTTGCTGTTTCGCAGCCAGCAGTGATGTATCGGTTTGTCTCGTGGGAGAAATCAGAACCGGGAGCGATAGCGACCGGGTCGAATAGTAAGGTTGGCCTTGAACTTTATAATCCCTACCTTATGCCTACCTGTCAGG
>JBAPXA010000397.1:0-2705 GCA_049283975.1 Pyrinomonadaceae bacterium | reverse complement strand
GGACCGACAGTCGATTGATTCGCTAAATCACTGTCGCACCTTCGGCGCTTTTGTTTTATTGCGACCGCTGTCCACGCCCTCACGGGCGTGGCTACTAACTGCCGGCCCTGCGGGCCTGTGTGTTGCGTTTCTAACTTGAATCCACCATTCATCATTTCTCATTTTCCATTTTTCAATGCCGATAGCAGTTGCGAGTCCCCTCGTTTGGAGCGAGTTCTAATTTGGATCTGCGAATGGAAAATGAGAAATGGAAAATGATTTCCCTGTTCTCTTTTTCCCCAGTTCCCCTGTTTGCCTACTTAAAAGCTGCCCCACCCAGAAAATTCTCACGCAGATAAACCACCGTATCGTGCAGCGTCTCGCCAGGGTCGCGAGGTCTGAAGGCGAGCTCGCGCGAAGCCTTCGCACAGTTGAGATACCAATAATATTGCGCCATTTCGACTGCCCCCGGTTCGACCGGAGATGCCAGGTCCCACTGCTTAAAGAGTGAATCGACTAGTTTGGCGCCACCCACCATAAGTTTCGAAGGCAAAGCGATCTTGGGCGCAGAAACTTTGGTCAGGCGTGCGAGGCGCCCAAAGAATTTATCAAAGGTCCAATTTGCCGCACCCATTAGATAACGTTCGCCGTGGCGCCCGCGCCGCATTGCTACCCTAAAGGCCTGGGCTACGTCGCGCACGTCAACAAAACTCACGCCACCGGTAGGCACGGCGTTAATCTTCCGCGACATAAAGTCGAGGATGACCTTGGTGGAACTCAGCCGGTCGTCGCCCGGCCCTAGTAACAGGCTGGGATTCATGATTACGAGTCGCAGTCCTTTGCCGTTGAAGCGTTCCAGGCCGGCCATCTCTTGATAGGACTTGCTGGCGTAGTAAGGCCAGCGGGCGATGATCTCGAGAGGCTGGGGATAGGTCTCGTCAGGTACGAGCTCGCCGTCATCGGTGACAGCAATTGTCCCACTCGTCGAGGCCATCACAATCGTTTTCACGCCCGCACTCTTAGCCGCGTCACAAAGCAAGCGCGTGCCTTCCACGTGAATTTGATACATCTCGCGCGCGTCTTCGCGTTCGCGTGAAACACGTCCGGCGAGGTGATAGATGTCCTTAATGCCATCCACTGCGCGTGCGACATCGGCTGGCTTGATAATCGATCCCTCAAACGGTTCGACGCCCAGATCAACAAGCCAGTCCGGAATTGAAGTTGCCATTACACGGATGTCTTTGACTCCGTCTTCTACGAGTTGACGTACGAGATGCGATCCGAGGAAACCTGTTCCCCCGGTAATCAAGGTAGAGGCACGGGGTCGTTTCTCAATCGCGGCCCGACGTTTCGAGCCGCTAGCGGGCGTCATGCGGGCAACGCGTTTCTGTGGGGTTTTGGGCATCAGTCCGATGGAAGATTGGCGATTTCCGCCTCGTGATTAGTCGGCATTCAAGGCGGTGACGGCTTCGCGGTCGTTGATGAGTGCCCGGCGCTCAGCCTTCCAGCGTTTGCGGATTTCCTGAGCGGCAAACGGCACTCTTGTGCGATCGCGCAGATTCTCTACTTCGTGTTTCACGAGCGCGGCAATCAAACGATAGGCTTCTGCGCGCGGCATCCCTTTGGTCATCTCTTCGAGTTGCTCGATGGAAAGATAACGACCAATGCGGGCACCGACATCGCGACTCTTAATAATGTTTGAGCCTTTCGGCATCGCTTCATACGTGCCCTGAAGATGAATGGGCAGGATGCCGACTCGCGAAGCGAGGGCCAGATAGCCGATTACCGGTTTGAAGTCAGCCATCACACCAGTCATGGAACGAGTGCCTTCGGGGAAAATCAGCGCGTTATAGCCGCGATCGAGGAAAGAGGTAGCGTGACGCAGCGACTGGCGCAGCGAACCGGTTCGTTCCATCGGCACCAAATTTGTAAAGTTCTCCATGTAGGCGCGCTTGTATTTGTTATCAAAGAAATAATCGGCTGCTGCGAGCGCGACCATGTCCTTCCCGGCAGCGCCCAGCGCCATCTTTGTGAGGCCCATGTCGAGGTGCGAACTGTGGTTAGCAGCGACGATAAAGTTTGTATGCGCCGGAATATTAGTTTGCCCTTCGTAATGTGTGTGCAGGAAGCGTTCGTAAAAAGCCTTTTGCACGAAATCGAGGCCGCGGTTACCGACCGCCTTGATCAGAGAGGGGACATAGATCTCGCCGTCGTCCTCGCTCTCTTGTTCGCGCACTGACCGCTTCGCCCGCGAAGCCGCCGCGCTGCCTCTCCCAACGACGCTGATCAGCTCCTTCACATCCTGAATCTCGTTAAACCTTTCCGGCGCGGAGATCGAACCTCCGGCGTTCTCGATTGCGGTTGCCAGTTCAACGAACATCAGGCTATCGAAACCGAGATCAGCAAGGCGAGTATCGGTCGAGATCTCAGTGCGCGGGCGATTGCTAACTGACGCAACCACTTCCAGGAGCCAGCGTGTATCAGCCGCTGCAGTCGCCTGGCCGTCCGAGCTCCGGCTGGCTTTCTGAGACTGTTCCAGCGTCTCCATCATCTGGAGCACTTCGCGGCGTTTCACTTTGCGCGTTGCCGTTCGTGGCAGTTCCACTTCAGTGAAGTGGAGTAGCTTCACGCGCTTGTAATAAGGAAGGGAAGCGGAGACCAGCCGGAAATGTTCTTCGACTCGTCGTCTCAACTCAGCGCGTGAAAGTGCAATGTCGTATTCGTCG
>JBAPXA010000396.1:0-2332 GCA_049283975.1 Pyrinomonadaceae bacterium | reverse complement strand
GGCCCAATGCCACTCCACTTGTCGCTGGCAACCGACTGTTTACGCTCGGCGTAACCGGTATCTTGAACGCCTGGGACACAACCAGCGGCAAGCTGCTTTGGACAAAAGATTTTTCGAAAACCGTCGACACTTCAAAGCTATTCTGCGGGACTGCGGCTTCACCTCTATTCTTCAATGGTCAGGTTGTGATCCAGGTCGGCAGCGATGTACATGGCGGTCAGATACTCGCCCTCGATCCAGCTACCGGTGCAAGTCGCTGGGAGTGGCGGGGAGCCGGGCCAGGCTACGCATCGCCGGTGATCATCGACATGGCGGGTGCACCGCAACTCGTTGCAATGACGGAAGGGTCCATGGTCGGTCTTGACTCCAAAGGCGCTGAGTTATGGTCTGTGCCTTTTCCTGACGAGTGGCATGAGAACATCGTCACTCCAATCTGGACGGGAACATATTTGGTAGTTTCCGGACCGCGGCAGGGGACGCATGCTTATTCGCTCGCCCTGGCGGGAGGAAAGTGGCAGGCGAGTGAAGTGTGGAAGAACGCCGATGTCACGATGTATATGAGTTCGCCCGTCTACGGAGATGGCTTGATCTATGGACTCTCAGAAAAGCGCAAGGGTCAGTTTGTAGCGCTTGATGCTAAAACTGGAGTTGTTCGCTGGATCACCGAAGGTCGGGAAGGAGAACACGCTTCGGTGATGTTGACCCCCTCAAATTTGGTCTACCTTACCAACAACGCCGATCTGATTGTCGCGCGGCGGGGCACTGCAAAGTTTGAAGTGGACAATAGATATGACGTTGCCGAGAGCGCTACTTGGGCGGCACCGGTGTTTTTGGGAACGGATCTTCTGATCAGAGATGCCTCAGGACTGATGCGACTAACAGCAGGCAAGTAGTTGCCGTAGGGGCGTCCCGCCCGTGGCAGTCCCGATAACCGTTGATAAGGGGGCGCCCACGGAGGGACGCCCCTACAGTCTTATCTAACCCGCCACAAATTTCTCTCCCACGGTGTTTATTAAGCGGATCAATCCGGACAGTCACCTCTCTGCCATTTGTTATCAAAGGAGATTTCTGATGAAGCTCAAAGCCAGCTCAGTGGTATCCGCGTTTCTCATCTCACTCTTGATCAGTCAGAGTGCTGTTACTCACTACGCATCCGGGCGTCACTTAGCTCAGTCGTCCGGCACAGACGCGGAGCGCATCGCGCGGCTCGAAGTGTTGCTGGAGAACCTGCGCCAGGAGCTGAAGATTCCGGCCTATTCGGCAGCGATTGTAAAAGATCAAAAAGTGATCTGGGCGAAGGGTTTTGGTTACGCCGATCTGGAAAACAAGGTACCGGCAACGGAACACACCGCCTACCACCTTGCTTCGCTCACCAAGACATTTGGCTCAACTATCCTGATGCAGTTGGTTCAGGAAGGAAAAGTGAAGCTCGACGATCCGGTTTCGAAATACGGAATCACGCTCGAGAGTGAAGGTGTAATTCGCGTGCGACACCTTTTCTCGCACACGTCTGAGGGTGTTCCGGGAGAACAGTATCGTTACAACGGAAACCGCTACGCGGAGCTCGACAAAGTGGTGCAACGCGCCAGTGGCAAGTCGTTTGGTGAACTCCTGATCTCAAATATCCTTGAACCGCTGGGGATGGATGAAACCGCGCCCAACGTACCGAGGATCGCACATACGACATCGCCGAACTCCGATGCGGCAGCCGAGGCCGAGATCAAGGCCGCCGTGATGGATATTATGAATGGGTACAACTCCGGTAATGTCGACCAAATCGAAAAACGACTTGCGACGCATCAGAATCGCTTTGCGGCCGACGGTGGCTTTCTAACTTCCTTCATGGATGGGGCGGAGATGCGCCAGGCGTTTCAGGCCGGCCTCAAGCTAAACCTTCAAGTGCAAAGCCTTGAGACCGCCGTTTATGGCGCTAATGCGTTTAGCACCTTCATCATCTCGGGAACTGTAACGCCGCCGAACGGAACACCTCGTCCCGATGGTCCCTGGCGGGCCTCCTTCTTCTTGACTAAGCAAGATGGTGTTTGGAAGCTTGTGCATTCGCATCAATCGCCTCTCACTGGTTCAGTCATTACCGAGAAACGTCAGCAACGATTCGATACGGTTTCGAAGATACTGGCCAAGCCATACGGCCTCGACCGGTCGTTTAATCCCACACAGATCACTTATCCCCAGGGTTTCAGCGTCTCGGCAGGGTTGATTTCAACCGTACTCGATATGGCGAAGTACGACATCGCGGTCGATCAAAACAAGTTCCTGGCGAAAGAGACGCAGCAACTGGCATTCACTCCAGCAGTGTCGACGAAAGGGCAAC
>JBAPXA010000395.1:0-11970 GCA_049283975.1 Pyrinomonadaceae bacterium | reverse complement strand
TCATCATCGTGCGCATGTGCTTTATGAGCGCGGGATCATTCACGCCATGACGCGACTTCGGGTAGACCATCAGCTCAAACTGTTTTCCGGCCTTTTGCAATTCATAGACAAACTGAATTGTGTTCTGCATATGAACGTTGTCGTCGATTGCGCCGTGAATCAATAACAGCTTGCCGTGTAGATCTTTTGCCGCTGCTCGCGGCGCACTCTTCTCGTACCCTTCGGGATTGTTCTGTGGCGTCTTCATGTAGCGCTCGGTGTAAATTGTGTCGTAATCGCGCCAATCGGAAACGGTGCCGCCCGCGATTCCGATCTTGAAGCTCTTGCTGTGCGTCAGGGCATAACTAGTCATGTAGCCCCCATAGCTCCAGCCCCACAGTCCAATTCGCGAGTCATCTACGTAAGGCTGGCCTTTTAGCCAGGTAAGCCCGTCCTCGAGATCTCGCAATTCCAGCTCACCCAAGTTTCCGTAGCCCGGCCACGCTGTGATAACGCCCTTGCCGCTCGCAGTCCGGTTATCACAAATCCAAAAGATGTAACCCTTCTGCGCCAGCATCTGATTCCACATGTTGCCTGCTCCACCCCACGCGTTACGCACACTGGGCGCTTGCGGCCCGCTGTAAGTGAACGACATGACCGGATACTTCTTCCGGGGATCAAAATCGGGAGGCTTGATCATCATTGCTTCCATTGGGAATCCATCGCGAGTCTTAACTTGCATGAATTCCACGGTGCCCAGCTTGTATTGCTTCAACGCTTCAATCTTGTTCTCTTCGATGACCCTGATCAGTTTTCCATCCGCATCAAAGAGGCGGGTTTGAGTCGGAGTGTTTATGTCGCTCCACTTGTCAACGAAGGCGGTGAAGGTAGGATTGAAATCTATTGCGTGACTTCCAGCCGTGCTCGTCAGTCGGGTAAAGCCAGTGCCATCCAACTTCACGCGGTAAGCATGCGGAGCGATTGGGCTATATTCAGTCGCCTGAAAATAGACAAAGCCCTTGTCTTCATCGAGCCCCTTGAACCCGCGCAAATCCCAATTGCCCTCGGTGAGCTGGCGCACCAGCTTGCCGTTGGCGTTGTACAAATAGAGATGTTCATAACCGGAGCGTTCGCTTTGCCAGACAAAGGATCCGTCTTTCAACCAATGCGGATTGTCCAGGACCTGAACCCAGGCCTTTGTTGTTTCGCGAAAGGCGGTGGTGGATTTTCCATCCTTCGCATCCGCGAAGTTGAGGTCCAGATATGTTTGTTCGCGGTTCTGCGCCTGGTAGACCACTTTCTTGCTGTCAGGCGTCCAGGAGACACGCACGATCAAAAAATCACTCGGGTGATACTTAAAAGTATCCACCCGGCGAGTCGGGCCGCCGGAGGCATTGATTACGCCGAGTTGGACTGTTGGGTTCGGATCGCCGGCCTTGGGATAAGGTGTGACTTCGACTGTCTGCCGGTAAGGAATGTGATCAACGACGGTGAACTCATGCACAGGATTCTCGTCGATGCGTAAATAAGCCAGCATCGTCGAATCAGGACTCCACCAGTACGCCTCGAAATTGCCGCGGCCATAAAGTTCCTCCTGGTAAACCCAATCAAGACGGCCGTTCAAGATCTTGGGACCACCATCCGTCGTCAAGCGCCGCTCGCGTTCTGTCCCCAGATCGTAGACAAACATGTTGCCGCCGCGCACAAATCCGATCATGCGGCCATCGGGGCTGAAAGTTTCACCGACTTCCTCTTCGGCTGAATTCGTAACCCGCAAGGCCTTGTTGCTTCCTAGTTCGTAATAAAAGAGGTCGTTAGCGAAGTTGATGAGAACAGCGGTCTCATTCGCGTTGAAGTCATAGGTGCCGCGATTCGCGAGTTGTTTGGCATCGGCTGTTGTGATCCCGCCAAGCGCGTTGAAAGCGTTCTCCATCTTGGCTGAATCCAGAAAGGCCGTAGCTTCACCGGTCACGGCATTCACTTTCTGGAGGCGCGGCACCGTGTGCTTGCTCGGGTCGTTGGCAAGCAGGTAATGCTTGCCGTCCTTGAGCCAACGAATGTTGGGGACAGTCCCATTAAAGTTAACTTTCTTGACCGGATCGTAAAGATCATCAAGCGTCAACTGCTTCTGTTGGGCACTGGCGAGCGCGCAGAAGGTGACAATCAGGACAATGAGGGCGGAGACGGTGCGACGTAGGTTCACTTTGATTACTCCGTAGTGTGTTTCGATAGCTTGAATGGAATCGAAGAGATTGGTTTTTTGATCTTTGGTCTTTGTACTTTGGTCTTTGTTCCTGTAACGATCCTTGAAGGTCAACTTAAAGGAAGTCCAGGAAACTGGACGAAACACAAACAAAGACCAAAGCACAAAGACCCAAGACCAATCTAGAACTGGCCAAGCCAGTTCTAGATTCCCGGCATCGCTTTCTTCAAAGGCTTTAATAGAATCAAGAGAACGAAGGCCATCGCCAACGCACAGCCGCTGCAAAAAAGCCAGAACGCTGAATGGAGCCAGTCGTCCCAGAGTTGGCCGATTTGTGTCAGCTTGTTTCCGAAACCGGTAGCCACAAACCAGCCGCCCATCATGATCCCTCGCCATCTAATCGGCGCCACCTTAGAGACCAGCGATAATCCCATGGGAGACAGCATCAGCTCCCCCGCCGTCAGGACGCCGTACGCTCCGAGCAGCCATAGCGGCGACATCTTATAGGCACCAAGCGCGTAGGCGTTAGCGCCAGTTGCGAGCGAGCCTTCTCCAATCTTCGCCGCCACGAAGAAGACAAGGAACGCGGCCGCAGTCAATACCATGCCGAATACCATTTTGGTCGGCGTTGAAGGTTCGAGCCCTTTCTTGTCCAGCCACCTCCAGAACATTATTACCGGGAACGTAAGGAGAATGACCCACGCCGGGTTGATGGCGTTTGAGATGATACCTGTGACTTTCCAGTCGGTGTTCTCGTTAGCCCAGTAGGTTATGGTCGTCCCGTTCTGGTGAAAGACCATCCAAAAAACGATAACGATTAAGAAGATCACCAGCAGCGCGCCGACTCTTTTCCAGTCAGGCACGGCGTCAATTGCGGCGCGACGACTCGCATTCGCTGCGTCCTGGTGACTTACTTCTTGAGGCGGGGCATCCACAGCCACCGCCGCCGTGTCGCCTATATTCTTCGCACCTCTCATGGAAGGGATGTCGGCCGCTTCTATGTGCTTCTTCCATTTCCAAAGAATGAAGATTGAGATCGCCATCCCCAACACTGCAACTGCGAAAGCCGGGTGAAAGCCGAAGCGACTTTTCATAAACTCCGCCACGACAGGCGCCAGGAAAGCGCCCACGTTAATTCCCATGTAGAAGATGTTGTAAGCGCGGTCCTTCAGGTGGCTGCCTTCAGAGTAGAGGTTGCCGACCATAGCCGAAACATTCGGCTTGAAAAACCCGTTGCCAATGACGAGACACGTCAGCGCCGCATAAACGGCCGTCATTGAACGGATAGAGAGCAATAGATGCCCGGCCATGAAAAAGAGGCCGCCAATCATCACGGCCCTGCGGTAGCCTAACTTCTTGTCCGCGATCCAGCCGCCGACCAGCGGCGAGATGTAGACAAACATGATGTAGTTCGAGTAGAGCGACTGCGTATCGTCAACCGACCACGCGAATCCCTGACCCGTAGTGTCACGCATGTACAGCGCGAACATCGCGATCATGGTGTAGAAGCTGAAACGCTCCCACATCTCGGTCGCGAAGAGCACATACAATCCCTTTGGGTGCTTACCACTCGCTTCACTGGTAGTCGCCATGAGGTTTCTCTCCTGCGAACAATACTCGTCAGACTTCCATCAGCCCTTTAAATTAGTCTGACGCGGTTTCAACTTGCTCGTGGTGTCATTTTTTTAATCAAAGGCGTTAACACCATCAGGGCAAATGCCGCAATCAAAGTGATGGCTGCAAAGATTCCAAATGCTCTCGTCAGCACGGCCGCGTCGTTTCCCGCGAAGAAGCGCGTCGTAAGCCCGGCGATGTAGCTGCCAATCGAGATTGAGAGGAACCAAACGCCCATCATCAATCCAACCATCCGTGCCGGCGCCAATTTCGTTACCGTGCTCAATCCAACCGGACTCAGGCAAAGCTCTCCGATACTCTGTAAGAAATAAACGAAAACTAACCACAACGGACTTACGCGACCCCCGCCTGTCAACATTGATGCGATCGTCACAACCACAAACGCCAGGCCCGCGAAGAGTAATCCAATAGTGAATTTTCCAGGGCTTGAGGGTTGGCGCTCACCCATCCGCTGCCAGATCCAGGCAAAGACCGGCGCGAGGCTAATCACAAAGATTGGTTGGACCGACTGAAACCAACTTGAGGGGAACGTCCAGCCAAAAATCGTTGTCTGCGTTAACCGATCCGCGAATAGGGTTAGGCTTGAGCCGGCCTGCTCGAAGGTCATCCAGAACACAATTGAAAAGAGAAAAAGGATGAAGATTACCAGGACGTTCTTCAGTTCATTGCCTTCGAGGAGTCTGACCGTGCCCAACAGATAACCCGCAAAGAAGAAAACTACTGCCGGGAATAACGCCGATATGATCCCAGCGTCGCCAAAGTAAAGTCCCACTGCGGCGCCTACGATACCCCCGACGACCGCCAAACCAATGGTGATGGAATCGACGCTTCCTGACCGGTCGCCCGCGGCTTTTTTCTCGGGTCGCGCTCCAACATCTCTCAGACGGTTGCGCCCGATCAAATACTGAATCAAGCCAAGCGTCATACCTACTCCGGCGGCGCCAAAGCCAAAGTGCCAACTACTATTCGGGTCGAAGCCCAAAGACGAGATCAAATTCCTGAACCAGATATGTTGCGCCAGGAATCCAACTACAATGGGCGAAAGAAAAGCGCCCAGGTTAATGCCCATGTAGAAGATCGAAAAGCCTGCGTCGCGGCGTTCGTCCCTGTCAGAGTAAAGCTGACCCACCATCGCGCTGATGTTGGGTTTGAGAAGGCCGGTGCCGACGGCAATTAGAACCAGACCTGCGTAGAAACTTGGCCGGCTGTTGACAGCCATCGAATAGTGACCGCAGGCAATGATGATCCCACCGATTAAGACTGCGCGCCGCGCTCCCAGAATTCTGTCGGCTATCCAGCCGCCTACCAGCGGCAGATACCAAACTGACGAAACATAGGTCGCGTAAATTACGCTTGCGTATTTTTCGTCAAAGGCGAGTCCACCTTCCACGAGACTCTTGGTCATGTAGAGCGTGAGGATCGCCCGCATTCCGTAGTAACTGAACCGCTCCCACATCTCGGTGAAGAAAAGCGTGGAAAGACCACGAGGGTGTCCGAAGAATCCGCGATCGACGGTGGCTCCGGAACTTGCTCCGGTGGCATCAACTGGTGTGCTCATAAGATAGGTTCCTTGCCCGCAGATTCGCTTATTACGAATTGCAAACCGCGTTGCCGGCTGGCAAAACCTCGGGAGAAGCTAAAACTAAATTACGGGAGAATGCCGCCCTTGGACTTTGGGGAATCGTAAAGCCCGAATGATTGGGAACGCGAGCATTCAGCCAAAATGTAGCTGGAGTGTCAAGAGCGTTTGGGCCTCAGGTACTGGTGAAGTTTGAAACTTTCATTCAAGCCGTTGCTTTAGCCCGCTGGATTAGCGCCCGCCCAATAATCCACGAAACCGTTTGAAACAGTTCCATACTTCGGAACCTTGATTTAACCCTTGGCTGAAAGCCACGGTGTGAACGAAAGCTAAAGCCAAACTGCACCCGCACCCGCCGCTTATCAAAGCTAGGCTTTTCCTTATGTTTAAAATTAGTGAAATCGGTGGTGACCTCGGGTCGGCCAAGCGCTCGACGAGCTAAGCAAATGGAGCCCTCCGAAAGTTGCGCCTTCCAGGCAAGAGCGAAAAGCGAGTAAGATGGCGGGCGAAGGCGAGGTAATCTCACTTGTCGCAAACGCGCAAACCTTCAATGCCTGATCGAGCCAAGGGAACGGCCATCTACCTTGTGACCTTGCTCCTGCTCGGTCTGCCGCTCCTTGGTCAGATCTTTCATGTGCTGGCGCAGTCAGTCCCGACGCATAGTCCGAGTGAACAAGCACTCCAGGAAGGGGACGTCCCTGCTCCCGAGGCGCACATTGAACCTGTTTCAGTTTCCGTAATCAACGTTACCGAACTCGCCGCACGTGATGCTAAAGCGAGTAAAGAGTTGCAACCCAATGCAGCGCCTGTGTTGCGGGCAAATCATCCGCCCAGAGCGGAGTTTCAGCAGCGCGGCTACTTCGTCTACAGGTTTTATCCGGTGGCTTTTGGGAGAAAGCCTGATCACGCGGAGTTTGTTCCTGATCTGGCCAGCGTAAGTGGCTTTCTCGACGACAATCAGTTGGAAACGGCAAAAGTCGCCTTCATCGCTAACTTCATGGCCCGCCCGGCATTCGCGAATACCTACAACCCGCTTAACAACACGCAGTACGTTGACACGCTGTTGTCGACCGCAGCGGTTACGCTTTCGCCTGCTACCAGACAGACGCTGATTGACGGGCTGAACGGCTCGACGCCGACGCGGGCGCGGGTGTTAAGACAGATCGTTGAGAGCGCGGAGATGTCGGCAAAATACAACCATCAGGCGTACGCGCTGATGGAATACTTTGGTTACCTGCGCCGGCAGCCGGACGCTTTCTACCTGGACTGGATCGCCGTGCTGGATCAATCAAACGACCCACGCGGCATGGTCACGGGCTTTGTGAATTCGGCCGAGTATCGGCAAAGGTTCGGACCGTGAGGCTCGCGGGAATTGAGTACTATCTCAAGATTCTCGACCGGTACAATCGCGAAGGTATCATGTTTCTCTTCGATCGGACGATGAGGAAGTTTTCCTACACTGGGTCGAAACCAATGTCAACGCTTCCCAGAAGACCTGGATGGCTATGCTTACTCTTGACCGCTGGAAGCCTGCTCGCAGGGCCAGTTCACTCAAGTGCCCAATGCACCTTCCCAACCTTTAACGTGGCGTCAAGCTTCGGCGTCGGAACAAGCCCAACCGCCATTGCTGAGCGTGACTTCAACGGCGATGGCTATATCGACTTGGTTACAGCAAACACCAATTCCAACAATATCTCGGTTCTGCTCGGCAACGGTTTGGGTAGCTTTGGAGCTGCGACGAATTTTTCCGCCGGGACCAACCCAGTGTCTGTAGCGGTCGGTGACTTTGATAATGACGGCGAGGCTGATCTGGTTGTTGTCAACAGAGGTTCCAATAATATCTCTATTCTGCTCGGTAACGGTTCAGGTAGCTTTGGCGCTCCAACCAACTATGCGGTTGGCTCCAGCCCGCGCTCGGTCGCTCTTGTGGACTTCAACGGTGATGGCAAGACAGATTTGGGCGTGGCCGATTTTTTCGACAATAACGTCGCCGTGCTCTTGGGAAATGGAGGTGGGACATTTGGGTCGCGCACTAATTTTGGAACAGGTATGGGACCAACCTTCGTTGCGGCCAGCGATCTCAACGCCGACGGCAAACCAGATCTGTTAGTCGCCAATTTCCAGTCAGACAATGTCTCAGTTCTGCTGGGCAATGGCGCCGGGGGCTTCAGTTCAACAAACTTTGCCTCAGGCTTCATTGGTCCCGTTGCCGTAGTCGCTAGCGACCTGAACAGCGATGGTAGAATCGACGTGGCAGTCGCAGGTGACAATGGCACGTTGAATCTCCTGGCCGGGAATGGGTCAGGAGGACTTGGCCTGCCAGTGACAATCTATTCGAAATTTCCCGATCGCCTCTCACATTTGGCCGTTGGCGATCTAAATAATGATGGAAAGCCGGATTTGGTAATCGCGACGTGGACAAAAAGTACTGTTGGCATTCTGTTAGGTAATGCCGATGGAACCTTTGCACCGGCAATCTATTACAGTCCGGGATCGTTATCCTGGGCGGTGGCTCTTGGCGACTTGAATCACGACAACAAATCGGATCTGGCGGTCGTGAATTCAGGCTCGAACGACGTGACAATTCTCACAGGTGATGGCAGCGGTAGGTTTGTTCAAGCCGATCTCTATCCTACGGGGAATCTCCCTCGCGCCGTCGCGGTTGGGGACTTCAATAACGACGGTAGAGACGACGCGGCGGTCGCCAGCATTCAGCCGTTTCGAGTCGTGTTCTTCCTGAATGATGGAACCGGACATTTTGTCGTTTCGGCGAATATCGATCTGGCGAATGCTCCGGCAGCGATCGCTTTCGGAGACTTCGACAACGACGGAAATCTCGATCTGGTTTTGGCCAATTCACCGACTAACAACGTCACGATATTAAGAGGCAACGGCGTGGGTGGATTTTTTTTCGCTGGAGATTTTCCTGCGTCTTTTGCCCCCAGTTCGGTTGCGGTCGGCGACTTCAATAACGATGGCAACCCCGACTTGGCGGTGTCGAACTCGACCGCCAACATGGCTTCGATCCTGATCGGCAATGGTACCGGTGGGTTTGGCGCGCCGATCAGTTTTGCAGCAGGAGCCGGGCCTGGCTTTGTCGCGGTTGGAGATCTGAACAATGACGGGCAATTCGACCTAGTTGTAGCCAATAGCAACTCCAATAATGTTTTAGTTCTATTAGGTAACGGTGCAGCCTCGTTCGTTGCGACCTCAAGTTTCGCGGTAGAGTCGTCGCCCTCGTCAGTTTCCGTTGGAGACTTGAACGGAGATGGGAAAGCTGACCTGGCCGTCAGTAACCTAAGCAGTGCGTCTGTTTCGGTCTTAGTTGGGGATGGCTTGGGCGGATTTTCCGGCTCTACTAATTACACGGTAGGCTCAAGTCCTTACGCTGTCGCCATCGCTGACTTTAACGGCGATTACAAGCCAGATCTGGCCGTCGCGAATTACAACTCCTCAAATGCATCGATACTTCTAAACACTGGGACTGGCACATTCGGGAAAGCGACGCATTTTCGAATCGGCGGATCACCAATCTCACTAGCGCCGGGCGATTTCAACGCAGATGGGGCGATTGATTTGGCTGTCGCAATGGACCAGACTTATACGCTTGGAATCTTGTCAAATACTTGCTCAGCCATAACCACACCTCTCCCGGGGTTGACCGTCAACGACATCGCAATTGACGAAGTCGATAACGGCACAACCAGCGCCGTCTTCACAGTGAGCCTCTCGTCGCCCAGCAACCAAACCATCTCCGCTAGTTACTCCACCAAGGGCCAGACCGCCGCCAGCACGGTTGACTTCCAGCCCGTTGTTGGGCGTCTTGTCTTTACGCCAGGTCAGGTAACTCGGACGATTATTGTGCCGGTTGCCGGGGATACGCTGGATGAGTTTGACGAAAGCTTTGGTCTTTTCGTGTCTCTTCCGATAAACGCAACAATCGCTCGTCGTCAGGGAATCTGTACCATCAAAGATAACGATCCCCCGCCGAGCGTGTTCATTGGCGACGTGTCACTTTTGGAAGGCAACAGCGGCACAAGTTCCGCAATCTTCACCGTCACGCTCTCAACCGTGAGCGGCAAGCCAATCAGTGTAGACTATTCGACAGCCGATGGTACCGCGACCGCGGGGAGTGATTATGTCAGCTCTTCCGGAACCGTATCCATTCCTACCGGCCAGTTGACTAGAAGCATTTTAGTGCCGGTGATTGGCGACACGATTAATGAGCTGGACGAGACTTTTTTCGTCGTCTTCACGAATCCGCAGAATGTTACGATAGCTCGAGCGCAGGGTACGGGAACGATCATCAACGATGATACACCAAAGATCCAATTCAGTTTCGCGTCTTACACCATCAGCGAGACCGGGCCACGAGTGGACATCACTTTGAGTCGCAGTGGCGACACGACCGGCAGCGCGTCGGTCAGTTTTGCGACGAACGATGCAGCCGGCTTGACGAACTGCAACGTCTTTAATTCCATCGCTTCACCTCGTTGTGATTACATCAACGCGCTCGGCACCCTCTCCTTCGCCGCCGGGGAAACTACCCGGTCTTTCTCCATCGCTATCATCGATGACTCATACGCGGAGGGCAACGAGACCTTTACCATCAGTCTCAACGGCCCTCTCGGCGCGACCCTCGGAGTGCGATCCCTTACGACCGTCACGATCACGGACAACGAAACGACGCACGGTCCGAACCCGATCGATAACACAGAGTTCTTCGTACGCCAGCAGTACTTAGACTTTCTCGGCCGCGAACCTGATCCGCCAGGCTTTGCCGGGTGGGTAAATACCATCAACAACTGCACGGGCGACACTACTCAATGCGATCGGATCCACGTTTCTCAACTCTTTTTTCAATCGGCGGAGTTTCAGGAGCGTGGTTACTTCGTCTACAGATTTTATCCTGTAGCCTTTGGGAGAAAGCCGGATTACGACGAGTTCGTGCCGGCGCTGGCCAGTGTGAGCGGGTTTCTCGACAACAATCAGCTAGAGGCAGCTAAGGTCGCTTTCATCGCTAACTTCATGGCGCAGCCCGCATTCGCAAACACGTACAATCCGCTTACCAACATGCAGTATGTTGACACGCTTTTGAACACGGCCAGCGTGACACTCTCCAACCCGCAGCTTTTGATTGACGGGTTGAACAACTCAACGCTGACGCGCGGGCAAGTGCTAAGACAGATCGTTGAGAGCCCTGAGGTGTCGACGAAATACAACCATCAGGCTTATGCGGTGATGGAATATTTTGGCTATCTGCGACGCCAGCCGGACGCTTTTTATCTAGACTGGATTGAGGTGCTGGATCAAACAAACGATCCGCGTGGCATGGTGACAGGGTTTGTAAACTCTCTCGAGTATCGCCAGAGATTCGGCCCTTGATCGCCTCGCTTGTCCAATGAGAAAGGCCAGACCTGATTAGGGCTGGGTTCTCCTGGTCTCTCGTGTTGAGAGCTCTGCTTGACAGTCATCTTCAGGCAGGCGTATAAGCGCAACTGACAAACGTGGTGAGTTAAGGCGACTTGCGGCCACGAAAAACAATCCGCTAAACAGCACGGACGTCCAGTAGGACGCACCGAAAAAACTTCAGCCAGTATGAAGTCCCGCGTTGTTTAGCGCGGGACTTTTCAATTTGGTCTTTGATCTTTGGTCTTAGGTCTTTGTATTGAGTTTAGCGATACTTGACCTTGCCTTCAATGCGGAGCGTACAAAGACCAAAGCCCAAAGGCCGAAGACCATCTGATCAAATGCAAAACTTCCGCGACCTACTTGAATCCGACCGCGCTTACATCTTTGATGGCGCGATGGGGACGATGCTCTATTCCAAGGGGATCTACATCAACCGCTCCTACGATGAATTGAACCTGGTCGCCGCAGACCTTGTGCGGGAGGTTCATGCAGAGTATGTGCGGGCAGGCGCTGACATCATCGAAACCAACACCTTCGGCGCCAACGTCAACAAGCTGCAGCCTTACGGCCTGGAAGCGAGCGTCCGCGAGATCAACATCAAAGCGGCACACATCGCTCGGGAAGCCGCCGGAAACCGATCGCTTGTCGCCGGAGCTGTGGGCCCGCTTGGCTTACGCATCGAGCCCTACGGACCAACTTCGTTCGCGGAAGCAGAGGAGATGTTTACGACTCAGATTTCGGCGCTGCTTGAAGGCGGCGTAGATCTGTTTGTGTTGGAAACGTTTTCCGATCTTTCAGAACTCGAGCAAGCCATTAAGGCAGTGAAAAAGTTGTGTGCCTTGCCAATCGTCGCGCAGGTGACCATTCAGATGGATGGCAACACACTCTTCGGCGCAACGGCTGAAGTCTTCACCACGCAATTGACGGAATGGGGCGCGGATGTAATCGGTCTCAACTGCGGCGTAGGTCCCGCGATTGTGCTCAACGCGATCGAAAAAATGCGAACGTTCACCGATCGCAAACTTTCGGCGCAACCCAACGCCGGACTACCGCGAGATGTGGGTGGTCGTCAAATCTATATGTGCTCGCCCGAGTACATGGCCGAATATTCAAGACGCATCATTCAAGCTGGCGCGAAATTCGTCGGCGGTTGCTGCGGCAC
>JBAPXA010000394.1:0-4879 GCA_049283975.1 Pyrinomonadaceae bacterium | reverse complement strand
CCTCGGTCATTGACAGGCGGTTTGGTGTAGCGCTCGTCGATGTCGATCCCGACACTTACCTGATCGATCCCAAGCGCGTTGAAGAAGCGATCATCCCCGGCAAAACACGCGCGATCATGGCTGTTCACTTGTTTGGCCAACCAGCTGATATGACGGCTCTCGCCGACATCGCAAAACGTCACTCGCTGGCGTTAATCGAAGACGCGGCTCAGGCTCATGGAGCAATACACGAACTCGGACGAGTCGGATCAATCGGCGACGCAGGCGCATTCAGCTTTCAATCCTCGAAGAACCTATCATCGGGGGAGGGTGGCGCCTTTACTACTAACGATCTCGCGATCTTCGAGCGGGCGTACTCCTTTCACAACGTTGGCCGGGCCCGTCACGGTGGGCAGCGGTGGGGTCATCATTCCCTCGGCTTCAACATGAGAGCTAGCGAGTATGTGGCGGCGATACTGCTTTATAGGCTGCAGAACCTCGAAGCTGAACAGCAGCGCCGCGCGGAGAATTTCCAACGACTGCGTGAACATCTCGCGGAAGTTTCCTGCGTTACGCCACTTGGTATTGGACCAGGTGTCCAACGCCACGGCGTGCACATGTTTGTATTGCGGTACGAAACGAAGGAATGTGGTGGTCTAAGTATTGAAGACTTTATCCGTGCCGTGCAGGCCGAGGGTATTCCTCTTAATCGAGGATATGAGGCCACGATGGCCCAACAGCCTGCTTTACAAATTATCGGCGAAAGGCATCCTTCATACTTGCGCGTGCTGCCGACTCCAGTTTCCGATGCAGCAGTCAAAAACATGCTCTTCCTGCCGCACGAAATCTTCCTGGGCAGCGCAACTGACATGGAAGAAGTGGCTGCGGCATTCATGAAAGTTCAGGCGAGATATCAGCCGCCGGCTTCGGACCGTAAGATCGCTGCTGTTACTCAGCCTTCCCCGACGATTGTAGCCCCTGCGGTGACAACAGCTAAAGCAAAAGGAATCCGCTTCGGCGTTATCGGCCTGGGTATCATGGGCCAGGAGCACGCCAGAGCTATTGCTTCCAACTCACTCGCAAAACTCGTTGCCGTAACAGACATTCAGCCAAAAACTGGTCACAAAGTGGCCGCGGATCTCAACTGCACGTGGTTCGACAGCGCAGACGAAATGATCCGCAGTGGGGACGTTGATGCTGTTGTAATCGCGACACCGCATTGGCAGCACGCAGAGTTGGCAGTTAACGCACTCAAAGCCGGGCTTCATGTGCTCTGTGAAAAGCCTTTGACGGTTACTGTCGCCCAGGCTGATGAAGTCTTAAATGCAGCGAGCGAGAGCCGCGGCATCTTCGTTGTCATACACCAGAAACGGTTCGAGCCGGCATATCTTTACGCGAAGCAGTTGCTGGAAAGCGGTGAGTTAGGTCCGATCTATCGCTGCTCGATGCTTGAATCGGCTTGGCGGTCAGAAGCCTACTATCGTTCGAGCCCCTGGCGTGGGACGTGGAAGGGAGAGGGTGGCGGCGTGCTCTTGAATCAGGCGCCACACATTCTCGACCGCTATGCCTGGCTTTGCGGCATGCCGGAAACTGTTACGGCGCGCTGCGATACCAACTTGCATGATATTGAAGTCGAAGATACTGCAAGCGCCATTCTGCGCCACGCAGACGGGACACACGGTTACATTCACATAAGCACGATTGAGGCTCCCGCGATTTCGCGCACGGTCATATCGTGCGACCGTGGACGCCTCACGATTGAAAATGGGAAGTTGGAAATAACCAAGCTGCGTGATTCGATTCGGGAACGCACTGCACGCGATACTCAACTAATGGGTAATTTGGAAAACGAGACACGCACGATTCAACTACCGGCGAGCGGAGACGTGCTAAATGCGTTTTACGACGACTTCATAGCGGCAGTCCATGGAAACGGAAGCTTGACATGTCCGGGTCATGAAGGACGAAATGCTGTTGAGTTGGCTAACGCAATGCTCTTGAGTTCAGTAGAAGGGACTGCGATACGTCTACCGTTGGACCGTCAACGGTACTCGGATTTCATCGAGAAGATGCTTGCTGAAGAACCTCAGCCAGTATGATCAGATTTGAAGCGGAAGTTCAGGGGTTCAGAATCCAGGCTGCGGTTTGACCGACAACCTTAAGCTCTTGAACTAGCCTTGGCCGAAAAGCAGCTAGGCAAAGCCGCATCGAAGGGCCCAGACTGACTTCGGCAAGCTGCTTGAACTCTAAAATGACCTAGTGATGATCGTAGTTAAAGTCTGATGTGTGGCATTGGGGGTATAGCAGGATTCGGTGATCGCGATGTAGCGCAGCAACGCGTTCGGCGGATGATGTCCACTTTGGCTCGAAGGGGCCCTGATGGCGAAGGGCTGGAAGTTTGGGATGGCGCTGTGCTCGGGCACCGGCGCCTTTCGATTTTTGATCTGAGTGACGCGGGACGACAGCCGATGTTGTCTCCTGACTCGGCGGTCGGCGTCGTTTTCAACGGCGCTATCTACAACTTCCGTGAACTCAGGATAGAGTTAGAGGCTCAGCAATATCAGTTTAAGAGCCATACGGATACAGAAGTCCTCCTGCATGGATACGATGCCTGGGGACTCGATGGCCTGATTGCCAGGCTTCGCGGAATGTTTGCCTTTGCTCTTTGGGATGATCGCAAACGCACACTTTTTCTGGTTCGCGATCGACTCGGAGTGAAACCGCTTCTCTACTCATGTTCGAACGGAAAAATTGCCTTCGCCTCAACAGCACGCGCTTTGCGCGCGGGCGGCTTCGCCGATGAGATTGACGACTTAGCAGTCGCTGAGTTTCTGGAGTTCGGTTATGTCACCGATCAGCGCTCGATTTATCGTGGCGTCCGAAAGGTCCCAGCAGCCCACATCGTCGAGTGGTCCGGCGGTAAAATACAAACACGCGAATACTGGCGCCCACCTCTTCCATCAAACAAACAACCTTCGTTCTCGGACGCTTTGGAAGAGACCGAACGGCTTTTCCTTAGTGCTGTAGAAAAACGCCTGTTCGCAGACGTTCCAATTGGAGCTCTACTAAGCGGCGGTATCGACTCGAGCCTTGTCTGTTGGGCCATCCAACATCTCGGTGGCAACGTTACAGCCTTTACGATAGGCACTCCCGGCGACCCGTTGGATGAAACTGCTGACGCACGCGAAACGGCTGAGCGTTTAGGAATTCGTCACCAGGTGCTCGAGTTGAAAGGCGACACTAGCCCGAACATAGACGAACTGATTTCAGCTTATGGTGAGCCTTTCGCCTGCGCTTCGGCGCTCGGGATGTTGCGAGTGTCCAAAGTGGTAGCTGGATCGGCTACGGTGTTGCTGACCGGAGATGGCGGCGACGACGTTTTCCTCGGTTATCCCGAACATCGCCACTTGTGGCTGGCCCAAAAGCTGGCTCGATCGTTGCCCAGCTTTTTGGCGAGCGGCTGGCGTCGCAATCGTGAAAAGGTTCCTCAAGTCGGTTCACTGAAACGCTTATGTTCGTTTCTGAACTATTCAACTGGCGGTTTGGGGGCGGTTGCGTGCGCTCACGATGGTTTACCTTCTTACCAGCGATACGGAATGCTCGGCGAGAGGTTAGCGGGAATTTCTGTTGCGCAAAGGGACATCGCCTGGTCTCACGAATCAGGTCGAAAGATTCTTTCGGAGTTCCTGGAATACGATCGCGGCAATAGGTTCGTTGGCGAGTATATGACGAAGATTGACGGTGCCACGATGTTTCATTCACTGGAGGCTCGCTCACCTTTTCTGGACCAGGACCTTTGGGAATTCGCTTCGTCTCTTTCGTTTGAGGTGCGTCTCAACGGCGGTCAGCTTAAAGCGGTGCTTCGAGCATTGGCCAAGCAGAAAATAGGCGAGCGCCTGGCCGGCGGGCGTAAGCGTGGTTTCAGTATTCCCGTGCAACGCTGGCTGGTTGGCCGCTGGCACAACGCGGTAGTAGAGTCGTTGCAAACATCGATATTGAATCGGGAGAGTTGGATAAACTCTCGCGCCGTGCTTGATCGATTAGCAGTTGCGGCAGAGAAGGGCTGGGCTCCAAATCAGCTCTGGTACATCTTCGTGTTGGAATCGTGGCTCCGTAATGAACAAAACTTTAGCGTTGAAGTTGAAAGTTATGTTACTGAACCAGAAGGAGCGGCGGCTTTAGGATGACGTTGATGAAAAAATCATCGGCACTCTTGGTATTTCTGTTAGTCGTTCTGATTGCGACCGTGGGAGTTGCAGTCATGCAGCGAGCCAGGCGGGTCGGTGCTCCGGCGGGCTCGCGACAGGGTTCAGTTGCAAAGCTCGGTCGCAATGGTGATCTGCAACGGGCGCTTAATCAGGCTCGACCTGGTGACACGATAGTTCTTGAAGCTGGTGCCGTGTACGAGGGGCCTTTTACGCTCCCGGCCAAGACCGGTAACGAGTTCATCACTATTCAAAGCTCGCGGCTCAGTGAACTACCGGAAGGCGTTCGCGTGTCGCGCTCACAATCAGCTTTGTTTGCCAAAATACAGTCTGCTGAAAACGGTTCGCCAATCGTCAAGACACAGAATGGTGCGCATCATTACAAGTTCGTCGGGATTGAGTTCTCTACTACTAATGCTGAGGTTAAGGTTAATGACTTGATCAGAATCGGCGAGTATCAAACACAAACTACCCTCGACGTCGTCCCACATCACTTAATAATCGATCGAAGTTATATTCACGGCTTCGAAACACAGGAAGTCCAGCGTGGTATCGCACTTAATGGCTCTGATGTCAGCATTACGAACGCCTACATCTCCGACATTCACGGCAAGGGTTACGACACACAAGCTATTTGCGGATGGAATGGCCCGGGTCCCTTCAAGATCATCAACAATTATCTTGAAGGAGCAGGG
>JBAPXA010000393.1:0-6860 GCA_049283975.1 Pyrinomonadaceae bacterium | reverse complement strand
GATCTGTTTCTTGTCGTCGCCGTCGCTGTCCATCACCCAGATTTGGCTGCCAGTGGTGAACGCGATCTTCTTACTGTCGGGCGACCAGCGTGGCGAACTGGCGGAACTGCTTCCGCTGGTTAGCTGTTTTGCCGAACCACCTCCCACCGGCACGAGGTAGATTTGATTGACGACACGATTGTCGTCGAGCTTGACCTCGCCGATGACGAACGCGATCTGCCGTCCATCGGGAGACACTTGCGGATCGCTAACGCGCCGGACTTTCAACAAATCCTCAACCGTAAAACGGTTGTCTTGTGCATAGGCGCCGGCGGCAAAGGCCAAAATCAGTACAAAGATCGCGATGATAAAGCGCTTCATAGTGCTCCTCTCAAGAACGACAATTAGTTTTATGGGAAAGCAAAAGTATTATTACATAAAGCAGGGTCTTTGGCTTTTGGCCGTTTGTAAGTCTCAGGTCTCAAGTTTCAGTCGCAGCCTCGAGCCCGGTTAATACTTGAGACCTGAGACTTGGGACTTGAGACTTCGGACTAGATCGTAGCGAGCGAGATTCTTGTATCATTCACAGTTATGACCCGCCGTCTCATTGTCGCTATCCTGCGATTCGCGATTCGCGTTTATTTTCGTCGTGTGGAAGTTGCCGGGCTCGAGAATGTGCCGCTGAACAGCCCGGTGATTTTTGTACAAAACCATCCTAATGCGCTCGTCGATCCGGTGTTCCTGCTTTGCCTTGCGCCGCGCCGAGTTTCGTTTTTAGGCAAGTCAACACTCTTCCGCATGCCAATTCTTGGTTTCTTCGTTCGGGCCATTGATACGTTGCCAGTATATCGGCGGCAGGATAAAGGTGAAGACGTCTCACGTAATCTGGAAACGTTTGCGGCAGCGAGAAAGCTACTCGCTGAAGGTGGCACTATCGGAATTTGCCCGGAGGGGGTTTCGCACGACGAGCCGCGCCTGCGTCCCATCAAGACGGGAGCGGCGCGGATAGCACTCGGAGCCGTTGCCACTGGCGAGGCTTTAGATCTTCAGATTGTGCCCGCCGGTCTTTACTACACGTCCAAGACATCGTTTCGCAGCGGCGTGCTGCTTTATTGCGGTAAGGCTTTCCCGGTACCGCGCACAGAATTAGAACCTGACGGGAATCCGCCGCGCGCGGCCGTACGCGAACTGTCAGATAAGATCGAGGTGGCGCTCCGCGAAGTAATGCTGGACGCCGAGCACGAAGAGGCACTGCACACCGTGGCCCGGGCGGAGCGAATTTTTTCGGCGGCGCGTGAGAATGAGAATGAGAATGACGATAGCCTGACGGAAGAGTTGCAGTTGCGACAGCGTTTCATTAAGGCTTACAAGATCTTGCGAGAGCAAGCGCCGGCGCGCCTGGAGAAACTGGAACTGCGCATGGCTCGCTTTGAAGAGGAACTAAAACAAGCTGGGATGCAGTCGCGGGATCTCGCCGCACCGTCTTCAAAAAGCCAGGTGTTTGCACATCTCGTAACGCGGTGCCTCCTGTTCTTGCTGTTGCTTGGGCCAGCAGTCTGCGGCGTATTGGTTCACTATCCCGCCTACCGCCTTGGTGGCTTCTTAGCTACGCAAATCTATCGCGACACTGAAGACGTTGTTTCTACAATCAAGATCATTTCGGCGATGCTTTTGTTTCCCTTGACCTGGATTGTGCTCGCGTTGGTGACCTACAAATTTCTGGGCTGGCCCGCGGCTTTGCTGGCGCTCGCCTTGATGCCGTTGGCGGGTTACGTAGCAATTCGTTTCGCCGAAGAGCTTGACAGCTTCGTCGGCGGGTTGCGGGCGCTAGTGTTTTTTCTTAGAAAAAGACGGTTTTTTGTGCGACTGATCGCAGAACGCAATGCGATTCGCAATGAGATCCTCGCCTTAGGCGCGGAGGCGGCTCTGGTTCCTCCGTGAGTGAGGGGGGACTCGGCGGGCGATGCTCAACACACTTGCCTGCTTATTTCTTGCGCGCCTTGCTGGCGCCGGCCTTCCGTCGCGAGCCGCTTGATTTGACGGTCTTACCTTTGCGACCCTCGCTCTGAATTCTTCCGGCCCGCACAAGGTTTTCATAACTTCCTCGAACGACGTTACGCGCGACCTTTGCCGTATTGGCAAGTTCGCGTTCGCTGGGAAGATAGCTGCCTACTGTGTAGACGCCGCTCTCGATCAGACTTGTGAGCTGATCCGTAATCTGCTTGGTGAGAGACTCCGGCCGATTTCGATTGACACGAATAGTTGTTTTCACGCAACTGACCTCCTTGATAAACTTCAATTGTTCTGCTTCGGGGTTGAGGTGAATTCTAGGCGTCGGATAATGATGTGTCAATGGGACCATGCGGTCCAGTCACTGAGATGTGGACCAAAAGAATTGCTAACGCACAGCATCAGTTTGTTGTGATGCAAAACTTACAAAAAGTTCACGCTCTCGCAACAAGAGGTGGGGATGGGGAGACGCGGAGACGCGGAGATGGGGAGACGCGGAGATGGGGAGACACGGAGAGGGGGCTTGGGCGGGCGTGGGCAAGAACGTTAGGAGTTCAAGCTGAGGTGAATGACGACTAAACCTTTTTCTTAGTCTCGGCGACTCAGTGTCTCCGCGTCCCCGCGTCCCTGCTACCGAGCAGCGCCGTATTTCCGGAGAATTTCAAGAGTCTTATCAAGTGGCAGGGCGGGAACGGTGCGACCGCGCCCAGTCATCGTTTGCGCCCGAAACAGTGAATTGTAAACCGCTTCTTCGGTCGCCTCTATCACGGCGAGGAAAAGGGGTGACATCGCATCGTTAGGCAAAAGCTTCACACTGCGCGCTGAGTTTTGTTGGCCCGGAACATTCACCGCCCGAATACGCACGTCTGAAGCAGTTGAGAAGGCAATTGCATAGTCGCCACTGCCATTGGTGCCGGCGGCCCCGGTGCGGCCCAGTCCCATCATCGATCTCGCCGCCATGCGACTTAGGTTACGGGCATCGACCGGCGCATCAGTAGCGATAACAATGATAATTGAGCCATCGGCGACTTGCGGTGCGCCTGAGCTGCAATTTGCTCCCGTTGGATTTGTGCTTTTACAAGGATGAATCTGAGCGACACTGTCTTTTAAGTAGTACTGACCGAGCTCTCGTCCCACGGGGGCACCATTGATCGTTAAGACTCCTCCAAAATTTGTTTGCACCAACACCCCAACCGTGTAACCACCAAGACTCGGAGGAAGCTTGCGCGATGAGGTGCCGATTCCACCCTTGAAACCAAACGCGACTGTGCCCGTACCGGCTCCGACTGCTCCTTCGGCGACAATTCCTTCCTTAGCACTCTTGATAGCATTTAGAACATCGCCGGCAGTTACATGCCTCCCGCGAATATCATTCAAGTAACCATCATTAGTTTCGCCGACCAAGGCATTGACCGACTGTACATCCTCGTTACCGGACTGCATGAGAACAAAATCAAGTACGGCATCGGCAACGCGAGGAACGCTAAGTGTCGAAGTTAGGAGAATCGGCGTTTCGATCTCGCCCAATTCGTTTACTTGAGTTGAACCCATGAGTTTGCCAAATCCGTTTCCCACGAAGACGGCTCCCGGTACCTTTTCGCGAAAGAGGTTGCCCTGATGTGGAAGTATGGCAGTCACACCTGTGCGCACATTCTCCCCGCGGATGATTGTTGTATGACCTACAGCAACGCCCGGAACATCGGTAATGGCGTTGAGCTGACCTAAAGGCAGGATGCCAACCTTAATACCTAGTTCGCGCGCTCGTGGTCTCGTGTTTTCCGGAACTGGATTCTGCGCCAGCCCTACTAACGGAAAGCCAGGGGCGAGCGATAGCAAAAACGTGGAAATTATCTGGTGGGCGATCGTGCGAAAACGGCGGGCAGGCAATTCCATCGGGTTATTGCGCGAAGAGCGCAATGAGAGCAGGCACGGTGAGCCAAAGCAGACCCTTGACGAGGAAAAACATGAATCCCCAGAAGCCCATTTTTTTGATCCAGCTATGAACTTTCATTTTCTCTTGGACTGCTTGGTGAGAAAGATACAACGACAGTTATGAAGAGACAAGCTAGGGGATTGGCGATTTGCGATTAAGTCCAATGTCCAATGTCCAATGTCCAAAGTCCAATGTCCAGAGTCCAACGTCCGCTGGAAAAGTTAATCGAAATCTTGCGCGAACAAGCTAGCTGAGCCGTTTGCGTCGCGGAGGTTGGACGTTGGACTTTGGACATTGGACCTTGGACTTAATCGCCAATCAGCCTCAAGCGGCCTTCCGGCGCTGAGGTTGTTCAATTCGGTTCGGCTTGCTGTATTTGAGCAGTCCAATTTTTGTCATGGCGCCAGGGATCTCGCGATTTCGCATAAACCATTGCCAGACATTTCCGCTGCGCATGTTTTCAGCACTTAGCAAAATTATGCCGACATTGATGCCGATTACATCGCTGTCGATCCAGCCGATGTGGGGATTGAAGGCGTCAACAAAACCATAAACACCATAAATTCGATCACCGTACTTTTCGCGCATGGTTCGCAAAGCAGCGACTGACACTTCGGGCGTCAGCATTAATGACCCGCCCGCAGCTGAAGGCACTATTGTTCCGTCAATCGCCGGATCGCGCGGCGGGCCGCCCCATGCAAGATAACCTTTTGCGCTGTCCGAGGCCGTTATGCCCCATATGTTTGGTCCAAATTCCTTAAACTCTCCCGAGAGATTGATACAGAAGGCACGATGGGCAAGCGTGGCACTGATTGAATTCTCAAAATAGTCGATGCGATCGCCTTTAACTTCACGCCGGTTACGAAAATCGACCCAGGCATGCGAGTACTGATGCATAAAGACAGGCACGCCAATCGTTGTGAAATAGCTATGACCTTCATAGCGATACCGGTCACGCCAAAAGGCATACCAGGACGTGGGCGGAATCGGGTGGGTCGTTGATCCGATCGCCAGCAAATAAAGAATTGCGTCTTCGCTGTACGTGTCCCAGCGAGGTTTTAAGAAACCTGTCTCGGGTTTCCAGCCGTGTGAGAGCAGAAAAGGATCTCCGTTGAGCATCCACTTGAAGTCCACTCGATCGTAGATCTTAGTTGCGAGACGAACAATTTCGGCATCAGCGTGAAAATATTGGCGCGCTGTTATCACCCCTGCGAGCAAAAGGGCGGTATCGATCGAAGAAACTTCGCTGTTCCATCTTCTCTCGCCCGTCTTCGCGTCCAGCCAATGATAGAACCAACCGTGTTCCTGGAAAGCCTGATCCGCAAAAAAGCGAAGCGTGTTACGCGTGCGTGACCGGGCCTGTTGTGAAGTTATCCATTCTCGCTCGGCAGCAATGCAAAGAGCGGTTAAACCAAAGCCAGTGGCCGCGATACTCGCAACGTTGAGGTGGCTGTCAGCCAGGGGCTTACGATCGACACGCGCGCGATCCGGCACCAGGCCGGTGTGCGGATCAGCCTGTTCCCAAAAATATTCAAACGAACGTCGCTGGAGATCTTCAATGAAAAGTTCATCTTGGCGGGAGAGTTTATGGGTGCCCTGAGAACTCTGGTAGGGGCGTCCCGGCGTGTGCGCCCCAGACTGGAAGTGAGCAGTCGTCGCTGCGGAAGTTAAGGTGGTGAAAACCGAAGAGCAGGTTGAGAGGAGTAAAAGGACTGCGCAGGCCGCTCGGAAGGGAAAGAACGCGCGACTGCTAAGTGATGTCATTGTAAGATGCCTTCGTAGTAAGACTCGCAACCTGCTTTTTCGAATTCGGATTCGCAGCGCCGCCAGGCGCCAAATGTTTATAGCTTAAGGTCCGAAACACTTCTCGCTCCGGTAGGAGCGGAACATGCCGCTCTACCGGAGCGATCTAAGTTCGAGGGCGGCTTATGTCCTATAAACATTTGGCTCCTAACGGAGCCCTTTATCGTTCTTCCTGACACAGGTTAACTGATTCTCACGCCCTCAGCGTCCTGCAACCGCAAACTTCGACTCGAGCAGCTCTTCTGAGTTTGGTCCCACCATCACCCTGAATTCGCCGGGCTCCACAACAAATCTCATTTCGCGGTTATAAAAACCGAGCTCGCGCGACGTAAGTTTGAATTCGACCCGCTGCTTCTCGCCGGGCTGAAGAGTAATACGCCGAAATCCTTTCAACTCTTTTACTGGTCGCGTGATGCTGGCCGCTGCATCGCGGATGTAGAGCTGTACTACTTCGTCGCCGGCACGTTGGCCTACATTTTCCAAGTCCGCTGTCACCGTTAAGCCGCCGTCGGGCCTGATTCGGGGAGCGCTTAGTTGCAGGTTCGTGAGCTTGAACTGCGTATAACTGAGTCCGTAACCGAAGGGAAACAATGGCGTCCACGGCAAATCAAGATACTTTGACGTGTACTTATTGTTCGCATCCGGTGGCCGGCCAGTGTTCTTGTGATTGTAGTAAAGCGGCACCTGGCCCACAGAGCGAGGAAATGTGACCGGCAATTTTCCTCCCGGATTCACGTCACCAAACAAAACATCGGCGATGGCATTCCCGGCCTGTGTACCCGCAAACCATGTTTCGAGGATCGCAGGAGTATTGTCAGCGATCCAATTAATACTCAAGGGGCGACCATTCATCAGAACGATCACGACGGGTTTGCCGGTGGCCCGAACGGCCTTTACCAGATCCAACTGGCGGCCGGGAATATCCAAGGTGCTTCGCGACGCGGCTTCACCGCTCATTTCCGCAGACTCGCCCACGGCAACGATCACAACATCTGATTCGCGTGCGATGCGAACAGCTTCATCAATTCCGGACGTCGAGTCATCGTTTATTTCGCAGCCCTTCGCATAGGCTACGGTCGTCTGCGGAGATACTTTTGACTTCAGACCGGCAAGCAAAGTAACTGCGTCTTCTGGC